>NZ_CAJNKE010000005.1 GCF_905232215.1 Burkholderia sp. LMG 13014
CGCCGCGATGCACGCCGCCCACGCGAGCCCGCCTCACAGATGCTCCACTTGCAGGATCGCATCGGCGAACGCCTGCGGCGCTTCCTGCGGCAGATTGTGGCCAATCCCGCCGGTAATCGTCCGGTGCTGGTACTTGCCCGTGAACTTCTTCGCGTACGCGGCCGGTTCCGGATGCGGCGCACCGTTCGCATCGCCTTCCATCGTAATCGTCGGCACGGTGATCGCGGGCCCGGCCGCAAGACGCCGTTCGATATCGTCGTATTGCGCCTCGCCCTTCGCGAGCCCGAGGCGCCAGCGATAGTTGTGGATCACGACGGCCACGTGATCGGGGTTCTGGAACGATGCCGCCGAGCGTGCGTAGGTTTCGTCGGAGAACTGCCACTTCGGCGACGCGAGTTGCCAGATCAGCTTGTTGAACGCGTCGCGATTCGCGGTGTAGCCGAGTTCGCCGCGCTCGGTCGTGAAGTAGAACTGATACCACCACTGGAATTCGGCCTGCGGCGGCAGCGGCTTGCGGTTCGCCTCCTGGCTGCCGATCAGGTAGCCGCTCACCGATACCAGCGCCTTCACGCGCTGCGGCCACAGCGCCGCGATGATGTCGGCCGTGCGCGCGCCCCAGTCGTAGCCGCCGAACACCGCGCGGTCGATCTTCAGCGCGTCCATCAGCGCGACGATGTCGACGGCCGTCACGGCCTGCTGGCCGTTGCGCACCGTGTCGGCCGAGCGGAACGTCGTCGACCCGTAGCCGCGCAGGTACGGCACGATCACGCGATAGCCGGCCGCGACGAGCAGCGGCGCGACTTCCGCATAGCTGTAGATGTCGTATGGCCAGCCGTGCAGCAGGAACACGACGGGGCCGTTCTTCGGCCCGAGGTCCGCATACCCGACGTTGAGCACGCCCGCGTCGATCTGGTGAATCGTGCCCAGCGACGCGACGCCGGCCGAGCGCTTCGTCGCCGGCGCATCGGGCGCCGACTGCGCATGCGCGAGGGCGCTGAAGCCGAGGTCGGCGAGGCTCAGGCTTGCCAGCGTCGTACCGAGGATCAGGCGGCGGCGGGTGTTCACGGTTTCAGGCATGACTCGTTCTCCATTGTCGATCGCTACGGAAGGGGCCCGCGGCACGTGCGGGCACTCGGGAATCGGCGTTCTCGGTGGCGGTGCAGGCACTGCGCCGCCGTGTGAATCGCTTCACCGGATTTATATCCGATCCATCCAGAGGCTTTGTATCCCAACGTATCTGTGTGCGAACACGACACACGGCGATTCAAAAAAGGGGCGAAGAACGACGCTTTCGGGCTACCGCAAGGCGCCATCGGCCCCGTGGCGTCGGCGTCGGCACCGAAACAACCCGGCAATCGCGGGCCTATGTTCGCGTCATGGAAATGTGTGGTCGCCCCCGTCCGTGCCACCGATTGCCCGATTACGGCGATACTCCGGTTATCGGGGCGACAACCCATTCGACTTCAGGTGACAAATTGACTGACGCCAATGAATCAGGCGCACTCCAGCCAATGGAAGTCGCTCGGCAGCCGCCACTCTGGCTCGCGACAATCCGGACCCTACTCGGGCTTGCGGCGCTGGCGCTCGCAGGATTGTCCGGCTACTCGGCGGGGTACTGCGGGCAGCTCGGTGATGCACTGCTCTGGACCGTGTACCTCGCGGGTTCAGCGGTTCTGATCGCTTTCATCGACTATCCACACGATATATTGATCGGACTCGTTGCCTGTATCGCAGTCGCCGCGATCGCCCGGCGTCTTCAATGGTTCAGGGTGACGTGGATAGAATTCCTGGTCGCGCTGACCGTTGTCTTCTTTGCCGCATCGATCGTGATGCGGTTGATGGGTTCACATGGTGCATGCAGCGTTCTGTGAGATGCATGCCATCGCTGCTCGACTGCTGACGTGACGACTACCACTTGATTCGCAAGCGTCAGCATGTTCAAGAACGCGGACCACACAACCCATAGCTCGCGCTCACCGTTCAAACCGCGCTTGTGCGCGACACAGCGACCGACCGCGATATGGCCGGAGCATCTTGCTGCGCGTCCCGACACCGCACCGGCTCCGGCCATGCAAAGCCGTTCACTCCTTCCGATCCGGCAGGATATGCGCACGAATCGAGCGCCCCCGCCACGATATGTGGTCGATCCGCTCGCGCAGCGTGTAGATCGCGACCGACGACAACGTATTGAACCTGAGCAACGCGATGGGGTCGCCAATCCCGGCCGGCACGCGCTCGATCGAATCGAACAGCGGGAATCCATGCCGTTTCAGGAACGCGCCGACTTCGTCGTCGCGTGCGTGTTCTTCGACGTTGACCAGCAGTAGTTCGGCCATGACGGCTCCTTTCCTTGTACGTCCGTCCGTCACCGGATCAACCGGCGCGTATGCTGCGCGATCATCAGCTCTTCGTTGGTCGGGATCACCCACGCCGGTACGCGACTCGACGCCGTCGCGATCAGCGGCCCGTCCGCGCGGTTCGCTGCGACGTCGATCTCGACGCCGAGCCAGGCCGCGCGGCGCAGCACCCCTTCGCGAATCGCCGCCGCGTGCTCGCCGATCCCAGCCGTGAAAACGATGGCGTCGATGCCCTCCATCGCGGCGGCAAGCGAACCGAGTTCGCGCGCGATGCGGTAGACGTACAGCTCGATCGCGAAGCGCGCGTGCGGATCGTCGCTCGCGAGCAAGGTCCGCATGTCGCTCGACAGGCCGGACACCCCGAGCAACCCGGAGCGCCGATACAGCAGATCCTCGACGGCGCGCACGTCCATCCCGAGTTCGTCCATCAGGAACAGCACGACACCCGGATCGAGGTTGCCGCAACGCGTGCCCATCGGCAATCCGTCGACCGCCGTGAACCCCATCGTGCTCGCGACGCTCTTGCCCGCCACGAGCGCACACATGCTCGCGCCGTTGCCGAGGTGGGCGACGACCGTGCGCCCGCGCGCCGCCTGCGGCGCAACGTCGGGCAGCACGCTCGCGATGTATTCGTACGAGAGCCCGTGGAAGCCGTAGCGGCGCACGCCCCGGCTGGTGATCGACTCGGGCAGCGCAAACGCCTGGGACACCGTGGGCTGCGTGCAATGGAACGCCGTGTCGAAGCAGGCCACCTGCTCGATACCGGGCTGCACCGCTTCGAGGATGCGAATCGGCGTCAGGTTGTGCGGTTGATGCAGCGGCGCGAGCGGCGTGAGTTTTTCCAGCTCGGCGACGATCTCGGGCGTGACGCGCACCGGGCCGCTGAAGCGTTGCCCGCCGTGCACGACGCGATGGCCCACCGCGGCGAGACGGTGCCCTTCCTGGTGATCCTCCAGGAACGCGGCGATCTGCTCGAGCCCTTCGTGATGGCCGAACGTATCGCCGCCGGCCCATTGCCGCTCGTGACGCTCCGCGTGACGGTCGACGGCGCTGAAGTGCGCGGTGGCCGTATACAGGCCGTCGACCTGACCGTGCACGATCAGCCCGAGCGTGTCGCCCTGCACGTCGAATGCGGAAAACTTGATGCTCGACGAGCCGGCATTCAACACCAGAATCACGTCTGCCATGGCGTCACCCCGCGCGCCTGGCCGCTTCACGCTGCACGTTCGCGACAAGCATCGCGACCGCACAGGAAGCCAGCCGGGTGATCAACGAATCGGCACGACTCGTCAGGATGATCGGCACGCGCGCGCCGAGCACGATCCCCGCCGCGTCCGCGCCGGCCAGGAACGACAGGCTCTTGGCGAGCATGTTGCCGGCTTCGAGATCCGGCACCATCAGCACGTTCGCGTGCCCGGCCACCGGCGAATCGATCTGCTTGATGCGCGCGGCCTCGGGATCGATCGCGTTGTCGAGCGCAAGCGGGCCGTCGACGAGCGCGCCGGTAATCTGCCGCCGGTCCACCATCTTGCACAGCGCGGCGGCTTCGAGCGTCGACGGCACTTTCGGGTTGACCGTCTCCATCGCCGAGAGGATCGCCACGTAGACCTGCGGAAATTCCAGCGCATGCGCCAGATCGATCGCGTTCTGCAGGATGTCGACCTTTTCCTCGAGCGTCGGCGCGATATTGATCGCCGCGTCGGTCACGATCAGCGGATCGGCGTGCGCGGGCACGTCCATCACGAAGCAATGGCTGATGCGCCGGCCCGTGCGCAATCCGGCATCGTGCCGCACCACTTCGGCCATGAGCTCGTCGGTGTGCAGGCTGCCCTTCATCAGCGCGGACGCCCGGCCGTCGCGGACGAGTCGCACCGCTGCCGCGGCCGACGCCTCGCTGTACGGTGCATCGACGATCTCGTGAGCGCGGATCGACAGCCCGAACTCAGCGGCAGTCGCTTCGATACGTGCACGCGGGCCGACCAGGATCGGGTCGATCAGCCCCTTGCGCGCCGCCTCCAGCGCCCCTTCGAGCGAGCTTCGATCGCACGGATGCGCAACAGCGGTCGGCATCGGTGCCAGCGTCTGGCAGTGTTCGATGAGGCGCTGATATTTTTCGTGTCTGTTTTCCATCTCGGTTCCTTGCTGTCCGTCACTGCACACGATCGAGTGCCGCCGCCGGCCCCTTGGCCGGCCGCACGGCAGGCGGCGCACCCAGCACCGCGCGGATGCGTTGCAGGGCCGCCCACTGCTGCTCGCTCACCGACGCGCTTTGCACGCGCGCATCGCCCAGCAGCTTGTCCAGCAACGTCAGCAGCCGCTGGCGATCCTCCGGCCTGGCAAGCAGTGCCGGCAGCGTGGCGACGGCCTGTTGCGGCGCGTAAGTCGCGATGATCTCCTGCTCGCCATAGATGCGCCGCCACTGATCGGGCGGCAGGTCGGGCAGATACTCGGCGTAGGTTTCCGCGAGTTCGCGCTCGGTTGCAAGCTGCGCCAGCGGAAACGGTTCGCCGCTGCGCTCGAGCAGAAACGCGGCGCGCGCCACCGCTTCGGTGTAGCCGCCCCGGTCGATCGATGCGAGCGCCTCCTTCACGAACGGCAGGTCGCGGGGATCCGTCGCGACCGGCGAAGCCGCATGACGGTCGCGATACTGCTCCGCGAAATGCAGCATGAAGGGCTCGGTGTACAGCGTGAAAAACAGCGACTCGGTGCCCGCATCGCGCATCGCGCGGAAATAGTCGAGCGACGCGCTGACGATATCGGCGCCACGACGTTCGAGCTTGCGCCACGGCGCGATATCGTCGGCCGGCTGGCGGTGGGCCCGGACCGTGTCGGCGGCCGGCTTCAGCCAGCCGAGCCACGGATTCAGATCCGAAAACGCCCAGCGCTGAAAGCGCAGCGGATGAAAATCGCGCAACAGGCGTGCCGTGGTCTCGTTCGAGGCCTGCTGCACGAACGGCTGCATGAACAGTTCATAGGCGCGCTGCGTGAATTCGGACAGCTCGGCGACAGCCTCGAACGCTTGTTCGTCCTTGCGCCCGAAGCGGTTGAAGTGTTGCGCGATCTCCTCGAGACGGTGCTCGGCGAAGGTGACCTCGTAAGCGACCTGCCCGTCGGCGCCTTTCACCTCCTCGATCGACATCGCATAGAGGCCGGGCGCCAGCGTTTCGACGGCATCCAGCACGCTGACGATCTGCGCGTGCTCCTTCTTCGCGACCTTGCCCGACACGAAGATGCCGAGATGCCCCACATCCTCTTCCATCAACCCGATGATGACCTGCCCGCGCGACTTGATCTCCTCCGTGCTGCCGTAGATGTCCGCGACCCAGTTGAACGCCTGCTGCGGCGGCGTGATGTTGTCGCCCATCGACGCGAACAGGATGATCGGCGAGCGGATCTCGCGCAGGTCGAACGCCTTGCCCGCCCCGTCCCGCACCTCGCCGGACCAGAGCTTGTTGCCGATGAACAGGTTGTGCGTGATCCACTCGATCTCTTCGCGGTTCATCAGGTAGTAGCCGCCCCACCAGCGCTCGAACTCGAGGAAGCGCGGCGGCTCGGTGTCGATGTTGTCGTACACGTGGTAGTACTTGTCCCACAACGTGTTCGCGGGGTTCAGGTTCTCGAAGTTCTGCACGAGATAGGCGCCGTCGAACTTGCCGTTGCCCAGGTCCGACGAGAACGACGCGAGCCAGGTACCGCCGAGCAGGCCGCCGGCATAGCGCATCGGATTGTCGCCGGGCCCGTCGCTCCACGCACCGCTCCAGTACGACATCGGGGCACCGTTGATGACGATCGGGCCCGTATCGTCCGCCGACGAACTCGCGAGCATCATCGCGGCCCACCCGCCCTGGCAGTTGCCGACGATGGCCGGCTTGAGGCTGTCCGGATGCAGCGCCCGTACTTTCCGCACGAACGCCTGTTCCGCCGCACACACGTCGAGCAGCGTCTGGCCGGGCTCGGGCTCCTGGAAGAACACGACGAAGTACACGGGGTGCCCCGCGCGCAACGCCACGCCGACTTGCGAATCGTCCTTGAAGCCGCCGATACCGGGGCCGTGCCCCGCGCGCGGATCGATGATCAGGTAAGGCCGCTTGCCGGCGTCGACGATCACGCCGTCCGGCGGCTGGATGTGAACCAGCGCGTAATTGACAGGCCGTTCGAACTGCCGGCCGTCGAGCACGACTTCGTAGTCGAAATGAAGCACCGGCTTGAGCCCCTGGGCCGTACGCTCGACGTATTGCGTGCCGCGCTCGCGCAACGTGTCCCAGAACAGCAGCGAGCGCTGTACGGCATCGACCGCGTAATGCCACGCGCCCAGCGGCGAGAAAAGCGTGGTCAGGGGGGCGGCGCCCGGGTCGCGGCTGTCGCTGCCGTCGAGTGCTTCGCCTACTCGTTTCCCGACCTGTTCCAGCGCGTGCTGCGTGCGCTTTTGCAGGACGAGGGCAATCTCCGTGGCGATCTCATGACTGCGCGCCAGTTGCGTAACAGCATCCATAACACTGTTCTCCAGAGGGCAAGGTCCATCTCGACGCATTCCGGGAGCGGCCGCCTCGCGTCAGCCGAGCACGTGCATCCCTGCGTCGATGTAGTGAACGCCGCCGGTCATCGCCCGTGCGGCATCGCTGGCAAGAAAGGTGCACAGCCCGCCGACGTCGTCGATGTCGAGTGGCCGGCGCAACGGCGCGCGCCGTGCGGTGTCGTCAAGCAGGTGATCGAAATTCGGCAGCCCGGAGGCCGCCCGCGTGGGCAATGCGCCGGGCGAAACCGCATGCACGCGGATGCCGGCCGGCCCCAGTTCGACGGCAAGATAGCGAACGGTGGCCTCCAGCGCCGCCTTGACCGGCCCCATCACGCCGTACTCCGCAATGGCCTGGTCGGCGCCGATATAGGTCATCGCCATCAGGCTTCCGCCGGATGTCATCAACGGCTCGGCAAGCTTCGCCATCCTGATGAACGAGTGGCAGGAGGTATCCATCGCGAGTGCGAACCCGTCCGGCGAACTGTCGACCACCCGCCCGTGCAGATCGGCCTTCGGTGCGTAGGCAACGGCATGCAACAGAAAATCGAGGCCGCCCCACTTCTCGCCGATCGTGTCGAACAGCGCGTGCATCTGGTCGGCCCGGCTCACGTCGAGAGGCATCGCGATCGCCGGCTTCAGCTGTTCCAGCAGCGGCTCGACATACGGCAACGCCCGGTCGGATTGCCAGGTCACGGCCAGCTCGGCACCAGCCGCGTGAAAAGCGCGCGCACATCCCCAGGCGATGCTCTGCTCGTTCGCCATGCCGACGACGATTCCCCTTCGGCCTTCAAGCGGTCGCATGCCGTTGCACGGCACGCGTGACTCGCGCACGTCGCTATTCGTCATCGTGAAACCCCGGGTCGTATTTTTTCACGGAGCGAAACTGTGAAAGGGCCGATTGGCCTTTCCGCCGCGAATCATTGTATTAAGGGTTTCAAACCATCAGACAATTCATGCGATATATTTTTGATATTTATCAAAATCGCTTTTGAATCAAATAATTACGATGGAATGTTTCGGTCGGGCAGCGTGAATTTCATCGATATGTCATTCAATCGTGCGCGGAAGCGCGTATTGCTTCTGCAGACAGAAACAAAGTAACCGCTGTTTTCGCGATAAAGCAGAAGCGAACGCAAGCCGCATGACTGCGCCGCCCGCGTTCGCCAATCGTCCTCGCTTACCCGCGCCGCAACGGCCGGAACCCGGCACGCACTTCACGAGCAAACAGCTCCGGCTCCTCCCATGCCGCGAAATGCCCGCCCTTGTCGACTTCGTTGAAGTAGATCAGGTTGTGATAACTGCGCTCGGCCCAGCTGCGCGGCGCCTGGTAGATCTCACCTGGAAACACCGTGATCGCGGCCGGCAGCGAGATATCCACCGCATTGAAGTTGTTCGAGTGATCCTCCCAGTAGATCTGCGCGGCGGACGTCGCGGTGTTCGTCAGCCAGTACAGCGAGATGTCGTCGAGAATCTCGTCGCGCGGAATCGAGCGTTCGGGCACGCCGCCGCTGTACGTCCACTGCGAGATCTTGTCGTACATCCACGCAGCCTGCCCCGACGGCGAATCGGCGAGTGCATAGCCGACCGTCTGCGGGCGCGTGACCATCATCGCCGAGTAGCCGCAGTTGTCGCGATAGAACGTCGCGAGCTTCTCGTACGCGGCCTTCTCCTTCGGCGACAGCGACGCCGGTGCGGGCGCATCGGTCGCGAGCAGCGTCGCGATATCCGGCGGCACCGTCGCCGGCATGTTCACGTGTATCCCGGCCAGGCCCTGCACGCGCTGCATCGCCATCCGGTGCGAGATCACCGAGCCGCAGTCGCCGCCCTGCGACACGAAGCGCGTATAGCCGAGCCGCGCCATCAGCTCGCCCCACGCGCGCGCGATGTGGTCGGAACCCCAGCCGGTCTGCGTCGGCCGGCCCGAGAAGCCGAAGCCCGGCAACGACGGCACGACGACGTGAAACGCATCGTCCGCGCTCGCGCCGTGCGCGGTCGGATCGGTCAGCGGGCCGATCGCCTTCAGCAACTCGAAGATCGAACCCGGCCAGCCGTGCGTCATGATCATCGGCATCGCGTTCTCGTGCCGCGAACGCACGTGGATGAAATGAATGTCGAGCCCGTCGATTTCCGTGGTGAACATCGGGAAACCGTTCAGGCGCGCCTCGCCCTTGCGCCAGTCGTAGTCGGTGCCCCAGTAACGCAGCAACGCCTGCATGCGGGCGAGCCGCACGCCTTGCGATTCGTCGGCAACGGTCTCGCGGCCCGGCCAGCGCGTCGCGGCAATGCGGCGGCGCAGGTCGGCCACGGCTTCATCGGGAATGTGCGCGGTGAACGGGCGTATGCCGCTGTTACCGGTCGCCGCATGCAGCGCGGTGGGCAGCATCGCCGAGACCCCGGCGGCCACGGAGGTGGCCAGCAGGTGGCGACGCATCGGGGAAAACGGTGTGGAAGACATCGTTCGGCATCTCCTTTCGTGAAGTGGAAAGTGAACATGCCGCGCGCGGGAAACGCGCCCTCGCTTTCAATCCGGCGCGCCCTCGTCACGCGGCGTCGCCCATTTGAAAGGTCTGATGTATCCCGGATTTGTCTGATTTGTACGCGTTTGTAGCGGCTGCACGGCGAGCGGGCCGGCCGGTGCGGCCGCTCGCCGGTACGACGCTCAGAGCGCCTTGACGATCGCGCCGTCGACGCGAATGTTCTGCCCGGTGATGTAACCGGCACCGTCGGACAGCAGGAACGCGACCGTCTTCGCGATCTCGCCGGTCTTGCCGAAGCGGCCGGCCGGAATGCGCGCGACGATTTCCGGCGTTTCCGGCCAGCTGTCGATGAAGCCGGGCAGCACCGCGTTCATCCGGATGTTCTCGGCCGCATAGCGCTCCGCGTAAAGACGCGTCCACGCGCTCAACGCCGCGCGCAGTGCCGACGAAACGGGCATCGGCTGCTCGGGCGCGTCCGCCGCGAAGCTCGAGATGTTGACCACCGCGCCGCCGCCCTGCTTCTGGAAGATCGGCGTCACGCGGCGCATCACGCGCACCACGTTCAGCAGGATCAGGTCGAGACCCACGTGCCAGTTGTCGTCGGTGATCGCCAGCAGCTCGCCCTTCGGCGGGTGCCCGGTGTTGTTCACGACCGCATCGATGCGGCCGTAGCGCGCGACCGTTTCCTGCACGAGCCGGTCGATGTCGGCTTCTTCCGTCACCGAGCCCTGGATGCCGAACCCGCCCAGCTCCTCGCCGAGCGCCACCGCGCTGCCCGACGGCGACATCAGCGCGACGCGATAGCCCGTCGCCGCCAGTTCGCGCGCGATCGCCGCGCCCATGCCTTTGCCCGCCGCCGTGATCAACGCCACTTTTTCTACAGTCACGATTTGCTCCTCGTTCGAATCTTGCCGCCGCGCAGCCGCCGTTCGGCGCGCCATGGTGGTAATGTAGGCGCATCGATGCCGACTGTCGAACCAGTATTTCTGCCTCCAGCCGATAGTTTTTCTACAGCCTGACGATGCCGCCTCGCCCCTCCCGCCTGCCGCCGCTGAATGCGCTTCGCGCGTTCGAAGTGTCCGCGCGGCACCTCAATTTCCGCGCCGCCGCCGACGAGATCGGCGTCACGCAGGGCGCCGTCGCGCAGCAGGTGCGCCACCTCGAGGACGTGCTCGGCCTGAAGCTGTTCGAACGCCTGCCGCGCGGCCTCGCGCTGACGCACGACGGCGCCGCGTATTTCTCCGACGTGCAGCGCGCGCTGCACGCGATCGCCGACGCGACCGACAAGCTCGTGAAGCGGCGCGCCGCGCTGACGATCAGCACGACACCGTCGTTCGCGTCGAAATGGCTGATCCCGCGGCTCGCGCGATTCACTGACGCGCATCCCGACTACGACGTGCGCGTGATCGCCGACCCGCAGCTCGCGACGTTCCGCCACGACGGCGTCGATCTCGCGATCCGCTACGGCAAGCCGCCGTTCGGCAAGCATCTCGCCACGCATGCGCTGTTCCCGCTCGACGTGTGCGCGGTATGCAGCCCCGCGCTGCTGGCCGCGCCCGCGTCGTCGGGCGCGCTCGCGGGCCAGGTGCTGCTGCACGACGCGCACGACCTGTGGCCCGCATTCCTCGCCGCGATGCCGGATCCCGTCGACGTCGATCCGCACAAGGGGCTGCGCTTCAACCAGACGTCGCTCGCGATCGATGCGGCCGTCGCCGGCCAGGGGATCGCGCTCGCGACCGCCCCGCTCGTCGAGCGCGACATTGCCGCGGGCAGGCTGTGCAAGCCGTTCGATTTCGCGTTTCCGCTGTCGGTGGGGTTTTATCTCGTGTATCCGGCCGAGCGGCGCGACGACGATGCGATCGTCGTGATGCGCGAGTGGATGGTCGCGCAGGCGGTGTCCGACGAACAGCAGGGTCAGGGCGCGATCCAGCGGCCGTCGTAGCCGCCTTCACGCAAGTCGAACACTGCGCGGCGATGGCCGGTGCGCGCGAGTTCGAGCCAGTCGATACGCGTTACGGTCACGTGAAGCAGGCAGAAGTTGTCGTAGCCGTCATCCGTAGATGCGGCGCTGTCGACATGCGCGGCTTCAGGCGACTCGACCGGCGTACCCGGCGGCAATGGCGCGCGATACAGCAGCAGCGTATGCGGGCGGCTCGCTTGCCAGATCGCGCGCCGTTGCGCGTCGTCGTCGCAGATCGATGCAACACCGTCCACGCGAATCTGCACGAGCGCATCGAGATCGTTGGCGACGAGCGCGATGCGCGGATCGCGGCTTAGCTCCGCGACCTTCTCCGAACGCGCATCGGTATGAAACGACAGCACGCGATCGACGCGGCTCACCTGCCGCAAGACGATCGTACGTACTTTCGGCGCGCCGTCGATGCCGAGCGTCGCGGCCTGCAGCATCGTGAACGGCGAGCGCTGCGCGCTCACGCCGGATTCGAGGCAGGACCACAGGCGCTCGTAGGTGTGCGCGAGCGATTCGGACGTTGAGTCAGGCATGACGAAGCGGCGATCGTGCAGGTGGCGATCGCGCAAGCTTACCCGTTTGCGGCGGCAGCGGCACGCGCATCGCGCGCCGGCCGTCGCCGTGCGGCTCAGTTGTAGCCGAGCACGACCGGTGCCGCGTCGCCGATGTCGGCTGCCGGCTCCGCGCCGAAGCGGCCGAGCACGTCGGCCACATACTGCGGCCCTGCGCTGATCTGCGACGAACGGTGCGCGACCAGCCGGTGATCGCCCGCGCCCGATACTGCGCCCATCGATACGGTGTCGTTGACGGTGATATTCACGTGGATGTCTCCTCAAGCGGCCAGCGCCGCACCATACGCGCGCACGAGGCGCGCAACGCCTTCCCGGATCGCGTCGACGTCCGGCGCGGCGAACGACAGGCGCAGCGAGGCCGCGTCGACGTTGTCCGCGAAGAATGCCTTGCCCGGCACGAACACGATCTTGTTTGCGATCGCCTGTTGCAGCAGCACGTCCGACGACACCGCGCCGATCCGCGCCCACACGAACATCCCGCCTTCGGGTCGATGGAATTCGATCGCATCGCCAAGACCGTCGCGCAGCGCGTCGCACATCGCATCGCATTTGCGCTGGTACGCGGCCGTGATGCGCGGCAGATGGCGTTCGAGCGCGCCGTCGGCCAGATATTCGGCGGCGGCTGCCTGCGTCCACGGCGTGCTGCACAGATCGACCGTCTGCTTCGCGATCACGCAGCGCCGCGCGATTTCGGCGGGCGCAATGGTCCAGCCCACGCGCAGCCCAGGCGCGACGATCTTCGACAGGCTCGCGAAATGCACGAGCCAGTCGCGCGCGCCGTCCACTTCATCGGCGAGTGCCAGCATCGACGGCACGGCCTCGCCCGCGAAACGCAGGTCGCCGTACGGATCGTCCTCGACGATCAGGAAACGGTATTGCACGGCGAGACGCAACAGCTTCAGCCGGCGTTCTCGCGTGAGCGTCGCACCCGTCGGGTTCGCGAAGGTCGGCACCGTGTAGAGCAGCTTCGGCTGCGCGATCGCGCCGGACGCGAGCTGCTCGCCGAGACGATCGACGTCGAGACCGTCGCCATCGACCGGAATCGTCACGATGCGCGCCTGCTGCAGACGCATCGCCTGCAGCGTCGCCGGATAAGCCGGCTGCTCGGTCAACACGACGTCGCCGGGCGACACCATCACGCGCAGCAGCAGGTCGAGGCCCTGCTGCGAACCGGTCGTGACGAGCAGTTCGGCCGCCGTGCACGCCACCCCGCGGCGCCCCATCAGCGCGATCAGTTGCTGTTTCAGTTCGGCAAGGCCGTCGGTCGGGCCGTATTGCAGGCAGCGCACCGGCTGCGCGTACGCGCGCTCGGCGGCCGCGTTCAGGCCGTCGACGTCGAACAGGTCGCTGGCCGGATAGCCGCCCGCGAATGAAATCATGCCGGGTTCGGACAGGTACTTGAACAGTTCGCGGATCGGCGAACCAGCGGGATTCTGGAATGAGGGAGTGAACGCGTACATGTCGTCGTGAGCTGGATGGCGCGGGCGGCCGGGATAGCCGCCCGATGCCGGCCACCGCGGCGCGTCTGGCGCCACGGCGGTGAAATCGAGCCACGATTGTCGATAGTCATTAAGGCCGCGGCAAACGATATCTATGCACTAGGTCTTGCGGTTTGGTCATCAAATGGCGCGTGGGCGGAGGAAGCGAAACACCGGGTATGCCCACGTTTCGACACCGGATTCCGGGCACGTGTTGCCGGCGGAAAACCAATCTGTCCGATTGTTTCGCCACGCGTTCGCCCCGCCCGCCCGGCTTGCCGGGATCGCGCCGAATCAATGCGCCGGCCCCGCAGGCGCGACCGGCGGCGGCCCGGGCTTCCACGTCGAGAGCGCGCGCGTGAGGTCGTCCGACACGTAGTGCGGACCGTCGAACAGATAGACCGAATAGCCGCGATACGCGAGCAGTTGCTTGCTCAGCTCGTCGGCGCTGGCTGAACGGAACCCGCCGCGCTCGGCGGGCCGGAACGCCTCGGCGATGACCCGCACGCGCCGTTTGCCCAGTTTTGAAACGAGTTCGTCGAGGTAGCTGCGCGCGACAAACGGCTCGCGGGCATAGACGCCGCAGCCATCCTGGAAGAACACGCCGACGTCCGAAGGCAGCCACGCTGCGAGCCAGTCCGCGAGCGCCTTTCCGCCGATATTGGTCTGGTCGTACACGCTCACCCAGAGCGGGCGCGGCAGCCGTTGCAGGACCGCGGCGAGCTTGGGGGCATCCTGCCAGGTCGGATCGATTTCCACCGGGAAGTAGTAACCGGTGACATGCAGCGGGACGGATGCGTGCGCCACTTCCAGGGACTGGTCGGCGAGCGTCGACAGATGGGTGCGCGCACGTTTTTCGTCCTGGTAGCCGGCCAGGCCCAGGATGACGTTTCTGGCCCATGGCTCACGACCGATACGTTCCCAGTCGGGAAGGTGCGCAGCAGGCTGGATGCGGGTGTTGGGGAGGTACGCGGTATCGTCGACGACGGTCCATTGAATCAGCAGATCGCTTATGCCGAGCATCTGCCAGTTGCCGACCGGATTCGTCGTCGAGTTGTCCACTTGCCAGACGATGCCGTCCGCGTGCACGTCGTACGCGGTCCAGCTGCACGCGGCCACGACGAGCGATGCGCCGATGGCGGCCAGCGTCGCCGCCCGGGACGAACGCGGCGCGGTGGCGAGCAGGCCCGGTCGTGCTGCGAGCCGAAACCGGCCCATGCGCTGTCGAATCCTGCGCAAGGCCGGGATCGCGTACGTGGTCATCGCTGGCTCCCCGGGAAGCATGCCTGCGCGTCATCGTAGCCGATCAAACGCAAACGTGCGACCCGCGTTGCCAATGCGGGTCGCACGGGGCTGAAGCTACGCCTGCGTCACTTGGCCGTCGTGCCGTCCACCCACGTGTAGCCGAGATTCGTGATGCCGGTGACGAGACTCTGGAAGTCCTGGTATGCCGGCAATCCGAGATCGGGTTCGAGCCAGTACGGATGGAAGAAGAACGACGCGAACCCGTCCCGCACCGCCAGACCATACTGGGCATTGGTCACGATTTGCTGCCACGTGTACGTGATGCACGAGAACGGGTCGATATTGCAGATGTTGTACTGCACACTGCCCAGGTTCTCCGGAATGATTCGTTGCCCGTAGTAATCGGTGTTGATGATGTACGGGAAGAACTGCCCGGCGGAAAAGTCCTGGTTGGCCGCACCCGTTCCCAGTTGCGGATTGGTCGCGGTGTAATACACGGCCCGCTGGAACGTGGTCGGGAACGTGAGGGCGGTTGCCGACGATGCGGCCGGCGACATCTGGTACTGCGGCGCGGCCCAGCCGACGACCTTGTAGCCGTTGGTCGTGAACTCGAGCAGTCCATCGGCCATTCTGCCTTCCGCCCATTGCACGGAGTCCTCATCGACCGGGCGGTTCTGCACGGCGAACCAGAACTCGTAATCGCTGCCGCTCACGGCGTTCTGCAGGTTCGGCGTCGAATCGTACTGGTGCGTATAGCCGTGCATCACGATCGAGCCGCCGTGCGCGACCGCATAGTTCAGCGCACTCTTGAGGCCGGTTGCCTGTGCCAGATGAATCGTCTCCGGCACGCCGCCGTTGTAATAGCCGTTCGGGTCCGTATACAACGGGATGGTTGCCATCGTGAACGGGATCTTCTTCGAGTACAGGAAATTCGTCAGCTTCTGCATCGAGCTCGTCGTCGTGTACGCGTCGAGATCCTCCAGGCGGACGAGCGCACGATGATTCACCGGTGCATTGGTCTTCAGGATGTCGTGCAGGATGTCGCAAATCACCAGGTAGCGATCCGTCGGGCCGATGTAGGAAAACGGCATGTCCGCGAAGTACCAGAGATTGCCGGAGCGCATGACGTACGGCGCAGTTGCACCGCTCTGGCTGTTCTTGATGGTGACGAGCGCCTGCGCCTTGGTGGCATCGACGATCTGGGTCAGGCCGACATCCGGATCCGCACTGATGACGCCGGTCGACGCGTTATACGCGTAGTACTTGACCATCGACAGGTTCTTGTACGAGACCGTGTCGTAGAAGCCGGGATTCGGATTGCTCGCCGAAGGCGTCGCGTTCATCCCCGCAAGGCCCTGGAAGCTGAACCCGTAGGTCTGGTTGAACGTGTAGGCCGTGTTCCATGCCAGTTCCCACAGGTTGTACTTGAACCAGACCACCGTCTTCTGGGCGGTCATCACGTCGCTCAGGAACGCCGTCGGAATCGGGTTGTTGTAGTAGTCGCCGATATAGAACGTCGCGTCGTGGCTTCCGATCATGCCGGACGTGTAGTTCTGGATCGGAACCAGATCGACCGTCGTATTGAAATGGCCAAGCAGGTTCCTCAGCATGATGCTGTACATCAGGCCCAGCTTCGAATAAGGATCGTTCGCCGGATTGTCGTACAGTACGAGCGTATGGGCGGTGGTGGCCTGCGCATGCGCGGTGCCCGGCAATGTCATTTGCGCGAGTCCCGCAAGCAGGGCGATGACGAGCAAGATCTTTTTCATGGCCGTTTCTCCCTAGTCACGTTCCACATTGCCATTGGATTTCTTGACGGACTTCCTGTCGAACTTCGGGCGGCCCGTTTCCTTGTACGCCTTGTCCCAATCCTCGTCGGACATGCCTGCTTTCACTTGGATCTGAGACGAGCCGTTCGGCAGCGGAGGCGGTTTGACCTTACTCTGGACAGAAGAATTGCCGTTCTGCTGCGCACTCGCATCCTGAACGCCGACGGCGAATGCAAGCGTGGCGATTATTGCGACGAGCGATCCGGCGGTGCTCAACCCGTTCCGAAAAGATTGCTTGCGATGCGAAGGCATGATTTTCATCCTTTGATATGCAAAATAAGTCCATCTCGTTAACGAAACGAGCACGGCGAAGCGCCATCCGGATTCGGGGCGTTATGTCGTGAATTTCTGCTGCGCGATTGAAACCAGACGAATAAATCCGGCAGGAGATGTTTTGACTGTCAAGCTAGAACCGTACCATCGGTCCCAAAAGGGCATAGCGACAAGGCGCCGAAATTGACGCATCTACGCAGCTCGAAAATGCGTCGATAAAACGTTTCACGCGTGCAACGCGGCGGTGTCACGAATTTAATCGGACAAACACGCAAAACTTGTTCGTACGATTCAGGGAAAACCAGCCAATCGCCGTTCATTGCAGCGATGCAACGCGGCGATCGTCACGGGTGACATGCACACGCCATGACGACTGACGCACCGCATTTCCGGTTCAACGCCAATCCATCCTGCCGGCCACCGCTGGAATCGCGTGGCGATTTCCCGAGGGCCACGGTCGCGGCGCGTCGGAGGGTCTGAAAACGATGTGTCATCCGGTCGGTCGATCGCGCGTTTCAGCACTGAAACATTTGGCACGGATTCGGTGGGCCGATCCTGCACGACGCCCCGCGCGACGCCCGCAAGGTCAAGGGTCGCGCAGCGATGGCGCACGACTTGCTACATGAGCAGTGGGTTGCGAAGCCGGTGCGCGGGGAGCACTGCGCGTGCGCCGGGTGGAGAGCCGCTGCAAGCGCTGACGCGTGCAGGGACGGCGGCAGGCAAGCAGGGAACAGGCTGTCGAAAAGTCATCCACTGAACACGTTGCATCGTGCGCGATGCAACGGGGCCGCATCGAGGAAGGTCGCGCCCTGCGCAGCGCCTTTTTGAGCGGTAGACATGCGCGTGGCGCAAACCACGGAGTGGACGTGACGGGGGCGACGAGGACGGAGAACGTTTCGTCTTGCGTCGGTACGAGGGGAAATAATCCAATACAAGATAACAGTGCGGAAAAAATGATGGATCACATGATTTGGAGTGCATATTTATATGCACTTAACCTTGTCACCATTGTGACCGCAATCGTCATCCTGGTGAGCACACTGGATGACCTCACCCTGGACGCCTGTTACTGGTCCTTTGAAATCGGGCGGATCCTGCGCCGCGAAAAATCGCAAACGATCGATATCGGCATGCTGCGCACGCTGGAAGAGCGGCATCTGGCGCTGATGGTGCCGGCCTGGAAAGAATATGACGTAATCGCCAAGATGATCGAAAACACGTTGGCGACCCTCGAATACGAGCGCTACGTGATATTCGTCGGCACCTATCACAACGATGCCGAAACCACGGCCGAGGTCGAACGGATGGTCCGCCGGTATCCGGGCAGGGTCACGCGCGCGACGGTCATGAACGACGGGCCCACCTGCAAGGCGGACTGCCTGAACTGGATCGTCGAAGCCATCCTGCGCTACGAAGCGGTTCATCACATCCAGTTCGCGGGCGTCGTCATGCACGACTGCGAGGATGTCATTCATCCGGTCGAACTCAAGTACCTCAACCACGCGGTTGCGGAGAGCGACCTGGTCCAGCTTCCCGTGCTGTCCTTGCCGCGCAAGTGGAACGAGTTCGTCGCCGGCTGCTACCTCGACGACTTCAGCGAAACGCACCAGAAGGACGTGCCGGTGCGGGCCCGCCTGACCGGCATCGTCCCGGGCGCGGGCGTTGCGTCGTGCTACAGCAGGCGCTCGATCGAAGCGGCGATGAAGGAACGCAACGGTTGCCCGTTCAACACCAGTTCGCTGACCGAGGACTACGACTTCAGCTTTCGGCTGAGGGACCTCGGCATGAAGGAAACCTTCGCCCGCTTTCCGCTTTCGGATATCGCGCGCGACACCGGGCGCGAGCGTGCCGGCAGCAGCGTCGTCAATCGAAACCTGCTGGCCACGCGCGAGTACTTTCCCAAGACATTTCGCACCGCCTACCGTCAGCGCGCCCGCTGGATTCTCGGCATCGCCTTTCAAGGCTGGGAGCAACTCGGCTGGAAAGGCAACCTGCTCACCCGCTACATGTTCTTCCACGATCGCAAAGGCATCGTGACGTCACTGTTTTCGGTGATCGCCTATGGCGTGCTGCTCAACTTCCTGTTGCTGGCCGCCCTTCAGAAAGCCGGCCATGCCATCCCTGCCGGCGCCACCGCCCTCGCGGCGGGCTCCTGGGTCGCGCCGCTGCTGTGGGTGAACACCGCCATGCTGTTTGCGCGTGCGGGGCAACGCTATCACTTCGTCAGCAAGCTGAACGGCCCGGTCCAGGGGCTGCTCTCGATTCCGCGGATGTTCGTCAACAACCTGATCAATTTCTACGCGGTCTGCCGCGCGTGGCGCATCTATCTCGGCCATCTCGTGAGCGGCAAGCCCATCGCGTGGGACAAGACCAGTCATACCTACCTGTCGAACCAGGAACTCGGCAAAGCGCGCCTCAAGATCGGCGAGATCCTCGTCGGTTGGGGGGTGGTCACGCTGGAGCAATTGCAGGCGAGCCTGGAGAAACAGCTGATCTGCGGCAAGCGGCTCGGTGAGTTGTTGATCGAAGGTAGCGCGCTCTCGACCGAATCGCTGGCGGATGCAATCGCCGAACAAGCCGAACTGCCTCGGGTGTGCCTGGGCAACGTCGCGGTGGGCCACTTCGCGGATTCGCTGGCATTCGAGCTGCAGTACGCGTATCGGGCCGTCCCGTTTTCAACGGCGGACGACGGCACGTTGAACATCGCGGTCGGGCGGCCGCTCACGCCGGACGAACAGGATGTCGTGCGGCGCGGCGCCCGGACGAAGGTCGCCTATTTCATTGCCTGCGACCTGGAGATTTCCGCCGAACTCGCCCGGCACTCGCGCTTCGTCGAACTCGCACGCGTACGCGACGGCGATCCGGCAGCGCAGCAGGGCGCTCCCGCGAAAAAACCGTCGGGAGAACAGGCATGAAGCATTCGAGACTCCCGATCGCGGCCAGCCTCAAGCGCTGCGCACGGTTGAGCGCACTGGCGATCGCCGTGTCGCTGGCCTGGCAGGCGCCGGCATCCGCCGCCCAGCACCTGACGCCCAAAGCCTACCGGCTCGCCGACAGCGCCTACAAGGCGATCAATGCCGGCGACCTGCCCCTCGCCGAAGTGTATGCGTCGCGCGCCATCAAGATTCAGCCCGGCAGCGAACAGCTCGGGCTGCTGCTCGTCGATGTCTACAGACGGGAAGGCAAAGTCGACGAAGCGGACGCGATGACCGAATCGCTGATCGTTCGTTTTCCGAAGAGTGCGGCGGTACGCGCGCAGCATGGCTACCTGGCGCAGCGTCAGATGCGCTACGACGTTGCATGCAGCGATTTCGCCACCGCCGTCGCGACCGGGAAATGGAGCAAGGAACAGCAGCGCAACCTGCGCCTCGCCTGGGCGGACAGCGCGCTCTCCGCGAAGCGTCCGCATGAAGCCGGCATTGCACTGACGCCGCTGGCCGATGAAAAATCGGCCGTGGTCCAGTTGCGTATCGCTCAGATGAGCCTGCAGGCCGGCGACCGTGACACCGCGATCCGCATGGCGGACCTGGCGGCCAGCGATGCGACGACGGACGGCGAGCGCAACATGGCTGCGTCGATCGCGGCACAGGCGCGGCAAGACGATCAGGCCGCTCAGGCGCCGGTGGACAATACCGCGCAACAGAAATTGCAGGAAGCCTATGACCTGCTGCGCGACCACAAGGATCGCGAGGCGCTCGACGCGTTCCAGGAGGGATTTTCCGGCGGTGCCGGCAACGCGATGAACTACGCGGACGCGGGCTACGCCGCCAAGCGGATCGGGCTGAACCAGGAGTCCATCGATCTGTTCGAGCACAGCCTCGACGCCGACGAAAACGAACACACGTTCGATGCGCAGCACAAGTTCGGCTATCGGCGGGAAGTCGAGCAGCTTCAGCGCTCCTGGGGGTTCGTGCTGAGCGCGCCGTACCAGTCGGCCGCGTTCGGCCCGCAAGGCACCATCAGCGTGTTGCAGCCGGGTATCGAGGTGTATTGGCAGCCGCCGAAGATCGGCTATCAGAACGGCCGCATCTTCCAGTTCTTCGTGCGCGGATACGGCACGGCCTACGACGGGACGGGCAACGTGACCGGCATGCCGACCGTGCAGGGTTCGGTGGGCGCACGCTACAAGCCGCTGCCCGACCAGAACGTCGTGCTGACCGCCGAGCGGCTGTTCCACATCGGCAGCCTGTCGATGACCGACTGGCTGATGCGCCTCGGTTATTCGTCGGAAGCGGGGACCGACCTGAGGGTGACGGAACCGAGCTGGCGCAGCTGGCAGGCGTATGTCGAGGGCGCGTACTTCATCAGTGCGGGTCGGTACATCATTTATTCGGAGTTGCGTTACGGGCACACCTGGCGCTTGCCGATGATCAGCGATCGGCTGACCATCTACCCCCACGCCGCGGTGGCTGGCGATCACGACAATCGACAACCGGACAAGACGGCGATCGGCGCCGGGCCCGGCATCCAGTTGCGGTACTGGTTTCGCGAAGGCCGCTATAGCGCGCCGGCAAGCTATCTGGATGTCACGGTGCAATATCGGTTCGGTTTGACGTCAGCGGCACGCGCACGTGGTCTCGTGGTACGCGCGACATTGTGGTTCTAGCCATCGACGCTGACGCTTGATCTTGAACGGCGCTTGTCGCTTAGTTGGGCGACTTGAGCGGAAGGATCGTTTGACGCAACAGCTGGAAGTACGAGCTCGTCGAATACGGGAGCATTTGCTCGACGTAGTTCCACCAGAAGAATCCGCCGATGAAACGCGGATCGGTCATGCTGTTGACCATCGGGTAGTACGTCTTGATCAGGTTCTGCTGCACCGATGCCGGCGCGGAGATTTCCGAGGTACCGATTTCGCCGAAGCCGACCTTCGCGTTCGGGAAGATGCTTTCCAGCGCCGCGAAATCGTTCTTCCACGTCGGACTCAGCCCCGGGCAATCCTGGTACGGGTAGTAGCTGAACAGTGCATAGTCGGCCTGCTGGCGGACCGTCGAGGACAGGAAGGTGGTCGGCCACGTCTTCCAGTAATCCTGCGGCTTCTCCCAGCAGTTGTTGCCCTTGCTGTCGTCGTTGTAGTACAGCGTGATGGCCGTCTTGCCGCCGTTCGATTTGACGATCTGGTTGGCCGCGGCAACCATCTGGCCGATCTGCTGCTCTTGCGAGTTGACCACGCTGTTGGTGCCGCTCGGGTCGTTACGCAGCCATTCGCCGTTGATTTCGTTCGCGATCTCCCAGACGTCGACGGTGTTCTTCAACTGCGACACCAGTTCCTGCGTTCGTGCCTGATACGTGGCGAGATCTGTCGGGAAATAGTAAGAATCGTAGACTTCGCCCATCACGTACGCGACTGCGTGCAGGCGCAGCAGCGGTGCGTAGTAGTCGGCAGCCGACGTACCCGGATCGAACACGACGCGCACGGTGGGCTTGTACGGCAGGTTCTGCAGCGACGCGACGATGGCGTCCAGCTTGGTCAGGTCGTCGAGGGTCACGCCGTAGACGGGATTCTTCAGAGGTTCGACCTGGGCTTCGGCGGGCCGGGATAAGGGCATGAGCCCGGCATAAGCAACGCATGCGGCGATGGCCGTGCGCGAGAGATTTTTCGTCAGTTTTTTCAAAACGCTTTCCGTCCTAAAGTAAGAAGAAGCGCGATTTTAGACGAAAATAAAAGGCAATTATCGGATGATATCGAAAGTAGCGAGCCCCAAAAAGATCGTTAGGATCGGTATCGAAAGTGAGAACGCCGGGGCTTCGCGGCCGGGCAGTTGTTACGAGATACTGATCAATTGCACTGCAGCATCGGCGCGGAAAGCTGGCGCGGGGTGCCGGCAGGCGGGCGGGCGACGCGTGCGTCTCAGGGTAAAGCCGATGTCCGGGTGGCCGGGTGCAAACGATTGCCAACGCCCGAAGCGGGTGGCAACCCACCTCGACCGACACGTGCGACACCGCGACAGGCGCCGCCCGCGACACGGGAACTCACCAGGCGACCGGTAGCGGAAGCCGCCACGACGAAGGAGCGTGGCGCACGGATCAGCGCCCGTGCCATCCCGAATCCGGAAACCGCGCCCCGATCAGAACCGCTCCTGGCCATGCGCCTGCCAAGCGCCGCGAATTCGCGCCCGGGAAGCACACACGCCTCACCACGCTTCGCAGGTGCCATGCACGTGCCCAGCGCGGCTCCGGCACACCGATACCCGTTGAGACCGGAACCGGATCAGCCTTTGGATCGTTGCCAACGATGCATGAGCCAGAACACGCATCCCGCCACCGCACCCAGACATACGAACGCCAGGAACCCCAAAGCGGCCGACAAACCGGCTTTGAAAAGATCGTCATCCCAGATCGACGTGTAAATCAAAAAGGTGGCAATCCAAGTCAACAATCCAGTAATCCCGCCACACAGACACGATGCGATCACGGAAACGCGCCAGTATTTCACTACCAGCAGATATTGTGGAATTGCAAACACTGCCGTGCCGAAATAGGCGATTGGAATGGAATATTTCAGCGACCCGTGATCGCCGGTGAAATACGACCACAGCAGACCGGGCACGAGGGCCGAGAGCGCAAAGGCAAGAAAAGGGATCTGACGCATCGGTGCAGGCAGCCGTTCGCTGCGGAAAGTCTATTGGAATCAGGCTTGGTCGGCGGACGGCTCGGGAACTTCACGCAATCACGGCATCGCGGCCCTGCCAGTCGGTCGAGAACACTTCAACGAGCGTCGTCGATTAAGCGGTTATCATAGCGACAGCCGACCTTAGTATGCCTGACACCATTCAGCGCAACCGCCAAACGGCGAACAGACAGTTTTGTCGTCGTGCCGGCTCCTCACTTTACGCGATGGATTACCTGCTTCCGCATTACGAACGAGAACTTGCACTACTACGCCGATCGGTTGCCGCCTTCGCATCGCGCTATCCCAAGATTGCCATTCGGCTCGGGATCAGCGGCGACCGTTCCGAAGATCCCCATCTCGAGCGAATGCTGCAGTCGTTCGCGCTCCTCGCGGCGGATATAGACAGTCGGCTCGATGACAGCTATCCGGAGTTTGCCGACGCCCTCCTCGGCATGCTTTACCCCCGGTATCTACGCGCGTTTCCGGCATGCGCGGTCGCCCAGTTCGATGTCTCGGACATGTTCGACAAAATCACCGAGCCGTCCATCGCTCCCCGCGCAACAGAGCTGGTCAGCAAGACCGAAGACTACCGTTTCCGAACCGTCTATGACGTAACGCTGGCACCCGTCCGTATTTCGGATGCACGCTACACGTCGGCGTCGGCCGCCCCGTCCAATGTGGCGCTGCCTCCGAACACGGCTGGCCTGCTCTCCATCACCTTCGAAGTTGCCCGGCCGGACTTCCGCATCGACGCCATGCCCCACCCGTTGCGCATCCACATCAGTGGCGCCAGCGAAGTCGTCAGCGCCACAATGGATGCGATGACGATATACACGGCCGCAGCCTTCGTCGAGGACACCGAACATCGCTGGGAGGCACTGAACGCGCCGCCCCTTGCCGCAGCCGGCTACGGTGATTCCGAGAGGTTGATTGACGAAGATGACGGCCCGGCAGCCTTGAGGTTGCTGAGCGAATACTTTGCGTATCCGAAGAAATTCGAATTTGTCGACGTCGATCTCGCGTCGCTCGCGCGCGCGGCAGGCTCCGGGCCACGTCTGACACTCCACCTCGCCATTTCCAGTATTCACCCGGATTCGCCGGCCGCCCAGAGGTTAAAGAACCTGTCGGCCGACCATCTCAGGCTCTTTTGCACGCCAATCGTCAACCTGTTCCAACTCACATCACTGTCGCTCAAGCGAGACCCGATCAGCGGCACGTATCCCGTCCGATCCCAGAATACCGATGTCGCCGACGTCGAAATCTGCTCGGTCGACGCAGTCCGCGCCACGACAAACGCATCCCGGGCGAACGTCATTCATCCGTTCACATCGCTCATGCATGGCAGTTCTACGAAGCCGGCCGGTCCCTACTGGGTGCCCAAGCAACGCAACGCAGCTGCTCCATCGGACAAGAAGGAGACCGCACTCGATTTGGTCGGACTGGACGGACGACCCGCTGCCGAGACCGGGATTGAGCAAATAGTGGTAGATGTCACCTGCTCGAATGGCGATCTCCCTCGCACGATGCGATTCGGTGCCGACGATGGCGATCTGGTCAATGAGCAGGGTGCGCTAGTGTCACGCATCGTGATGTTGAGCACTCCGACGGAGGTCGAACGTTTGCCGCGCGATGGAAATGCGGTATGGCGGTTTATCGCGCTGCTCGCCCCACACTCGATCGAACTGACTCGAGCGGGGCTCGTGGATCTGAAACGCGTATTCCGCGAATTCTCGAATCATGCTGCGAGACACGCGAACCTGCTGGATGGACTGACGAACCTGAGCCATCGCGTCAAGCAGCTCTGGTTGTCGGGAGAACCGATGCCGAGCTTCGTGCGGGGCCTGGAAGTGACGCTGACAGTCGATGAACAGGCATTCGCCGCTGCCAGCCTCAGCACGTTCATTGTCGTCATGGACCACTTTTTCGCCATGCACGCGCCCGCGACAAGCTTCGTTCAACTCGTCGTGACGTCTGCCAACAATGGTAGAGAAATTCGACGGTGCACTCCGAGGCCCGGCACGATCCCGCTGGCCTGACGGGATGGGGCACGACCCATCATTACGGGGGGAATTGATGCCCCAACGACATGAGGCCTATCTCTGCTTCATACCGTCGAACAACCTGATCCATTGCCTGCTTTAACGTGGTTCGTTCCACACGGGCACAGCACCAGATCGCCATCCAACACACAGGACCGACCGTCCTCTTGCATGTCGGTACCGCTAGCTTGGATCGGGTACTCGCCCGGGCATCGGGTGCAGGTTGCCATTTCATGATCCAAGGCGATACGTCTGTCACCGTCGTGCATGCTCGACGCAGTCGCGATGACGCGCCCGCCGGTCGTGGTCGAATCGCCATCGCATACCAATGCTTTACTCATCGTGCTCTCCCGCTGGCTGCCCCGTGAAAAACATGTTCGCCGCTTATCGACGGCAGCTCAGGAATCGCTGTAACGAAAAATAAGCTTGCCCATCTGCCATGGATCTTCCGGTTGCCTCAGCTTCTTTGAAGTTTTCGGCAAGTTAACGTTGGGGGGATCTTTCCAGCCAAAAGTCTCAAATATCTTGTTGGCCATGGGCAACTGCTTCTTGAATTTATGTCCAATCCTAAAAGCAATGAAAATCGCCAAGACCTCTACCGCCAACCAGATACCAAACAGCGCCTTACCTACAAAGAGCCACTCCTCTTGATCCTGTGGCAGCGGCTGCATTAAAAAAAACGTCGGAACTAACGCACATGTACTCCAAAATAGAACCGACCATTTTAGGAGAAATTTGACAAGCGCTCGGCTACCACGCTCGCAATGAGGATGGACCGACAGAATGCCATCGCTACACCGCCTGATCGCGTATCCCATCCATCCCGATCCCACCCGCTCCGCGACGACCTCAACCTCATCACCATTTTCGAAGACAGACAGCCAGATCCATGCGCGGACTTCCTCACCGTTCAGCCTGAAGGTCACTAGATCCCCCATCGTTTCGGTGAACTGCGTGGATGTACTGACGTTCAGGGCAATGTCGTTCAGGCCAGCCAGCGCTGCGACGACCGCAGTGCGCTCCATGGCTTGCTTGTCCGCTTCCGTGAAAATCGCCTCATAGGACTCACGACGCTTCGTCAGTCCCGTGATGATTCCTCGCAGGAGCACCGGGGCAGTAGCCGGCTTACTATCCATCTCAGGATTCCATGACAGTCAACGCGCACGGTGATTCACATCCAGATTTGCAAACCACCCTTACACACTACTCACGTTTCCGCGCCCTCTTTTCTTACTCACCGAAGCTCAGGACTCGCTGTAACGAAAGATGAGCTTGCCCATCTGCCACGTATCTTCCGGCTGCCTCAGCCTCTTTGAAGTTTTCGGCAAGTTAACATTGCGAGGATCTTTCCAGCCAAATGTCTCAAATATCTTGTTGGCCATAGGCACTTGCCTTTTGAATCTCCGCCAAATTCCAAATGCCACGAACAAAGCAATCGCCTCCAGCGCCAGTCCGCCCGTCAGGTAGACCTCAAACATCAATTCCCATTTATCAAACGAACTGTCACGCATTACCACTGCTGTGACAAGCAACATCATCACCAACGCACAACCACCCCAAAATAGCGTCGAGAATTTCAGAAAAAATTTAA
The DNA here is from genome assembly GCF_905232215.1 of Burkholderia sp. LMG 13014. Lineage (GTDB taxonomy): Bacteria > Pseudomonadota > Gammaproteobacteria > Burkholderiales > Burkholderiaceae > Burkholderia. The sequence continues at coordinate 26,960 of NZ_CAJNKE010000005.1, forward strand.
ACAGCGCCCTACTTCCACGCTCGCAATGAGGGTGAACGGACAGAATGCCATCACTACACCGCCTGATTGCGTATCCGATCCATCCAGCCCCCGCTCGCTCCGCGACGACCTCGACCTCGTCACCATTTTCGAAAACAGATAGCCAGATCCATGCGCGGACTTCCTCACCGTTCAGCCTGAAGGTCACTAGATCCCCCGTCGTTTCCGTGAACTCGGTGGATGTACTGAGGTTGAGAGCAATATTATTCAAGCCAGCCAGCGCTGCGACGACCGCAGTGCGCTCCATGGCTTGCTTGTCCGCTTCCGTGAAGATCGCCTCATAGGACTCACGACGCTTCGTCAGCCCCGTGATGACTCCTCGCAGGAGCACCGGGGAAGTAACGTGCTTACTATCCATTTCAGTATTCCATGACAGTCAACGCGCACTGTGATTCATATCCAGATCTGTAAACCAACCTCACACACCACTCATGTTTCCGCGCTCTCTCTTCTTACTCACCAAATCTCAAGACTCGCTGTAACGAAAGATAAGCTTGCCCATCTGCCACGTATCTTCCGGTTGACGCAACTTCTTTGAAGTCTTCGGCAAGTTAACATTGCGAGGATCTTTCCAACCGAATGCCTCAAATATCTTGTTGGCCATGGGCAATTGTCTCTTGAATCTACGACTCATCCCATAGGCGATAGAAATCGCCATAGCCTCAATCAAAACCCACACAACCAGGAAGGATCTAAAAAAGAAACCCCATCGATCATGCAAGTCGTTATACAGCATCATCAACACTACAAGCAGCGTCACTACCAGCGCACACCCACTCCAGAACAAAACCGAAAACTTCACGAAAAATTTAAATAGCGCTCTACTCCCACGCTCGCAATGAGGGTGAACAGACAAAATACCATCACTACACCGCCTGATTGCGTATCCGATCCATCCAGCCCCCGCCCGCTCCGCGACAACTTCGACCTCGTCACCATTTTCGAAAACAGATAGCCAGATCCATGCGCGGACCCCTCACCGTTCAGCCTGAAGGTCACTAGATCCCCCGTCGTTTCCGTGAACTCGGTGGATGTACTGAGGTTGAGAGCAATATCATTCAAGCCAGCCAGCGCTGCGACGACCGCGGTGCGCTCCATGGCTTGCTTGTCCGCTTCCGTGAAGATCGCCTCATAGGACTCACGACGCTTCGTCAGTCCCGTGATGACTCCTCGCAGGAGCACCGGGGCGGTAGCCGGCTTATTTTCCATCTCTAATTTCCCGTTGCAGCAAGCGCCGCCTCAAAAGCCGCCTACTGCTTTTCCGGCGTGTGTCCTTTGTCCGGTGCAGTTCCGAACGGCGAACTTGATAGCCAGTTCTCAAGGTCATCGGGCGTGAAGTAGTTGTAGATCGATGTCACTACCGTCAAGCCCACGGCCACTTCCCAGTCGGTTGCGAGCAGGATCGAACTGACCCGGGCGGGGCTCGTCGATCTGAAACGCCTGTTCCGCGAATTCTCCAATCGCGCTGCGAGACACGCGAACCTGCTGGATGGACTGATGAACCTGAGCCATCGCGTCAAGCAGCTCTGGTTGTCGGGAGAACCGATGCCGAGCTTCGTGCGGGGCCTGGAAGGCACGCTGACAGTCGGATGAACAGGCATTCGCTGCCGCCGGCCTCAGCACGTTCATCGTCGTCATGGATCACTTTTTCGCCATGCACGCGCCCGCGACAGGCTTCGTTCAACTCGTCGTGACGTCTGCCAACAATGGCAAAGAGATTCGACGCTGCACACCGAGGCCAGGCACGATCCTGCTCGCCTGACTTTCCTGCGGCCCAAATCCCGGCGTCATGACACGCACGAAAGAAGTGCTGGTCAGGTAAGGCTCGAGATCAGATGGCAGCCGCAGGTCGCCCGATGACCGTGCCGGGCGATCGGAACACCGTTGTCCGTCATTGATTCATCGCCCTCTACAATCAGATTCGGCTTGACGTCGGGATGCTGAGGACACGACACCTCGTCGCCCTTACGGGCAACAAAACGGCCGTCGAAGCGCATCGTCGATGAACCAGTGATCACCTTGCCGCCGTGGTCGGTGTCATCGCCGACACGGATGAGATTCATCATGAAAAAGCCCATCCTTCGAGTGAGCGAACTACGGTTAGTAACGGAAATACAAGACACCTAATGCGCCTGGCTCGCCAGGCTGCTTGCTCTTTTTCGTGATCGCAGGCAGGTCGATACTTTTCACGTTCTTCCAGCCAAAGCCAGAAAAAATCCCCTCAGCAAGACGAACAAATCCCATCATTTTCCAAGCGATTCGGAATGCAATTACACCTGTGACAGCTAAAACCCCAACGCCTCCCCAGAGGAACATATCAAATATTCCCGCCCAGTTATGAAGGTCCTTGAAGTACGCCATGACTATTCCGAGAATGTTCATGACCAATAGCAGCGACCCAGTGAGTCCAATCCACCACCGCGCCGTTGCCTTGTAATGCGCATATCTCCCTCTGCTGCAATGTGGGTGTAACGCAAGAATTTGGTCACCGAGGCGCCTGATGCCGAATGCAATCCATATATCGCCAGACTGTTCTGCCACGACCTCAACCTCATCACCTTCCTTAAATACAGACACCCATACCCAAGCCCGAACTTTTTTTTCACCTAAGTCGAATTCAAGAAGATCGGCCTCCTCGGCCGTATCATCCGCAGACGCGGCTAGCCCGATGGCTACCCCACCCAGACCCGCCAGCCCAGCCACAACAGCCGTTGCGCCCATTGCCGTCCGATCCGCTTCTGTAAACAAAAACTCCTGAGACTGCCTCGTGCTACGAAGATTCCAGATACGCCCGCTCAACAGTTGCGTGGGGGAGGATTGTGCCGTGTCTGCCATCGTCAATCCATTCAGTCAGCCGAAAGACCCATTACCTTCAATGACCGTTCAAATTCATCGCTCTGCTTTCCCGCATCCCAAGCCGGATTCGCAGATTGGATGGCATTCCCAGGTCGCTCGATGATCGTGCTGAGCAATCGAAACAATGTTGTCAGCCATCGACTCACCGCCCTTTACAACCAGATTCGGTTAAACATCAGGATGCTGAGAAAACGATACCTCATCACACTTGCGAGAAAAAACTCCGATTAGTAACGGAAATACAAGACGCCGAGTGCACCTGGCTCGCCAGGCTGCTTGCTCTTTTTCGTGATCGCAGGCAAGTCAATATTTTTCACATCCTTCCAGCCGAAACCAGAAAAAATCCCTTCAGCAAGACGAACAAATCCCATAAATTTCCTGGATATGTTGAATGCGATCACGCCAAAAATAGCCGCAACCATAGCACCCCCACCCGCATACATATAAAAAATTCCCAGCCAATTATCAATGGGATCAAAAAACAAAATGATCGCCCCCAATACAATCATGACCAACATCAATGCTGAATATATATAAAACCACCATCGCGCCGTCGCTTTATAGTGAGCATATCGACCACGACTGCAATGCGGATGGAGCGCTACGATTCGGTCGCTGATACGTCTGATGCCAAATGCGCGCCATATCTCGCCAAATGGCTCCGCGACAATCTCGACTTCATCGCCCTCTTTGAACACGGATACCCATACCCACGCACGAATGCTCTTCCCATCCAGTTCAAATTCAAGTAGATCGGCCTCCTCGGCCGTATCATCAGCAGACGCGGCTAGCCCGATGGCCACCCCACCCAGACCCGCCAGTCCGGCCACAACAGCCGTTGCGCCCATCGCCGTCCGATCTGCATCGGTAAACAAAAACTCCTGAAACTGCCGCGTGCTACGAAGATTCTTGATATGCCCTCTCAACAGTCGGGTAGGAGAGGATTTTTCCGTGTTTTCCATCATTAATTCGTTCCGTCAGCCGAAAGACCCATTACCTTCAATGCCGTCTCAAATTCGTTGCTCTGCTTTCCCGCATCCCAAGCCGGATTCGCAGGTTTTCGCCCGAACGCACACTTTTCAAGCCATGTCTGCAACTCATCGTCCGAAAAATACCAAATCATGAATTGGATTGCGACCACTGCCACGGCAACCTCCCAGCCAGTCAGGATCAAAACACTTCTACCAAGCCACAACAATGCGCCTCGTGCGCCGATCGTTACACCCAATTCTTCGGCGGTTACGCCGACTGCAGTGGTGCCTGCCGTCTTTGCCGCACCCTGTCGAGCAAACCACCCGCCAGCATCCGCGACCTCAGGGGTCGTGAAAGAAGCCAATCTGGCGGTCGCACCGGCAATGCCCGCCGCACCTCCTCTAGCCAGAATCACAATGCGGCTCCCATCTCCGGCCAGGCGCGCAAGCAGTGAAGCCGACGATGTCAGAGCGGTCAGAAGGTACGCCGCTCCCGTGCCCAAACCGAGCGCCGACTTGACGAAATAAAGTGTGGCGATACGGTAATTATTAGTTGCAACTTTACCAAATCCCTTGTGAAGATCTACGACCCCCTGAATCATCGCCGAAACGCCTCCCAAGAAACTCGTAATCGCCTTCAGATTGCGCAGCGTCTGTGCTGCGTCACTCCCGAACGCCTTGAGCGCCTTCTCCGAAACCGTAAATACCGCCCCGACCACCGACACCCCGGACGCGACCAGCAGCGCATAGTCATCGCTGCTCTTATCCGCTTTGGCAAGCAAGCATCCGAAATTCAGCATCTCGATTACCACCAGCGTACTAGCCAGCCGGGCATTCAATTGCGTCGACGCCCCTTTTTGCGACTTGCTGACCTCCTCCCACATGTCCGTCAAGTTCTTGACACGCTTATCCGATCCTACGGCCTGCAGCGAACGCAAATACGCCTGAGGCGGGGGTAGTCCCTGCTGCCGCAACGCGCGATAGCCCATCTGCAAAGCCAGGCGCATCGCGGGCTCGGCTACCACCGCAGCCTTGATGAGCTTGACTGTGTCCGCCTGCGCAATCCCGCCTCGTAGCATCAACGTGCCGCGAATCAGATACATACCGACGCTATCGGCCAACTCCGCACTCTTACTCCATTTGAACAGGCCATTGCCTATTGTCACGGCGAGCTGATCGACACGCAGACCTTTCACGATATATTCCGAACCCGACGCCGCCGTTGCTCCGCGCTTCAGCACATCCGTCATCTTGTCGCAGAACTTCAGGAAGGCCTTCAGATTCTTGATCAGATACGAAGACACGAAGTCGGCCCAATGACTGACTTGATCGCCGACACTCGCCGGCTGTGTCTTGTATTCGGTTGCCTTCGCCAGCAGCGCCTTGATTTCCTCCTTCTGATCCTGCTGGTTGTACGCATAGGCCCGCCACACCAGACTCGACGGTTGCGTGGGATCCATGTTGTTGACCAGATCCTCGACCAACTTGGCGCCCTTCTCCTCCGACGGCAAACCCCACAACGCACCATCGATGACTGCGGCGAAGGCGTGTCCATCGTCGAAATTGTTTTCGTGATAATCATGCAGCGTCGCCATGAACGTCGACGCTTTCAGCCACGCGCCGACATCCGGCGTCCGATTGGCCTGTAACTGATGCGAGGCCTTCTGCACCGACTCGTACCACGGTCGAAACACGTTCAGTTTTTGCGGATCGAGTTTGCCGTAATACTTCGGCCAAGCGGCATCGCCTATCCGCTTTGCCTCAGCCGGCGTGATCACTCCGGCAGCAGCAATTTTCTTGTCGGACATCGCCTGCTGTTCCGGAGATACGACCAGAGCATCGGGAACCCCATCCGCTGCATACGGATTATTCTTCATCGCCTCCCAACCAGCCGTCCACGCCGACCGCAAACGGCTTTTCGACTCGACCGCACCGTTGCGTACCGCTCCTTCAGCAGAGGTAATCGACTCGAGCGCATCGATCTGTTTCACCCGCTCACGCGTGTACGTCAGCAACCAGCTCCCAGCGTCGTTACGGAAGCCGTTCAATTCATGAACGTTCCCGATACCGTCCCACAACGCTAATAGCATCGGTGGATGATGCTTGCCCTGAGCGAGCTGGCCGACATCGCTCATCACCCTGATCAACGCGTCACTGGCCGACCCGGGAGACGCCTGACGAATATGCAACGGGTAACAGGTCGTCACCTGACGCATGACTTCCGGCTTGTATTTGCCGGTTTCGTCGCTCAGCGTCTGCGCAGGCGGCTGCAACAGTTTGGGATCGAGGCCAGGCATGTATTCGATGACGTCATCGATACTTTGTCGGGTTGCAACGACAGCATGCCCGTGTGCGTCCTGGCCCGCCGAGATCCATTTTGACGGCTCGATCCATTGCATGCGTTGCTGACGAAGCGCCGCATCCTTCTTGTACAGTTCGAACGTATCGCGATGCCACGCATGCTGCGAAAATGCGACATACACACGGTCAGTGCACTTATCGGGCCTCTCGATAGCAATGATGTCCATCGGTACTGCGATAGATTTCTTTGCACATGCCGGATGAGTTGTCGGCTCGGCCGGCAGCGGAAGCGACTGCTTCCACAAGCGCCCGTCCTCCGTAACGTTGTACGCCTCCCAGTAGTTACTACCTCGCGCACCCTTTACGTAGAACAGATACACCCAACCTGCACGCAACGTGCGCAGCGCGTATCGATGTTCAGTAAGTTTGACGTCAGTCACCCCATGCCCGCTAACGCCGGCTGGCAACTTTGCCGCCACGGAATTCGGTACGACTGTGTACCGAACCGGCAGGATCGGCAGCCCCGTCTTTTCGCAGTTGGCGCACTGGTTTGCTGTATCCATTCGCTCTCTCGATATGGGAACTAGATTTATTCTGCTGAGACTAGAAAGACAAAACTGCCTTCGACTCGTCGTACCACGCTCCCCGGCGAATCGCTTCGATTTCGTCCTCGCTCAATTCGCCGACAGCGGATGTATAGAACTCATCCGGCGCGCGCTGGCGCAATGCCAGTGCAACGCTCGGATGACGATCGAAATAGGGATGCCACGCCAGCGCATGCCCGATAAAAGCGACCTTGTCCTCTCGATCGGCCAATCCGTGCTGCTCCGCACGGTTCGCGCTCGCAATCGCGGTCTCGACTTCGCTGGATCGAGGCTGCCGCTGCGTAGCCAACATATGCAATGCAAGCGCTCGATTTATCACGCCATGACGATGGATATCACGCCACTGCCCTTCAGTCAGATCCAGTTCCGTACACAATGTCGTTGCCGACGAGTAAACGCATAACTTTGCCGTGGCATCCAACGCGTGCCAGGCTTTGACCGGGCCGAGCAAGGTCCGCTTCTGCGCGTCAGACAGAATCGGCCACATCAGACTCAGTGCACGAGCGTCGTAGAAGCGCAATGCGCATCGGCGCCCCTGATCGTCGATTTGCAGTATGTGATTCGACCAGTATCCGGCGATATGTTCCGGCGCCATGTCGCTCGCCAACCAGCCGCCAATCCGTTGACCGAGCCCCTTTGCGACGGCATCCGGCTGTCGATCTTCGAAGGCCAGCCGAACGCTTTCAACCAGCAACGCCACACCTTCAGAGGTCGACAGATCCAGCTCGATCAAATACGGACGATGATCATCAGGGAAGGCTTCGTGTCCAATTGCGACGACGGCGCCAGGCCGATCATGGAACGAAGGTGCACCCTCCCCGCTTTGAGGCAGCGCACGCTGACTCGGGTCGACTACAAGGCAACAGCGCGACAACCGTTGCTGGTCAAAATAAGCGCGCAAGGCACGGACAGTCGAATCGACCGACTCACGGTTCAAGTCATCAACAGGTTCGAACGTTTCCATCCAGTCACTCCAGCACAACGCTCGACGCACTATCGGCCGATGCCGCAGCGGTCTTCCACGAACAGCCCTTCGGCACGCTGGCAATCGGCGAGGGGAGACGCATCGACGATGCACCCGGCTTGTCCCACGATGCGCATTTTTCGAGAATCTGGCCGCTCGTTCCGTTCTCGATCAGATCAGGCGTGATCTTGATATACGAGCCGCCAGCGCCGATCCAGATTTCTTTTTCGGCCGAGATAACGACCTTCCCGTTCGAGCTCGTGATCGTCACGTCGTTGAGCGCCGAAAGCTTCATCTCGTCACTCTGCGCCTGAATCTCAACCTTGCCCTTCGCCGCAAACAGCTTGATCCCCGCGTTCTGGGCAAACAGGCTGATCTTCTCCATCACACTCGCGATCAGCGATTTGCCGGCCGCCACGTGCACGCTCTTGCCACTGACGATATTGACCTGCTGGTTCGCCGTGACCTGCGCCGACTCCTGCGTCGACAGCCCCACGCCTGCGGGACTCGCCATCAACATGATCGGCGTCGAGAACCCGTTCGCGTTGCCCGTGCCGCCCCCGTCCGTCCGACCACCGCTGCCGGCGCCGCCGCTCACGCTATAGTGCGTCGCGTCGGTAAATTTCTTGAGCGCGTCCTGCCCCTCCTGCAGGCTCTCCGCCTGGTTCGCCGAACTCGCCTGCGACGTCAGATCGACAACGGTTTCCGCACTGGCCAACTGCTCGGATGCGGCGGTCACGTTCAACGGCTGGTTCGGCGCTGTCGCGTGCGTTGATACGAACAGGCCCTGCCCCGCCCGAATGGCGCCATAGGCGTCCGATTTGAGGTCGAAACCGCTACCGAGGAACGCGCCACGCGTATTGTCGGTGTGCTGGATCAGGTACCCGAGGTGCAAATGAGACTGGTAGCTGCTCGAGTAAAGGTGAACCCGATTCTGCTGCGTCGAGTCGTCCATCACGAGCTGGTTGTAGCCGGTGCCGCCGTACTCGCGCGAGCGTTGACCGGACAGCAAGCCGTTTGTGTGCCACACCGGCTGCGTCGCGCCCCCGTACATCCTCGCAATGATGACGGGCCGGTCGCAGTCACCTTCCATGAAACCCACGACGACTTCGTCGCCCTTGCGTAGTGGCTGAATCCCGCCACGGCTCGAGCCCGCATCAAGAAACGTCGGACGTACCCAGCACGACGCGCGTTCATCCTGGCCGTTGCGGCGATTCCAGTGGAACCACACCTTCACCCGGTTCAGCGAATCGGTATAAACCTCCTCGCCGCTCGGCCCGGCCACGATCGCATTCTGCAACTGCATCACGGGCTTCTTGTGCTCGAACGGGCTGCGGAACGGAACGTTGCGCGGTTGCGCTTCGACCATCACCTGAAAGAACCCTTCGCTGCCATCTGCATGGCGAACCGTCGCGCCAGCCTTCGCTTGAGCAACCTCCTCAGCCAGCCCGTCGGGGAATTGTTCTGCTTCGTCCAGACCGGGCAGGTTATTGCAAATCAACCAGTCGACGCCGAGCAGAACGAATTCGCGATCCGGTTGACTGCCCGCATCGTGCACCGGATGACCGCGCAGCTCGAAGCGTCTCCCCGGCATCGCACAACGCAAGCCGCCGATGCCGTGAAAGCGCTTCATCCGCGACTTGCGCTCTTCGAGCCGAATCTGCGCAAGACGCTCACCTTGCTCACGATCCGACCACATGTACGCACCGGGATAGTCGTAGATCTCCCCGTCGGTCGGCAGCTTGCCGTCCACGTCGGTCACGCCCTGCACCTGCCGAGGAAGATCGGGGCGCTTGTAGTCGAACGAGCGCGACGTCAGCTGCGCACTATCGATCTGGAGCTGCTCCTTCCATTGCGCGAACCCGTCCAGTTCGCCGCTGATTTCCGTCGGGCCGAACTCGACAACCGGCTGCTTCAGCGGCGGGACAAAATAAACATCGTCCGTCAGCACCATCGTATGCGCCCGACCATTGTCCGCCTGCTCGAAGTACGGGAACGCCCCCACCTCTTCCAGGCTACGATGAACAAAGTTCAGGTCGTACTCCCATTGCACGCGGTTCGAATACGATGGAAGCGGTTTATGCAGATCGAAACGATACGCGCCGCGCGCTTGCGGATGCTGGTCGAATACGTCGGTCAGAATCTGCTCGCCGTTCTGCTCCTGCCAGTCACGCATGTCGCGGCGCAGGCGCAAGAAATAGAGCCAGGACGAGAAGGCCAGCTTGTAAAAGGTCAACGGCCCATCCGCCCCCAGCCGGCTGAATCGGTGAACATAGCCGTGGATCGGCATGTACGAGCCGTTTGCCTGCTGGATCCAAAGTGTGACCGGCTTGGCGAGCAGCGCGCTGAGTTCGATCTGACTGCCACGTGGTGAAACGGCATCAATCACGAATTCGTAATCGCGGCCGAGCCTGGCCGCTCCTTTCACATAGAGCGGCAATAACCAGTCGACGCCGAGCGGCGTATCCAGTTTGACAAGACGATTGTATTGCGCGTCGCCAAGACGCAATGTCTTATAAAGCGCGGTATGGCCCATGCAGGTTGCCCTTGGTTGGTATTCGGGTGGGGTTTCTGCCGAGCGGTGATTATAAATATCTTTCGTAACAAGACGATAGTGGCCGTTACACCTCGTCTATTTCAATTAATCGGAAAATGTGACCGGCGCACATGGAATTAAAGAAACTTCACAAAGTTTCAGGAAAAAAATTCCGATAACTCTCGTGAGTCGCTTTTAAACCACCCAGCTCTTTTCTGAACCCGGCCAACAGTGGCGACTCTGCGGCTGTACTCCCACATAGCGCGCACTTCGCACGGGAAATTCGGTAAATTTCGCCCTCTTTGCCGCCGTGCCAGTCGGCTTCGCACTCGTATCAATCGCGAGATTCGTATCCGGGCTCTATTGACTCGCGGCCAGGAATTATGCCGCCCGCGCTATCTCGCCCTCGTTGCCACTTACCCCAACGCCCTTTCGATTGGAGAAGTGCAAGCAATGCGAAAATCAGGCGCCGTTTCACGAAAATGTAATAAACGACACTCGTCAAGATCACCATAAGGATATGAACAACGCCTATCCCGCCTTTGATCGCCTTGACGAACCCGAACGCCATTTCGGCCCACGCCGCGCTACGCAACGTGTTCAAATCAATAGCTAAAAGGGGCGAGCCGCCCGAACGACACCACGCCCGGTCAACCCGCCCCCCCTTCCTGCGCCTACTCAGGCACCCGCGTTGCGATTCGCCTCAATCACCGTCAGCGCCGCCATATTCACGATCCGCCGCACCGTCGCGCTCGAAGTCAGGATGTTCACCGGCGCATTGACGCCCAACAGGAACGGCCCCACCGCCACATTGCTGCCCGCCTCGGTCTTGAGCAGGTTGTACGCGATATTCCCCGCATCGACGTTCGGGCAAACCAGCAGGTTCGCAGCGCCCTTGAGCGGCGACATCGGCAGCAGCCTCGACCGCAAGCCCTCGTCGAGCGCGCAGTCGCCATGCATCTCGCCGTCCGCCTCGATATCCGGCGCCTGCTCCCGGACGATCTCCAGCGCCCGACGCATCTTCACGCCCGACGCCGCACTGCCCGACCCGAAGTTCGACCGCGACAGCAACGCCGCCTTCGGCGTCAGGTTCAGCCACTCCATCTGGCGTGCCGCGGCAATCGTGAATTCCGCGATCTGCTCCGCATCGGGATTGTCGTTGACGTGCGTATCCACCAGCGCGACCGTCCGCTGGTCGAGCAACAGGATGTTCATCGCCGCATAGGTCGACGCACCGGGCTTCTTGCCGATCACTTCGTCGACGAACCGCAGGTGGTTGTGATACTCGCCCACCGTCCCGCAGACCATCCCGTCCGCATCGCCGAGCCGCACCATCATCGCGCCGATCAGCGTCAGGCGACGCCGCATCTCGACCCGCGCCATCTCCTTCGAGATGCCATCCCGGCACCGCAGCTCCCAATACGTCGTCCAGTACTGCGGGAATCGCTCGTCATACTCGGGGTTCGTCACCTCGACATCCTGGCCGAGCCGGATCCGCAAGCCGAAGCGCTCGATGCGTGCCAGCAGCACCTCCGGGCGCCCGACCAGGATCGGACGCGCCAGCTTCTCGTCGACGATCACCTGCACCGCGCGCAGCACGCGCTCGTCCTCGCCTTCGGTAAAGACGATCCGCGCCTTGCCGCCGTCGCGCACCAGCTGGCGTGCCGTCGCGAACAGCGGCTTCATGAAAGCGCCGGAGTGGTAGACGAATTGCTGCAGTTGCTCGACGTACGCGTCGAGATCGGTCAGCGGGCGCTTCGCCACGCCGGCGTCCATCGCCGCCTTGGCCACGGCCGGCGCGATACGGACGATCAGGCGCGGGTCGAACGGCTTCGGAATCAGGTATTGCGCGCCGAACGCCACGTCATAAGCACCATAGGCGGCCGCGACGACGTCGTTCTGCTCTTCCTCGGCCAGCCCCGCGATCGCGTGAACCGCGGCGATCTCCATTTCGCGGGTGATCGTCGTCGCGCCCACGTCCAGCGCACCGCGGAAGATGTACGGGAAGCAGAGGACGTTGTTGACCTGGTTCGGGTAATCCGAGCGGCCCGTCGCGATCACGACGTCGTCGCGCGTCGCATGCGCCAGTTCCGGGAAAATTTCCGGCGTGGGGTTGGCCAGCGCGAGAATCAGCGGGCGCGGCGCCATCTCTTTCAGCATGTCGGCGGTCAGGATGCCGCCGACCGACAGGCCCAGGAACACGTCCGCGCCGCCGATCACTTCGGCCAGCTTGCGCGCGTCGGTTTCCTGCGCAAAGCGCGACTTCGCCGGGTCCATCAGCGCGGTGCGGCCGCGATAGACGACGCCTTCGATGTCGGTCACCCAGACGTTTTCAACCGGCAGCCCGAGATCGACCAGCAGGTCCAGGCAGGCCAGCGCAGCAGCCCCGGCGCCCGAAGTCACGACCTTCACTTCCGAAATCGACTTCCCGACGACCTTCAGCCCGTTGATGAACGCGGCGGAGACGGTGATGGCGGTGCCGTGCTGATCGTCGTGGAAAACGGGGATCTTCATGCGATCGCGCAGCTTCTGCTCGACCGTGAAGCACTCGGGCGCCTTGATGTCCTCGAGGTTGATGCCGCCGAAGGTCGGCTCGAGACCGGCGATGATGTCGACCAGCTTGTCCGGATCGGTTTCGTTGATCTCGATGTCGAACACGTCGATCCCCGCGAACTTCTTGAACAGCACGGCCTTGCCTTCCATGACCGGCTTGGACGCGAGCGGGCCGATGTTGCCCAGACCCAGCACGGCCGTGCCGTTCGTGATCACGCCCACCAGGTTGCCGCGGCTCGTGAAACGGTGCGCCTGCAGCGGATCGGCGGCGATGGCTTCGCACACGCCCGCCACGCCCGGCGTGTAGGCCAGCGCGAGATCGCGCTGGGTCACGAGCGGCTTGCTGGCGACGACCGAGATCTTTCCCGGGGTCGGAAATTCGTGATAGTCGAACGCGGCCTGCTGCTGTGTCTCTGTCTGTTTCATGTTCTCGATCCGGGCACGGGCGCCAGGCCAGTCCCGGCGCGATCCATGAGGGTGATTCTATGGATCCGCCATAAGGAGATGATTCTGTTTTAATATCGGCCCATCACTTTTTCATGATGAATACATGACCAGTCAATGACTTTTGATGCGAATGACGTGGTCAGGCGGCTGGGCGCGCGCCTGAAGATGCGGCACCTGGTGCTGTTGTTGCAGATCCAGCAGCACGGATCGCTGACGCGCGTCGCGGAGCACATGGCCAGCAGCCAGCCGGCCGTGACGAACGCGTTGTCCGAGCTGGAGAGCATGTTCGGCACGCCGCTCTTCGAGCGCTCGTCGCGCGGCATGCGGCCCACCGCGCTCGGCGCGGTCGTGCTCGAGCGGGCGAAGGCGATGATCCAGGATCTCGACCACCTCGCCCGCGAAATGGAGGCCGTTGCCGCCGGGCATGCGGCCCACCTGCATATCGGCGTGATCCCGTTCATTTCCGGACAGATGCTGTCGGCGGCGCTCAAGCGGCTGCAAGCGCGCATGGAGCGGCGCGTGACCGTGACGATTCACGAAGGCACCAGCGATCAGCTCCTGCTGCAGCTCAGGGACCACAGCGTCGACATCATGATCGGGCGGGCGTCGTCGGCGATCGATCTGGGCCAGGTCTCCTTCGAGGTGCTGTACCAGCAGCAGCCGCGCATGATCGCGAGCCGGCGTCTTGCCGCGAAACTGGCCCGCACCGCGCTCGACTGGCACAAGCTGCACGCGCTCGACTGGATTCTCGGCGCCCCGCATACGCCGATGCGGGAACAGGTGACCGACCTGTTCCTGTCGGCCGGCATCCCGCCGCCCGTCCCGATCGTCGAAAGTTACTCGTCGAAGCTGATCGGCGAGATGATCGCGTCGAGCGACGAGGCCGTCTCGATCGTGCCTGCCGATATCGCGGAAGAACTGGTGCGGTTCGCCGGCGTGGCGATCGTGCCGTACTCGCTGGTGTGGACGCTCCCGCCCATCGCGCTGTTTACCCGCGCCGCCGATTCGCGCGCGCCGGCGCGCGATCTGCTCGTGGACGCACTGCGCGAGGTGTGCCGGGAGACGTACGGCGAAGCGCAGCGATAAGGGTTCGCGCGCCGGCCTTGAGCGGCGCGCCGGGTCCGCCGAAAGCCGTCATGCGCTTCGACGGATACCGTGCCGCCCCGTAGCAGGCTACTGGCTGGCGGTGAGGCGACGCAGAATTTCCGCACGCTCGGCGGTCAGCACATGATCCGAGCCCTCGCCGCGGTCATAGCGCTTGGTCGTCCGGTAGGAAAACCGCTTCCTGTACTGGCTGGTGGCGGGATCGAACACCCACGCATCGACGACGAACAGGTGCGCCTCGAAATGACTCTCGCCGTCGCCCCACACGTAATCGGCTCGAACGAACACCGGATAGGGCGACACGTCCGGCACCTTCCACATCGCGCGGTCGGCCAGCTCCGTCTGGGTGACTTTCGGCATCAGGTTCTCGATCTTGCCGTTCGCGCCATAGCGCAATATCGCCACGCGCTCCAGCATCCCGCTGCCACCGCCGAAGAACATCCCCGAGAAGAACACCCACGAGCCGCCCGACGCAATCGGCAACCGTTCGGATCGCGGCTTCAGACCGAACTGGTACTGGTTCTCCGTCGAGCCATCGGGAAGCGGCGCGGGCGGCATTTCGAAGCACGGCGCGCGATCGGGGAGCACACAGAGTTTCACGCCGGACAGCGGGAACCCCTCGTTGTCCAGCCGGCCCTCCGCCTGGCTAAAACGCGGGAATGCGAGTTCGCTGGATGCGGCTTGAGCCCCTGCGATGCCAACGACGGAAATGCTCAAGATCACGCTGAGCGGCTTGAAATACCTGCGCATGCACCGGCCCCTTCTCTCATGTTTTGTTCGCCGCGAATTGTCGATGATCCGGCCGCTTCTGTCGAATGAACGGTTGCGGCCGGCGACGCGCGCCGGCTAACCCACATCAGACGGTGGCCAGCACCAGACGCCCCGGCGACGCGCCGATATGCAGCCCGTCGGAACGATTCGCGAGATAACGCTGGTTCAACTCGTCCGGCGTCCACGTGCTGCTGTGGCTGAAACCCAGCGCGGCCAGCCTCCCGGTCAGCTCGGCGGGTTCGAAGAAGCTCTTCCATGGTTCGCCACGCTCGGCGAATCGCACCATCATCTGCTCCATCGCGATCCGCACGATCGGCGACAGGCTCGACAGCGGGACCACATATTCGAGCAGAACCGCACTGCCTTTGGCGCAGCCGGCAATGAAGCGCAGCGTCTCGACGACCGCGGCCTCGTCGAGATACATCGTCACGCCCAGCCAGCTGAACAGCGCCGGCGCATCGGCATCGAAGCCGGCGCGCGCCAGCCCCTCCGCGAGACCGACACGCTCGAAATCGACCGGCACGAAGTGCAGCGACGGCGGCACCGCGATGCCGGCCTCGCGCAAGCGGGCCTGCTTCCACGCCTGCGTCGCCGGCAGGTCGACCTCGAACACGCGCCCCGGCGCATCGGGTCGCCGGTATGCGCTGGTATCGAGCCCCGCGCCGAGCACCACGTACTGGCAGGTGCCGCGTTCGATCGCATCGGCCCAGACATCGTCGGCCAGCCGGCTGCGAACGACCACCGTGCTGCGCATGCCCACCGTCATCGGCTGGCGGTACTTGTCGAGGTTGTCGCGCAAGGCTTGCGCCTCGTCCGTGCCGAGGACGGTCAGCGCGACCGGATCGTCGAGCACCAGCGGCCGGTCGAGCAACTGGTGCGCGGCCCGCTGCGTGGCCACCATCAATGCGCTCGGCTTGGGGCCGGCGTTCACCGGCGTCGTGTCGTGGCCGACGATATGCGCCCGGTTCAGATAGGCCAGCAACGCATCGTCGAGGCCGATGCCCAGTTGCAGATCCGGTTCACGCATCATCGCATCGCGCACGCGTGCTTCCAGCGCCGCATCGTCGCCGCAGAAGCTGTCGAGAAACAACTGCTGCCAGCGCTTGACGATGGCCTGCACCGATGCGGCGCCGGCGTCGACGCCCGCGTCCATGTGCGCTCTCAGCTCGACCACCAGCGCCGGCCACGCCCGATGCTTCATCGCGGCGAACTGGCGCCGCCGCACCTCGTCGGCCTGGGCCGGATCGAGATACTTCGCCAGCAGCGCGCAGCGCGCGTGCGCGAACGCTTCGTCGATCCATGTCAGCATCTCCGCCGTGATGCCGACGATTTGCGGAGCGCGCGGCTCGTCGAGCTGCATCTGCATCAGCTTGGTCGCGAGCGTCGGGTCGTTGCGGGTCATCCGAACCACGAGCCTGATCCAGCGCCACGCCAGTGCATGAGCGGCGTCGCAGTCGGCCGGCAGCGCCTGCTGCCGGGCAATGCGGACTTCGTCGATCAGTTCGATCCAGGCGGGATCCGTGGGCGCGATCGTATCCGGCCCGGTTGCCAGCAGCGCATCGAGTTCGTCGTCATCAAGGTGTTTTTGGATCATGTTCATCAACTCCAGAGCGTTCAGCCAGTCGGTCGCCGTGGTCTCGTCGCCGGCGGCGATCATGTCCACGATGTATTGCAGGTGACGACTGAGGCGCTGCGCGCGCGATGCCTGCACGTCGAGTGCCGCGATCTGGCGCCGCAGAAGCTGGAGCGGTGAGCCCGCGAGTTGCCCATCGAGGCTGGCCTTGATGTCCGGCAGCGAATACCCGAACCGTTTCAGCGCCTCGATCCGATGCAGCCGGACGAGGTCGTCCCGCCCATACAGGCGCGCGCCGCCGTCCGTGCGCTGCGACGGTGACAGCAGCCCGATTGCATCGTAGTGATGCAGGGCCCGGACGCTCAGTCCTGCCTGCTTCGCCAGATCGCCGATTTTCAGTCGCATTTTTTCCCAGTCGTCGGTGTCGACCATAAAAGCTGACGTAGCGTCAGGTGCAAGTGAAATCGAAGGGGTTGTGTGGGCGGCTGGAGGACGTCGAGGTAATTTCCTGGTCTTCACGCGAAAATCCGCCGTGGACGTTTGCGGCGAAGGTCGTCGCCCGTTTCATTCCATGCCCCGCTTGCGGAGGACAACCTCCAGCATCTCGGCCGGCGAAAGCTCCCGCCCGTCGTATTCCGCACCGAAGTAGGTTTCAGGCCAGAAGATGAGGTCCGAAATGCGGTCATCGCAGGTGTTGATCGACAAGCATCGAATCCAGTAATCGATCAGCGTCTCGTCTCCGCGACACGCGCAGACGGCATCAAGCAGTTCCAGAAGCTCCGGCTCCGACAGATCGGTCGGCACGGCATGCCAGTCGATTGCCAACTGCCTCGCAAATTCGTCGGCACACGTCGAACCAAACGCGCCGAGGACATCGATTTGATCGACATCGTCTCCCAGCAACCGGGAAATCTGCTGCAACTCCGTCGCGTATTCGCGTCCGTTCTCGTGCAGCTGGAACACGGCCCTGGTCAGCGGCAACAGCAGTTGAAGCTTGTGATGGTCGACGGGGTCGCGCAGTTCGGCTCGCATACTGGTCGTGGTCGTGCAGCGGTTGATTGAGCGGTCCGGGTGAATGTGCCAGGGTCCCGATTGAAAGTTAATCGGCCGGCTTCTCGTACAGCGACCAGACGATCCCGTCTGATTTCAGCCCGACGCGAATGAAGCCGAGCGACGCGTAGTAAGCGCAGAGCGTCACGTTTTCAACGGCGCAATCGAGTCGAACGAAACGCCGGTTCAGGCTGCTCACCTTGTGAGCGCACCAGTCGAGCATGAAGCTGCCGAGCCCTTGCCCGTTGAAACCTTGCCGCACGCACAGCCCGTGCACGTAACCGGCAATCGGTTCCTGCGGCCCCCAGTGCTTGTCCTCGTCGAACGCGAGCGAGAACGTTCCGGCCAACGTGCCGTCCAGTTCAACGACATACACGTCCTTCCGGGAGACGTTGTCGCGTACCCACGCCTCGGAAAATCCGTCGCCTTCCTTGCCCCACACATGATCGCCGTGCGCAAGCTTCTTCGCGTGCGCATCGTTCCGGATCTGCGTCAGCACCGGTACGTCGTCTGCCGTCGCCCTGCGGATGCTTTTCAAGGTCATTGCTCGTCTCTCCGTTGCAGCGAGTCGGTGAAGGAAGAACTGCTATTCGCAGTTCACGGCTGCGTTGCCGGACAAGTCCGGCGTGCGGGTGCAAACCTGCGCGAAGCGTTCGATGTGCCGCTACACAAAGCATCGCCTGCAATTTCATCTCGACAGTCCTGGCCAGCTTGTCCGGATCGTCGGCGATCCCTGAATCATGTCGACTTGGCCCAAACATGTCGGGCGCGGGAAAGATATGCTTCAATCGCCTGTCTTTCGCAATGATTCAAGGAGGTCCATTGAAGGGACGCTACGAAGCGGCATTCATTCTCCCGCTACCGAATGAAAAGTGGCTGACTGACGATGGCTGGGAGTTCAGAACCGATACCCGCCTGCCCGAAGCCACACGAAGCTTCCTTACGACGACGCTCGGGATGCAGCAACTCGCACGGTACGCCGGCGAACAAAACTACGTGAGTCCGGACGTCGAAGCATCCGTGCTCGAGGACGACAGCGGCGCGATCGAGCTGGTCCACATCAAGCTGTACAACATGCGCGCCGAACAACTTTTGAAGATGTTTGACGCCAGTTCGCTTGCCGCAACCACGGAGCTGTTCTTACCGCGATCACGGAAGAAATAGAACCGCCATCCAGCCGCTCCGCCAACTGCCGGCCGGACGTCATTCAATGCGCTCGACGGGCCCGCTCCCTTCCGGTCAGGAATGACAGGCTTACGAAGCCCTCCCCTGGCATCAACGCGAACACGGTCCCGAATAAACGCGTACCGTCGCGGTCGCCGCGGTGGGGAAAATCACGTTGATCAGTGTGTCTTGCAAAAGAACTTCGCGTCGTCCGCGTCAATCTTGACCGGATATTCGCGCTCGATCAGCGCCCTTTCCGCCACGCTCGGGTTTCCGAGCCACTTTGTCTCGCAGCGGTACAACAACCGCCCGGCCGTGCGGTGCGTCTGCTCATCGACAAGCAAAGCGACATTCGTCACGTTGCACTGGTGGGCCTGGCAAAGGTGATAAAGCCACTCGCGCGACTCGCCGATTTTCCACAGCGTCCCTTCCGTCGCGGGACCGCTCAGCAAGCGCTTCCGAATCGTTTTCGAATCCTGGCCGGCCAGATTCAGGAAATTGTCGAATGCGGCCGATACCGTCCGGCCGATCGCCGTGCCGGATTGATCTCCGTCCGGGCCGACGAGATTGAAGATCTCCGTTTTATATCCGGAGCTCGCCGGCGTGATGTTCTTCGGCACCGACTCTTCGGCGTGAGCCTGGCAGTGGTACGCCAACGGGAAAAATAAAACCGCCCCCAAAAGTACGGCCCGTGCCCTCAAGGGGAACACACCCGCACCGCTGTCGGCGCGCATCCCTTTACCGCGATTTCTCGTCATTCCTCTACGCTGCCTTTCCACTACTTGTTGACACGCCAGGCACCGAAATCCGGCGCCTGCTCTCGACCGCTCGCTCTCCGACGCGTACAGCACGCCCACGCCGACAACACTTTGCACACCCTCCGTCAGCGTGATGTTCCCGAATGCTAACCAAGGGACAAGTAAATCCCGGCGCCAGCAACAACGATGCACAAGAGCGCAATGATGAGGCATGCCGCTCGCCATGCGCCGCGCAGGCGAGTCGCCCCGAAATACCATCCAGCCACGCCGACACAAAGCGTCACGGGCCAGTATTCAATGCCGGTTCCAAGCACGACGAGATAAAAAGGCCAATCAATGGTGATTTCACTCATCCCGGAATGCTCGGTTGCGTGCGTGGCGTATGCGTTCGCTCATGGTTTGAACGACAGCGATCAGTCGCCCGAAGCGCTCCCCTGCGCCTGATGACACACCACCTCGATATTGTGTCCATCCGGCCCGATGACAAACGCCGCGTAGTAATTCGCGTGATAGTGCGGCCGCAGCCCCGGTGCGCCATTGTCCTTCCCGCCTGACTCCAGCGCCGCGCGATAGAACGCGTCGACTTGCTGCCGGTGGTCGGCCACGAACGCGATGTGAAGATGCGCCGGTTTCTCCGTCGTCTGGAACAGGCACAACGAGGGCTTGCCCGGCGGAGAAAGCTCGATGCCGTACGAAGGCTCGCCCTCCCCCTGCACCACTACGCCAAGCGGTTCAAGCGCGCTCAGGAAAAACGCCTTGCTGGCTGCATAGTCGCTCACGCCGAATTTGACATGGTCAAACATGACTCCCCCTCGGATAGATGGGTCTGCCGGCACCCGGATGGAATGTGGAAATCACCGCGATGTTGCCACACGTGGCCGTCACCCGCACACCCGCTCGCGACCGAACAAAAAAAGCCCGACACAGTCGGGCCAACGAGCGAGATACAAGGAGACATCCCGCTCACCCCTCATCGAGCGGTCACACCGTGCTACACAACGTCATCGCGATGCCGGCGACACCCAACGGTCGCGCACGACCTTGCAACCGGTCGTCGATCGCCACGCGTGCCTGAAAGGATTCGGAAATGAATTGCTATTGGGAAACCGGCGCACCGGATGATCCGTCTGCCGGCATGGTCGGCAAGGGAATGGCCGCGCTGTTCGACCCGCTGCCCGTTGCGCCGGCAGAATTCGTGGTGCCCGATTGTCCGCGACGGCCGCGGTGCGCGCCATGCGTGACCGGCGGTGCGCTCGCGGCGACCGGCCGTATCGGCGGATGCGTGATGTACTGGAAGTTCTCGTTGATCGCGCTATTGCCCGTATCGTACGACCGGTGCACGAATACGCTGCTGGTCACGGGCTCGCTGGCTTGCGCGAACGCCGGCGGCATGGCGGACATCATCGCGGCGGCGGCCGCCGCGCTCAACGCGGCGATCCGCACGAGCGAACCGGCATCGCGGACTGTCGGGCGTACTGTCACGCTGCGTTTCCTCCAATGTGCATCCGGTCGGCGATCGTTCGGCTGCCGGTGGCGCCCGCCCGAAAAATTGGCCCGCACCGGACAGTGCGGGCCAAGCCGAGAACACAACAACACCTTGGGGGGGTATCAAGGCGAGACCAGTCTAGCCCGAGTCGCCGGATAGAAAATTTCAGGCCAGATTACAGCTATTACTCCATATAACGAAGCATCGGCCGCCGCTGTGTGCGGCCAAGTGGTGACGTATCGTCGGTGAGCCCGTGCAACGACTCGGCGCCGCGAATCGTTCGCCGGCGTCGCTTCCGGCGGGTGGCGTGGCGCCGTCGCGCATCAACCTTCCACTTGCCTTGCAAACGCAGTCGCCGTCAAAACCGGCGGCGGCGACCTTCATACAAGTCGTGGACACCGCCGACGCGGCAACGAGCCAGATCAACGCACGCCGGACAGATGCAGCGTGAACCACTCCACCGCCGCCTGGCTGGTTGCGTCGAAATGCTCGATATACGGCGTGAAATGTCCGCCCTTGATCTGGAGCAAGCGCTTCGGCTCCAGTGCGTTTCCCCACGCCTTGAGACACAGGTCGGTGGGCGTCAGCAGATCCTGGTCGGCCACGATCATCAGCAACGGGGTGGGCGAAATGCGATCGACATACTGGCCCGGTTCGTTCTCGCGCGACATCTCGGCGCTGCGCAGCGTCACTTCGTTTTTCCAGTTCGGCGCACACCGCGCCGCCGACTCGGTGAAGAACCGGTACGCGTCCGCGCCGGCCATCGCACAGGCTGTCGCCGGATCGGCACTGACTGCCGGCAACATCGCCGGCGGGCCGCCCGCAAATCGCTGCCTGCGATCTTCATCGAAGCGAGCCAGCAGTGCCGGCACCAGATCGGAACGCGTGCGGCGCAACGCCGACTGATACCCGCTGATCGTCGGCACCTGCGCAACCACGCATTTGACGCGCCGATCGATGGCCGCGACTTCGAGCACGTGGCCGCCGCTGTAACTGGTGCCCCAGATGCCGATGCGTGCGGCGTCGACCTCGGGGCGCGTCAGCAGATAGCTGATTGCATCGCGATAGCCGCGCTTCTGTTGCACGGGGTCGATCTCCTGACGCGGGTACCCGTCGCTTGCGCCAAAATTCCGGTGATCGTAGAGCAGCACGCCAAAACCGCTGGCGGCAAACACCTCGGCGTAGCGGTCCAGATATTGTTCCTTCACGCCGGAGAATCCGTGCGCCATCACGATCGCCGGATACGTCGGCGTATCGGCAAGGCGCTGCGTCGGCTCGTAGTACCAGCCTCGCAGCGTGGCGGCTTCGGACAGGAATTCGATATCGTGTCGCGTCATGTCGGCTTACCTCGTTCGGTCAGTGTTATCGATGATCGACACGATAAGCTTGTACGCCACGCCCCGCGTTTGCTGGACAGACGATTGCTACGCGGAATCGGACAGTTTCGCGTACGCGCTGGGCGTCATGCCGACAAACCGGCGAAACACGGTCGAGAACGCGCTCGTGGTTTCGTAGCCGAGTTCGGCCGCGACGGCGATCACGGCGCATCCCGACGCCAGCAACGGGCGCGCGGCCGAAATCCGCGCCTGCTGGCGCCACTGGCTGAACGACAGCCCGGTTTCGGCAGTGAACAGCCGGGCCAGTGTCCGGCTCGACGCACCGACTTCATCGGCCCACTCCGTCAGCGTGCGTTGATCGGCCGGATTCGCCAGAATCGCGTCGCACACACGGGCAAGGCGCCGGTCCTGGCCGGACGGCAGCCGCAAGGGCTGCTCGGGCGACCACTCGATTTCGGCCAGCATGAGCTGGATGACGAGATCGTCGCGTCCGTCAGGATTGACCTCGACCGGGAACGACGACGCGCGCACGATCAACTCACGCAGCAGCGGCGACACGTTGACCAGGCTCGGCTGATCCGGGTATGCCGATCGGTACGCGTGCGGGTCGACGTAGACGGTGCGCATTTCGAGTGGCCCGTGTGCGCGCATCGCGTGCGGCAGGTCGGGCGGAATCCAGAGTGCGCGATGAGGCGGGATCATCCAGAGCGACTGGCTGGCAATGACTTCGGCAATGCCCGTCGTGGTGTAGACGAGTTGCGCGCGCGGGTGCCGATGCTCGGCGACGACGAAGCCGTCGGGAAAGGCTTTCGGCATGACGGCGGCGATACCTGGCGCATCCTGGTAATCGCGCGGGTCGGTGCTCTTCGTGACGGGTGCGATACCGGCCCGGTTCGGTGCCGCCACCGCGTTTTGCTTGATCGCTTTACCGTGGCCGCGCCCTTCGACCTTCATCGCTCGTCCTTTCCTGTGTGCGAAATCGCCAAGTCGTGCGATCCCGGCGAATCGGACAGATGATACGGGAATGTCGGATCCCGGGAATCCCGGAAAGAAGCAGTGAATCGGTAACGAGATTTCACTGCCGATTCGCGGTACCGCAAACGCAATACTTCGCGCTGAACTTCCGATCTCGCCCGTTTCAGCGCATTCTGCGCGATGTTGGAAGTTCGATTCCGTGCTGCTATCGTTGTGCACTCTTTGAAGATATCGGAGCGGCCGATACATGCCCTTGATCTTGCGTCGAGCGATTGCGGATGATGCCGCCGAGGTGGCTGACGTCTATCTACGGTCGCGCAACACGCTGGCATCCTATGCACCGCTCGCGCACGCCGAAGCCGCTGTCCACGATTGGGTGGCCAACGTACTGGTGCCGTCGGGCAACGTTACCGTTGCCGTGAACGATAACCGCATCGTCGGCATGGCTGCGCACGTCGTGACCGATGGCGTGGCATGGCTTGATCAGTTGTATGTCTGCCCCGAATTCAAGCGACGAGGGATCGGGTCTTCCCTCCTGGCATCGGTGAAGTCGCAGACGGTTGGCCTGCTCCAGCTCTATACGTTCCAGATGAATCGCGATGCCGCTGCGTTTTACGAGCGGCATGGGTTCGTTGCGATTGCATACAGTGACGGAAGCAGGAACGAGGAAGGCTGCCCCGATGTCTTGTATTGCCTGACGCGGTAGCGGCTGCCCGCCTGGCACGCAGCACCTGTCCGCCATCGGCGATGATTGAACGATTTGATCTCCGGAACCGTACCGTGTCGTGACGTGCGGTCACGGTACCTATAATTGCCTCCCGGCAAACAACTACGGAAACGGGTACACATGAACATTCGAGGGAAAGACCGTCAGATCGACAACATCGAATTCAATGTCAGCGACATTGCACGAAGCAAGGCCTTCTATGGCAGCGTGTTCGGCTGGACCTTCACCGATTACGGCCCAACCTACACCGAGTTCCAAGACGGCCGGATCACGGGTGGGTTGACAACCGGTGAGCCCGTCCGGCCGGGCGGCCCGCTCGTCATCCTCTACGCTGACGATCTGGTCGAAACCCAACGAAGGATCGAGGCGGCGGGCGCCACGATCAGCCGCCAGACTTTCTCGTTTCCCGGCGGCCGGCGTTTCCACTTTATTGATCACGACGGCTATGAACTGGCCGTATGGTCAGCGGACGAATCGGGCAAGTAACGAGACAAGAACCCGTAAGCGGTGAGATCCGCCGCCCCAACGACACTCGCGACCGGGCGCCTTGAAGCTCAAGACGTCCGACATGATTCGGAAGCGGTTGCTCACGAGCATGGCAGTCAGCAGACTCGATCTCGCAAGACATCGACGCGCGTCTTCGACACCGCCAGAACGCTCATGAAGCGTCTTTCGGCATAGCGATTTAGAATCGCTTCTAGCTGCGATCTTCAGCAGCGTGCGAAACACCAGGAGCCCGATGCATACCGTCAAGATCGCCAGAAACCGCCCGGATTTCAGGTGCTTTATCGACCTGCTGTACGGGTACCCACGGAATGTGGATACGGATGGCGATGCCTATCCGGTCAACAGCAGGCTCTGGACGCGCCTGTACCTCCGCGACCGGAAAAGCGACGCCCCGCGCGTCGCGATCGACCCGACCGACACCGATCCAGCCATGTTCACGGTCACATCGGACGCGCCAGAACTGGAAGAATTGACCGCGCTCTATCTGTATCTCACCAGCGGCGACTCGATCAGCGCGTCGGAGAACCTGTTGGCGGCGTCGGACATCGAACGGCTCACGGAAAAACATGCTGAAGCACTTCAGCGGGCCGATCGATCCGTCTGGCACCAGTCTTCGGATGAAGACCCTTACCCGAACCAGCGCCTGACAGACGGTTGAACGTTGCCGACGCCGTGACGAAACGTGCCGGCCCTGTCATCGCCCGATCGTCCTCCCCGTCGAGGAAGCCTTTATCGGCACCCATCCGGGTCGTTCGACAGGCATGTTCGAATCATCGACAATCGAACGACTGAGCCGGTCATACCCGACCATCCGATCTGATACCCCGATTCGCCATGAGTGACAATATCGTCTGGGTCGTCGATATCGACGCAAGCCTTGAAGAAACACCGATCCTCGCGCAGCGCGGCATCGCATGGCTTGCCGGGCAAGGCATCGTGCAATCGGTGCCCGAAAGCGGCAATGGGCTCTACGGCGATATCTATCGTCCCGGCCCGAATGCCGCTGCGTGGTCCGAGTTCATCCGCCTCGGCAACGACTGGTGCGGCGTCGGCCTCGAGACCGAACACACGGTCTTTCATTCAGGCCCGGGGCCGAACGACGTCCGTTGTCCACACTGCGGCGCGTCTCACTCACTCGATGAGGTGCCCTGGGGCGACGCAGTCAGCGCGTGGTACTCGAACGAAGCCGATGACACGCTCGCCTGCCCCGCATGCGGCGGCTCGGCACGCATCGTCGCCTGGACGTTCCTCGAGCTCGACTGGGCATTCGGCAATCTCGGATTCGGGTTCACGAACTGGCTGATCGAGCCACGCCTCGCCGTCGAACTCGGCAAGATTCTCGGGCATCGCGTCAAGATCGTGCACCAGCACATCTGACGACTTGCATCGGCGTCCCGCGCGCTACGCGATGCGCAGGAACATCCCCGCCTTCTCGGGCAGCAGCGACGGCTGGAAGCCGTAACGCTCGTAGAACTTCGGCGTCCCGTGATCGGCCATCAGGCTGACATAGGCGGTCGGCGGCGCATGCTCGTGAAGGTAGCCCATGAGTGCGCGCATGATCAGGTCGCCCACGCCTTTCTTCTGGTGAGCGGGCAATACCGCGATGTCCACGATCTCGAAGAAACAGCCGCCGTCACCGATTACCCGGCCAATGCCGACCGGATCGCTGTCGCAGTAAGCGACGACGCTGAAAAGACCGTTCTTCAACCCGATCGTCGCGGCCTGCTCCGACTTTCTGCTCAACCCCGCGGCAACGCGAATGTCGATATAGGCGGCTACCGACGGGACTTCCTGTCGAACGAGGTATGCCATGCGGATCCTTCAGGTCGACCATACAGGCAGACGGGCCGACCTCGCGACGCTTGAGTCCGTCGAACCGGGAACCCGCACGCGCGCATCGGACCAGACCCAGACCATCAAGCCGGCCAGGCGGTAGACCGCAGGTGTACCCACCTACCGTCCACAGCCTCGCCAAGCCCGGACAACCGGCTTAGAGAATCCGATCCAGCGCGTCGGCAAACCGGGCGACCGCACCGTCGACATCATGCAGCTTGTCGAGGCCGAACAGCCCGAGACGGAAGGTCTTGAAATCCTCCGGCTCGTCGCATTGCAGCGGCACGCCGGCCGCGATCTGCAAGCCGACGTCGGCGAACTTCTTCCCGGATCGAATCCCGTCGTCGTCCGTATAGCTGACCACGACGCCCGGTGCCTCGAAGCCTTCGGCCGCCACGCTCCGGAAACCCTTGTCGGCCAGCAGCGCGCGAATGCGCGTGCCGAGCTCGAGCTGCTCCGCTTTCACCTTGTCGAAACCGTATGCCTCGGTTTCCTTCATCACGTCGCGCAGCGTCGTGAGGCTGTCCGTGGGCATCGTCGCGTGGTACGCGAACCCGCCGCCCTCATACGCTTCCATGATCTGCAGCCACTTGCGCAGATCGCACGCGAAGCTGGTGCTGGTCGTGCCATCGATACGTTCGCGGGCAAGCTCGCTGAGCATGACCATCGCGCAGCACGGCGATGCGCTCCAGCCCTTCTGCGGCGCGCTGATCAGGATATCGACGCCGCTGGCCTGCATGTCGACCCACACCGTGCCGGACGCGATGCAATCCAGCACGAACATGCCGCCGACCGCATGCACGGCATCCGACACCGCGCGCAGATACCCATCGGGCAGCATCATCCCGGACGCGGTTTCGACGTGCGGCGCAAAGACCAGATCCGGCTTGTGCTCCTTGATCGCGGCGACCACCTCGTCGATCGGGGCCGGCGCATACGCGGCCTGCCGTCCGGCTTCGACCGGGCGCGCCTTCAGCACCGTCGTTTCGGACGGAATGCTGCCCATGTCGAAAATCTGCGACCAGCGGAAACTGAACCAGCCGTTGCGGATGACCAGGCACTTCTTGTTCGTTGCAAACTGCCGCGCGACGGCTTCCATGCCGAACGTTCCGCTACCCGGAACGATCACGACCGACTTCGCGTTGTAGACTTTTTTCAGCGTGCCGGAGATGTCGCGCATGACGCCCTGAAAGCGTTGCGACATATGGTTGACCGAGCGATCGGTGTACACCACCGAATATTCGAGGAGCCCCTCGCGGTCAACATCGGGAAGTAAACCAGGCATGCTCGCCTCCGGTGAAAGATGAACGATGGAATCTGGGCGAGCAGTGTCCGTCATGCGATACCGCCCTGCACCCATGCAATTGCGTTATTTTCTCGACGAAAGCAGATTCTAACGAACGCGGCCCGACGCTTGGGGCATATTTTGTCGGCGGCCCGGCACATCCCTGACGCGGCACGGCCTCGAACCGGAGCAGTGCGCCGCGATGGGGCCGCCATGGCCCCCGGCCGAAAGACCCGCCCGGTGGCCGTCGATGTCGACCGTTACCGTGCACGTAGCCCTGTTTCATGTATGGATTAATGGCGCGACCGGCGCATGCCGCCTAACATGTCGGCTCACCCTCCACGACAGAGTCTTCGATGATCCCCAACCGAGCGTCATCACAGCAACCGTCGGCCGATCCCGCACTCACCGAGCGCGTCGATGCGGTACTGTCCCGTCAACTCGACACGCAACGCCTCGTCGGCGCGGTCGTCCTGATCGCACGCGACGGCGAGCTCGTCTATCGCCGCGCGGCCGGGTTCGCCGACCGCGAAGCGCGCACGCCGATGCAAGAGGACACGCTGTTCAGGCTCGCGTCGGTGACGAAGCCGATCGTCGCGGCAGCCGCCATGGCGCTCGTTGCACAGCACAAGCTGTCGCTCGACGACGACGTCACGCGCTGGCTGCCCGAGTTCCGCCCGGCGCTGCGTGACGGCAGCGTGCCGGTGATCAAGGTGCGTCACCTGCTCACGCATACCGCCGGCCTCGGCTATCGCTACGCGGAAGCCGACGCGACTGGCCCGTATGCACGCGCGGGCGTCTCCGACGGGCTCGATGGCGCATCGATCACGCTCGCCGAAAACATGCGCAGGATCGCGAGCGTGCCGTTGCAGTACGCCCCCGGCACCGGCTGGAACTATTCGCTCTCCATCGACGTGGTCGGCGCGGTGATCGAGGCCGTCAGCGGGCTGCCGCTCGCCGATGCAGTCGATGCACTGGTGCTTCGCCCGCTCGGTACCCGCGACACGGGATTCGTCGCTCGCGACGCCGCACGGCTCGCGACACCCTACGTCAACGACACGCCGCAGCCGCACCGGCTCGCCGAGAACGAAGCCGTACCCATCTACGAAGGGTCCGTCGGCGTGACGTACTCGCCGTCGCGCGCACTCAACGCGGATGCATTCGCATCGGGCGGCGGCGGGATGGTCGGCACCGCCGACGACGTGCTGAACGTGCTGGATACACTGCGGGCGGGTGGCGGCGCGATTCTGCCGGCCGAGCTGGTCGACGAGATGGGCCGCATCCACACCGGCAGTCTCGCGTTGCCCGACCTGCCCGGCGCGGGGTACGGAATCGGGTTTTCCGTGTTGCGCGACCCGCGTGCGGCGCTGTCGCCGGAATCGCCGGGCACCTGGCGCTGGGGCGGTGTCTACGGTCATTCGTGGTTCGTCGACCGCGCCCGCGGGCTCACCGTCGTATCGCTGTCGAACACGCTTTACGAAGGGATGAACGGCCAGTACACGCTCGATCTGCGCGACGCGGTCTACGGCGTCGGCTGACACGCGCAACAAAAAAGGCCCGACACAGTCGGGCCAATGAGTTGAGACACAAGGAGAATCCCCCGCCCACCACACCGGGCGGGTTACGCCGCGCTACACGACGTTCTTTTCGACGATCGGCCGGTTTTCCAGCACCCGCGCCCAGCCGAGCGTCGACAGGTCGAGCGTGTCATAACGCCCGCCCAGAATGAGTTCACTGACCCCGCGCCCCGTCGCCGGCCCTTGCTGCAGCCCGTGGCCGCTGTAGCCGTTCGCGAACACGACGTTATCGAGTTCCGGGTGATACCCGATGATCGCGTTGTGGTCGAACACGTTGTACTCGTAGTATCCGGACCAGCAGTTCTCCACGCGCAGCGCCTCGAACTCCGGCACGCGATTCGCGAGCGTCGGCCAGATCACCTCGTCGAACAGGTCGTGGTCGACTTCGTCGAGCGGCAGGTCGTCCGGGTCGCGGTTCGGGCTCGGCGACGTCCCGCAGATGTACGTGCGCCCTTCCGGCCGGAAATACACGCCGGTCGGATCGATCAGCAGCGGGCAATCGGTGAGCTTCGCCGGCGACGACACGTTGAAGATGCTGCGGCGCCGCGCATACACGGGAATGTCGATGCCCATCATCGACGACAGCATGCGTGTCCACGCCCCTGCCGCGTTGACGAGCGTGTCGCACGCATAGCGTTCGCCATCGGCCGTGACCACATGCGTGACCTTGCGGCCGTCGCGCACCACCGACTTCACGTCGGACGGCACATAGCGCACGCCCAGCGCCTGCGCCTTCTTGCGCAGCGCCTGCACGAGCCCGTAGCCGTCGAACCAGCCTTCGCCGCTCACGCCATACGCGCCCGACACGAGATCGTCGACGTTCAGCCACGGAAACTTCGCGCGCAGCGCATCGCGATCCATCAGCCGGATGTCCGCGCCGAGGCTCGTCTGCAGCGCGTGGTTCTCGCGCAGCGTCGCATCGCCGGCCGGCGTCGCGAGGAACAGGTAGCCGCCTTCGTGCAGATCGATCGACGGCTGGTGGCCATCCACTTCGAGCCGTTCGCCGATCGTGCGCAGGAAGTCGATACCGAACAGCGACATCTCGATCGACAGCGGCGTCGAGAATTGCTGGCGAATCGACGCGGCCGACAACGCCGACGACGATCGCGCATAGGTGGGGTCGCGCTCGATCACGGTCACGGATACCGTGGGATCGGTGGCGCGCAGGAAATAGGCGATCGAGCTGCCGATCACACCACCGCCGACAATGACGACTTGAGAACTCACGACTGACTCCAGTTGCACATGTTGGGCGCGGCCAGCCGGCCCCGCCCATGGGTTGTTCGTGCCGCGTCACACGCGGCGTCGCGCGGGCAGACTCGTGCGGCTGCCACACCGGCGTGCGCCGCGATCGCAACCGATCGCTGATGGCATTTCAGCACGTCCGGCGTCGCCGCGAAAGTCCGCGCGCGCGGGTTGCGTTCAATCCGCCGATTTCGTCGTGACGGGCTGCCACGCGGCGTTCTTCACCTCATACAGCGTCGAGCTCGGGTTCTTCAGGTCGCCCGTGTTCGTGAACGCGATCGTGCCCGTGATGCCGTCGTAGCGCGTACCCTTCAGCGCGCCGTTGAAATCGGCCGGCTTCGTCGAGTTCGCCTTCTGCATCGCGTTGATCGCGATCCACGTCGCGTCGTACGCGAACGGCGCATACGCGAGCATGTCGATGCCGTACTTCTGCTTGAATTTCGTTTCGAACTGCTTGCCCTTCGCGAGACGCGACAGCGGCTGCCCGTATTCCCACACGGACGCGCCTTCCGCCGCGTTGCCGGCCAGCTTGATGAAGTTCGCGTTCATCACGCCGCCGCCCGCGAGGAACTGCGCGCGGATGCCGAGCTGGCGCATGCGCTTCACGAGCATCGCGGCCTGCGCGTCGAGGCCGCCGAAGAACACGAGATCGGCATTGGTGCTCTTGATCTTCGTGAGCTGCGCGCTGAAGT
Organism: Burkholderia sp. LMG 13014; assembly: GCF_905232215.1. GTDB lineage: Bacteria > Pseudomonadota > Gammaproteobacteria > Burkholderiales > Burkholderiaceae > Burkholderia. Next base: position 58,316 of record NZ_CAJNKE010000005.1, read on the forward strand.
CCACCGCCTTGTCGTTCGTGAATTCGCGCGCGACGATCGTGCCGCCGTTCGCCTTCACGGACTTCTCGAATTCGTCGGCTTCGCCCTGGCCGAACGCGGTGCGGTCGTCGATGATCGCGATGCGCTTCGCCTTGGTCACGCTCGCCGCATAGGCGCCTGCATTGCCGGCGTTCTGCGTGTCGGTCGCGATCACGCGATACACGGTGCCGAGCCCGGCGCGCGTGATGTCGGGATTGGTCGCCGACGGCGTGATCATCGGAATGCCGGCCTTCGCGTAGATCTTCGAGGCGGGCAGCGTCGTGCCCGAGTTGAAGTGGCCGATCACGACGGCCACCTGCGCGTCGGCGAGCTGCTGCGCGGCCTGCACGCCGGTACGCGGATCGCTCTGGTCGTCCTGCGACGCGACCACGAACTTCACGGGCTTGCCGCCCACCGTCGTATGCGCGGCGTTCGCTTCGTCGACGGCCATGCGCACGCCGTTCTCGATGTCCTTGCCGTAGGCTGCGCCGCCGCCCGTCAGCGGGCCGGCCACGCCGACCTTGACGACCGTCTCCTGCGCATGAACCGCGCCCGACTGGAGCGCGAGGATCGCGGCGGTCAATGCGACGCCGGAAAGCGAACGAATGCGGAACGTCATGACAATCCTTGTTCTGGGGGCCGGGATGCAACGCGCGACTGCCGCGCGTCGGCAACCTCCCGCGTGCCGGTCATCTCGTCCGCCAGCGGGGCGTCATGCAACGTCCCAACTGGCCGGTCGATCGCCGCGGCTCCGTCTCCGAAGAACCTTTCATCGCGAAAGAGGTGAATGGATTGTGGATAGCCAATACCCGTGCAGCAAACGAAATATCGGAACTATGTTGTGAGGAATTGTCATCAAGTTCCGCGTTCGCGGCCGGCCCGCGGCCCGCGCATCGGTGGGCCGTGGTCGACAGTTGCGGTGGGAAGCCGCGCCGATGCCCGTCCATCAA
>NZ_CAJNKE010000006.1 GCF_905232215.1 Burkholderia sp. LMG 13014
TGCGCAGATCGCGCGGCCGCTGATGCAGTTGCGCGACCAGGCGTTGCGCGTCGCGACCGGCGAAAGCCGCAGCGGCGAGGCGATGAACCGCGTCGACGAGATCGGCATGACGCTGCGCACGATCAACCAGCTCGGGCTGATGTTCCGCTGGCTCGTCGACGATGTCAGCGAACAGGTGCTGAATGTGCAGCGCGCGAGCAACGAGATCGCGCAAGGCAACAACGACCTGAGCGCGCGCACCGAGCAGGCGTCGACGAGCGTGCAGCAGACCGCCGCGTCGATGGCCGAGATGACGGCGACCGTGTCGAGCAACGCGGAAACCGCGTTGCAGGCGAATCAATTATCGGTGTCGGCGAGCGACGCGGCCGAGCGCGGCGGGCAGGCGGTGAGCGAGGTCGTCACGACGATGAACGACATCACGGCCAGCTCGCGGAAAATCTCGGACATCATCGGCGTGATCGACGGCATCGCGTTCCAGACCAACATCCTCGCGTTGAACGCGGCGGTGGAGGCCGCGCGGGCCGGCGATCAGGGGCGCGGATTCGCGGTGGTGGCGGGCGAGGTGCGGGCGCTCGCGCAGCGCAGCGCGAACGCGGCCAAGGAGATCAAGACGCTGATCGGCGCGAGCGTCGAACGGGTCGAATCGGGCGCACGGATCGTGGATGGCGCGGGCAAGACGATGGAGGACATCGTCACGCAGGTGAAGCGCGTGTCGGACCTGATCGCGGAGATCAGCTCGTCGACGGCGGAGCAGAGCACGGGGGTCGCGCAGGTCGACCAGGCGGTCGTGCATCTGGACAACATCACGCAGCAGAACGCGGCACTGGTCGAGCAGAGCACGGCGGCGTCGGAGAGTTTGAAGCAGCAGGCGACGCGGCTGGTGGAGGCGGTGAACGTGTTTCGGTGATCGCAGCGTGCCCCGTTGGCCTTCGCGCATTCCGACCGCCTCATGTGTGGGCCGTTCAGTTGCGAACTGAACGGCGTGATCGGCCAAGCTGGGGATTTTCCTGCCTTTCGGATTAACCGATGCTCACACCGTGGGCTTCCGCCAGAGGCTTCAGGCCGCCGGCGAAACCTTGTCCGATCGCCTTGAACTTGAACTCGTCGTTCTGACGATACCGTTCGCCGCAGGTCGAGGCATCGAGGTCGAACTCGGTGCCGTCGTTGACGCGCGGGCTCCAGCCCGGGCCGACGAAGGCTTCGCGCAGGCCCGGGGCCCCTGTCGACAGGGAGACGTTACCGCCTTTGGGCAGCCTGACAGCCACGGTGTGATTGCTTGGTCAGGTGAGGCGACCGTTCAGAAGTTCATGCCGTAGCTGTTGGCCAGGGCACGCAGGCCGCCGGCGTAGCCTTGTCCCACGGCGCGGAATTTCCACTCGCCGTTGCTGCGATACAACTCCGCGAAGATCATCGCGGTTTCGGTGGAGGCGTCTTCCGCCAGGTCGTAGCGGGCCACTTCCGCGCCGGAGAGCTCGTTCACAACACGGATGAACGAATGGCTGACCTGGCCGAAGTTCTGCTTGCGCGCTTCAGCGTCGTGGATGGTCACGGTGAAGGCGATCTTGTCGATCTCGGCCGGAACGCGGCTCAGGTCGACCTTGACGACTTCGTCATCGCCGTCGCCGGCGCCGGTACGGTTGTCGCCGGTATGCTCGACAGAACCGTCCTGGCTGCGCAATTGGTTGTAGAAGATGAAGTCGGCTTCACCGCGGACTTTGCCGTTGGCCCCCAGCAGGAAGGCGCTGGCGTCGAGGTCGAACTCGGTGCCATCGGTCGCTCGCGGGTCCCAGCCGAGGCCAACCAGGATCCTGGTCAGGCTCGGGTCGGTTTTGGACAGGGAGAGGTTGCCGCCTTTTTGAAGAGTCAGTGCCATGAAAACAGCTCCTTGTGGTTGTTACGGGTTACTGATTTTCGGCTTGCGCCTCTTCCTTTTTCGGGAAGATCACGCTGGCCAGGATTCCGATTGCCAGGACCGTCATTACGATGAGCAGGCTGGTGTTCGGATCGATGCTGATGCCGTGGTGGAACAGATGGTCGGTCGCGTTCAAACCCAACTTCGCTGCGATGAAGAACAGCAGTACGACCACGGCCTTCTCCAGGTGCACCACGTAGCGCTTCAGCGCTTCCAGGACGAAATACAGCGTACGAAGGCCAAGGATTGCGAACAGCATCGCGGAGTAGACGATCAGAGGTTCACGGCTGACCGCGATGACTGCCGGGACCGAGTCGAACGCGAACAGGACGTCGGACACTTCGATCACCACCAGGCAGAGGAACAGCGGAGTAGCGAAGAGGCTGCCTTTGGCCGCCAGGCTCATATCCCGCTCGGCCGTCCGCACTTCTGCCTCGAGCGTCTTGCGGCTCACGAAGAAATTGTGACCGTGCAGCCTGGGCCATACCGGGAAGAGCTTTTTCGCGAAGCGGCAAGCAAGATGCTGCGAGTAATCTGTCGCCTCGTCATCGTCGTCACCGCCCTTGAGCATCATGACGGCGGTCCACGCCACGATCAGCGCGAAGACGATTTCGATCCAGGGTCCGAAAGCCAGCAAGCCGGTACCGATGACGACAAAGACACCGCGGAATACGATGGCCCCGATGATGCCCCAGTGCAGGATGCGGTGACGCAAGCCGTCCGGAACCTTGAACCAGGCGAAGATCGCCATGAAGACGAACAGGTTGTCGACGGAGAGGACCTTCTCCAGTGCATAACCGGTGACGAACAGGCTGGCCACTTCCGCGCCGTGCTGCACATACAGGAAGCCGGCGAATGCGAGAGAGATGGCCACCCAGAACACCGACCAGATGGACGCTCGGGCCAGGGTGATCGGCTTGTCGTCGCGGTGGGTAACCATGTCCAGCAGCAGGGCGGCCAGCGCCAGGCCGACGAATACCGCCATGGTCAGCGGTGGAAAGCCAATGTGTGTCGTGTCCACGTTTCGGTTTCCTACAGTTCGAAGTCAGCCGGGTTCAGGCCGAGCTCGAGGCAAATGAGGCGGCAAGCTGCTTTTTCCTGGTCATCGAAATGACCGTCGGATGCGCCGATGGCACAGGCCACACGAACCAGCAGGCGTGCTTCCCCGTCCTTACCCTTGATCTTGCCGATGACCTTCAGAGCCTCGGCCTGGCCGATCTGGAAATCGAATTCGAACTTGCCGCAGGCGTCGTTGAATACCGTGATCACATCGTTCAGGTTGAAGACCTTCAACTCCGGGGAGTTGTTGATGAAGCCGACCATCTTTAGCTTCTCTTCGGATTTGATCTCGCCATCCGCCGCGGAAATCAGTGCGCAAGCATTGGCGGTTGCCTCCATGAAGGTTCGGTTCTTGAATTTGGCGACTTCAGTGGTCAAGGTTTCGCGGGCTTTGGTCGCGTTGGTTTTCAGCCATTCGAGCATGTGTTTCCCCTCGGTGAACGGGGCCAGACGGCCCCGCTGGATCAGTGGTTATTTCGAGCCTGCTTTCCAGCGCATACCCCAGCCGTAGGCACGATCCATTTCCTCGTGTCCGGGGTGGAAGTCGACTCGACGAGAGACCTTGACGGCCCCATTCACGTTTTCAAGAAGGGCAATCGCGCACATGCCGTGGCGGCCTCCCTCCTCATTCATGCGCACTTCGATTTCGGGCTGACCGGGCACGAAGACGGTCACAACACCGTCAGTTGCCTTCCAGTTCGGAGCGCCGTCGTAGATGAACGCGAAAACCAGGATGCGTTCGATCTCGCTCCAGTGTTGCCCGTTGATGCGAAGCCACTCGCCATCGGCAACCGAGCCAGTACGGTCATCGCCCATGAGCTGGATGTAAGGTTCTTCGCGCAGCGTGCCGAAACGCTTGCCGAGCGCCTGCACGGCCCCTTTGAATCCGTTCTGCATTTCAAACAGGCAACCCAGGTCCAGGTCGATAGCATTGCGTTTGCCCAGGAGGCCACCGAGCAGGCCACTCGTGTTCTGGTTCCAGTTCAGGTTCACCTTGATTTCGCCGAAGCCGGCTGCGGTCTTCTCGAGGTTGATGCTGGGGCGCGATTTGTCGAGCGTGACTTTGCTGAGGCGAATCGTGGACTTCGGCACGTCAGGCGGTACCGGAGCGACAGCCGGTGCCGGTACGGGCGCCGGTGTCGGCGCGCGCAGGCTCTGCGCCGGGCTACCCGAAGGCACGGCAATGTCGACTCCGAAGTACGTTGCCAGCGGCGCCAGGCCACCGGCAAAACCTTGTGCGACACAGCGGAACTTCCATGCGTCGTGGCGGCGGTAGAACTCCCCGAGGATCAGCGCGGTCTCGTTCATCCCGGCAGTCGGGATTCGAGCTTCGATCCCGCCCGTAACGGCCACTGTCAGCATCGAAACACGGTCGAAGGTCGCCTTGTTCTCATGGATGGTCGCGGTGAGCGCGACTTTCTCGACGGCAGGGTCGAGCCGACCGAGATCCACGGTGAACTCTGCCCGGCCGGCCGTCGTGTTGGTCAACTGAACCGCGCCACCCAGGACACTCGTTTGGCCGTAGAAGCACATGTCGCCATCACCTCGGACTTTCCCGGCAGAGGTGAGCGCAAACGCAGAGATGTCGATTTCGGCGCCTGGAATCGGAGCGCAGCTGATGTCCACACGCAATTGGCCGGTGGCAACCGGCGCATTTCCGCCAGGTACCAGCATCGTCATGCTTGCACCGCCTGAATTGCCAGGTTGACGAGATCGTCGGCGGTGCGGCCGTTGGTGGACTGGCCGATCGCCTTGAATTCCCAGCCGCCGCTGCCGCGGCTGAGGCTAGCCATGACAACACCGGTGTGGCGACCTTTTTCCGCCAGGTTGAAGCGCGCCAGCTCGTGGTTTTTCGACTCGTCGAGGATGCGGCAGTAGGCGTTTTCGATTTGGTCGAAGGTCTGACCACGGAAGCTGTTCACGGTGAACACAAGGTGCTGGATCGTGCCCGGCAGGCGCTGCAGGTCGACGTGGATGGTTTCGTCGTCGCCATCACCTTCACCCGTCAGGTTATCGCCCGAGTGTTCAATGGAACCGTCCTTGGATGCCAGTTGACGGAACCAGACCAGATCGACGGATTTCATGTCGCCGTCCAGCACGATGCAGGAAGCATCGAGGTCGATCGCGTTGCTGCCGCTACCCAGCATCCTGGAGAAGAAGCCGCCGGACTTTACCGGATCCCAACCCAGGCCCAGACTAATCGAGGTTAAGCCGCGGCCGGCAGTTTTCTCCAGCGAGATGCTCTGATTCTTGCTCAGGGTAAGTGCCATTTTTACGCTCCTTGTTGATCTTCGGTGTTCGTGTGAGGGACCGGACGGAATCCCGTTCCGCAGCCCCTGGCTTTGCCAAACCGCGAGCGGGATCGCCGTCGCACGGGGAAAAGTCGCCATGGCTCGTCTTGCGAGGCAGCCGGTAGCGCATGGTTCGGACGTGTGCCGCCGCGGCCGCTCGGCCTCGAGTCGGTGGACAGTAGGCCGCGCTCCTTTGGGACCGGGCTCACGCATTTCCACGCGCATCAACTGGCCTCCGCCAGTCGGACGCCGTGTTCGTCGCTACTCGGGACGGCGGGCCGCACCCCGTGCCACTTGGCGCGTTCGAGGATGTTGACCGCCCACTTGTGGTGGGTTGCCGGCTCACACATCGCGTCGTTGTGCTTGAAAACGGCAGGGGCCGCATCGTTGACAATCAACTTGGCGCAGTTGAAGTCATCGAGGCTCACGCGCAGCGCCTCCTGAATGATGCGGATCTGGCTCGGGTGAATGGCCGTCTTCCCTACCAGGCCATGAGCGATGTCCAGTTCCAGCTCTTCCTTCAGGAGATGGGGCGTGGCGAGTTGTTCGAAGACGGGTGCGGTCAGGGCAAATCCCTGAGCCCCCATGATTCCGGCAAGCATGGGGATCACGTAGCCGAGGGGCGTGCTGTAGAGCGTGGTGGCCGGATTGCGCCGCAGACCAAGACAACCCATGAGGTCGTTTCCGCCGATTCGCAGCGCAATGATGCGTTGGTTCAGGTTGGCTTTCAGGGCTTGGCCGAGCTCCACCATTGCGACCGGGTCATAAACGTCGGCCGTCTCCAGTGTAGGCATGAGGTACAGATCAGGATGACTGACAGCGTTCTCCCACGCCGACAGAGATCGCAGGGTCAACTTGGGTACGACGAACCCATCGACGTGCTTCATCAGCGGCCAGTCGCTCAGCACCGCCGCCATGGCGGCATCACGGGGTCGAACGAACAACAAGGGGCCGGATTCGACACGCCCTCCCCTGGCATCGATATCCATGAGGAGCGACTGCAGGTTCGCCAGTGCGCTTTCGACGTCGATTGCCGCCACCGCGTCTTCCAGGCAGACCACCAGCGAGCGCAGTTCCGGAATCCTGATGCCGAAAACCACATCCAGAATGTCGCTGCGGGTGGCCGGCATGTATAGCGTCGCCCCGAGGGCGAACGGAGAAATGGCTTTCATCAATTCGCATTCCGAATGATGGTTGCTGCGCGGTATGGGCCAAGATCGGCGCCGGCTTCCTCTACCGTCACGCCCGCGCGTTCGGTGAGATGCAACAGCAGCTGCACGTCGCTGTCATTGCGGTCTTGTACGAGCACGCGATCCGGTACACGGCGCAGGACCGCTCGGGTTGCCTCGGCGATACCCGGTTTCACGCGGTTCAGGTTGCCGATGTCAAAGCGGGTTGCCAACGTGGACACCACGTCGTCAGCGGCCGCCTGGAGCGTCAGTCGCTGATCGCTGGTCCATGGAGCGGCGGGACGAATGTCTGCCAGCGCCCGACGTTCGGCGTCGATCGTGTCGATGAACTCGCGCGTCACATCGTGCTCGCGCAGGTGTTCGTAAAACACGCAACCATGCAGGCCCCCTTGAGCCGGCCAGATGGAGCGGGACACCAGGCCGGACACGGTTGCACCGAGAATGCCGGACGGAATGGTCCAGTCCTTCGCGGAGGCGGCCAGCCACGCACGGCCGCACGGGTCTGCCAGAACCACGAGGCGAGGAGCTTCAGGGAAGCGCGTATCGTCCGCCAGGGTCCGTTCGAGTTCGCCGGAGATTGCGCCTTTGCCGGTCCAGCCATCCACGAAGACGATGTTTCCGGCGCCATGCAACCGGACGATGGCTTCCAGGGCAACGTTGTCGATCCCGCGATCGCGAATGATGCTGATCCCGTAGTGGCGGACGTCGCGCCCCATCTCCACGAGTGCCCGGCGCAACAGCACGCCGAGCGGCAGGCCGGCGCGAACAAAGGAGACCAGGGCGATGTCCGGCCCGGTGTAAGCAGCACTCAGCGCCATCGCCAGGGACTGCACGTCTGAAGCCATGCGGGCGCCGTTCTGCACCAGGGCGCGGGCGTAAAGGCCCTTGTGCACATCGGTGGGCGCATGCTCGAGGCCGATCATTTCCGAATAGTGTTTCTGATTCGTCTGAATCAGACGCTCCTTCTCCTCAACGCCGGTGACGCTCATCCGGACGTGTCGCAGAAGGAAGTGCACATCTTCGGGGGCGTAGCTGCCGCTGCCGACGGTGCTCAGGCTGGCGAGGAGATTACCCATTGATCAGCCCCGCCACCAATTTCGCCAGCTGGCTGCGCGCCGGTGTCGCCCACATGTGGCAGAGGTCCATGTACCCCAGATCGGTGATGCTGTCGCCGAAGCCCAGGACCGGCCGCTCGCCGTGGATCTCGCGGTCGCGGCGCAACCACTCCTGAACGGCCAGGCGCTTGGCCAGCCCCATTGGCAGGAAGGCGAGGTTGTTGCCGTTGGCGTGAACGTGCATGTCTTCCAACATGCGCCGGGACCGAACTTCGACCAGCACCTCGGCGAGCACCGAGTCATCGGGCTCGTTGTGCTTGACCACCACGTAATGGCGCAGGCCTTCCTCTTCCACCACCCAGCTGCGAAGCGAGTAGCCGAGTTCCCTGCCGATCCGCAACGCAGCCTCGCTCAGTGCCGGCAGTCGGTCCTGAACGCTCCGGAGGGACTCGGCCATCCGTCTGTGCCAGATCGGATCGAGTAATCCGTCTGGACGGAGTATTACGCCCCCATGCGAGCAGATTGCACCGTTGACGAAGGGAAGCATGACGCGGCTGTAGGCCTCCACGCTGCGCGCGGTGACCGGAACGACGTCGGCGGTGGCCAGCAGCCAGTTGATGAACGCGTGCTGGACCGGGCACATGAATCCGTTGGGCTGACCGTGCACATCCAGCGTGGCCGGCGTTCGCGGGGCGCCTTCCGCCATCTTGCGGACGGTCTGGAACAGGGTGTCGTCGAGGTCGACGAATGCCAGCGGGCGATTACCACTCATCGCAAATCACCTCTGCCTTCAGTGCCTCGACCAGTTCGGCAGGGAGTGCCTGCGACGGGGTTTCCGTGCAGATCAGGACCCGGTCGAACTGGCCGGGCTTCACGTTGTAGAGGAAATTCGGGATACCGAGGCCGTAGTTGTCGGAGAACGACAGCGCATGCTCGATCGCGTGGCCCACGGCGATGGGGGACCGGGTGGTCGAGCTGAAGCGGACATCCGCGCCAGATCGCTCCAGGCGTTCCGCCAGCAGGAAAGGACGCCAGACGAACTCGCCGGTCCCTACCACGATGACTTTCTCGCCGGGCTGGACCTGAACGTCCGGCGCGAGCGTGTCGTCCACATGCCGAATGCCCAGACGTCCCCAGTCATTGCGGGGCGAGAGAGGCCATTCACCGATGGAAACGGCACCGACGTCCGGCATATCCGGCAGAGGCACGGACTGATCCTCGTGGAACTGATAGGAGCCAGTCAGCAGCGATACGGCGGTGGCCGGTTCCCCGATGGCTTGACGAACAGCACCGGCAGACCAGTCCGTCAGGACGCAAGTGACCACTCGCTGGACCTTGCTCAGGCCTGCTTCGACCAGTGCGCGGTGCAGGTTCACGAAGGTCTTGCCAGTAGAGGCTTCATCGTCCACCAGGACCAGGGATCGAGCCTGCAGCATCAGATCGCGAACCTCGAGATCGACCGGCAGGTGGATCAGATGGGCGCTGGCATGGCTGTGCTCTTCCTCGAATCGAGCGAAGACGCCGGTACCCAGCGGATGACGGGTGCTGGTGAGGTACACACTGTCAGGACGGGCCGCACGGTAGGCGCGGTGCACGCCGGCGCCGAGGCCAACTGCGGTTTCGGCCATGCCGATCACGAGTACCGGCCCGGGCAGGTCCGCCGGAATTCTGGCAGCCAGGCGCTCGAAGCTGGCCGCCATGATCGACGGGCGCACAGGTATATGCCGGCCCAGGACTTTGGATACGAAGAGGAATGCCCGCTTGGGATTCCGGCGCTCGGCGAAACCGAACAGATTCGACGGGGGCAGGGCGGCGGCGTCGACTTTGATCTCGAGCAGACCCCGCTTGAGTTGGGCGCGCAGGCACGTTGGTCCTACGTGGCTTTCCATGAACAGCATCCTCGTTTAGCGTGGCTCGGAGATCCACGACGACCGCCTGCACCTGGTGCGCAGTCGTTAAGAACTGTGTTCGCGCCAAGTACCAGCAACCTTGTCCCGGATTCGCTGATTGAACCCGAAACCTTTCAAAATGAAATGTAATCGTATCAAATATGAAAGGAGTGTGGGAGTCCGCTTGTACGGGTAGCCCAGTGATCATCGATTTCGGCTTTGTTCGAGAGGATGGGCTTGCGGGCCAAGCGTGGCCTGGTGACGACGGTCGGCCTTTGGAGCGAAGCCGATGCGGTGATCGCGGTCCGCTGAAAGCGATGAGGTGAGGGGAGCGGAAAGGTGAGGCAGGAGGACGGCGGCCCGCATTGCGCGGGCCGGTGTGGGGTGTCCCGCAAAGTCATTGCGCCTTCGGTATGGGATTGAGGTTCGGGCAACAATGGTTGGGGCATCCTGGGCCGAATGTGACTTCGACACGTTGGCCTGTATCGTCAAACTCGCTCGCGGGAAACGGTAACTTGTAGATTCGGGCGATCATGGAATTTCGTTCGCCTCGGATCGAAAATTGATCTAGTGCTGCCTTAACGTTCGCAGCACGTCGATGAGCAAGAGCTGTCGGCTTTCTCTCCGTCGGCTCAGCTAGTCCAACGATCGACACCACGTCGACAATGGGGAAGCGATTGCGTATGTCGTTCGACCATACGGAAAGCTTCGCCAGTTCGTCGGTAGATAGGTCGCTTGAATTGTTGTCGAATCGAACATCAAGACCCCGACCGGGCATGTTCGATGGGCCATCGCATCCGAACGCGGTATGTGCGCAACTCAACGCGAGCGTGACGGCAGTCAGGAACTGAGTCACCGTCGATATCGTACCCGGCGACACTGTTGGCATTTGGGCGTGACAACACCGCATACGCGGGCGTTCCGTGGTCAGCGATTGATGAGTTTGCTGTGTGGCGTCACGCGAGGGTCGTCACACATCCATGCGCAGCTGCCTTTGCATATCGGCGTAAATTCCAGGATCATCTGATTGGTTTTTATTGTGCCGTCCGGTCGTCGTGTAATCATTTCATCGGTAAATGTCTTTTTGTCGATTAGGATATGATCGGTGCTGATGCCAAGTTGTTGCAAGTATTCCTTTGCATTTTCTCCGCGCATATCCTTCAATTCTTCGATGTTCCTCTCGTGGGTGAAGGCGCCCGCAATTATTATTGCTTGAATTTCAACATCTGGCCATTTCTTTGCCTCGATAACGCTATCGGCTATCGTCACTCTGTCTGCATTGGAAAGTGTTGTTGTGTTGAGCGGAAGTTGCAAACGCGCTTCCTCGCCTATCGTGCACGCCGCTGCTGAGTTCAATAGCATTGACGACAACGCGAGTGCACAGGCTGCAACGCTGGATCCGAGGGGGTTTCTGTTCATTATTCGATCGTCTTGTCAAAAGTTGCTATGTATCCGGTAATGCTGTCCGCATTATTAATGGCAAGGTCCGGGTTGTTCGCTGCGAAAAATTTCATTCCGGATTCGCTATTTCCATACATGGCGTCATCTGAATCGAATGTGTCGGTGAAGTGGGTGCACTCGTGAATTAGCACCTTTATCTGCGCCTCATGATACAACTCACCAAACGGGTCGCTGCAAAATGACGAGTAGATAGCAATGACTCGTTTATCGGAGTCGGGCTTGCAGACGGCGGCACGGTTTTGACCGCTGTCAGGTACGACTGTGCAGGATAGATTCCTGCTGGTTGCACTGTCCCATCGAACAATTTTTTCTGGCACCAGCTCTAGCATCGCGGAGCGCAATCGTGGAAGACCGGCCGATAACGTGTTGCGAATCTGCGCATTAGCACGTCCAAAATAGGTGGTGATGCGCGCTTGTTCGCTTGTGTCCCACCTTGCTAGCGCTGCAATGCGGGAATTGATCAGACGGACGGCTTCATCGCGAGCGCGCATCACGATCTTTCTGAACGCTTCATTGCTCATGTTCGGGCAAATCGGCTTCGTGTTGATATCGACATACACCTTGGAACCGGGCCTTGTGTTCGTCATGGCCGTGTCGTGTACCAGCACGTAGTCGTCGTCAGGATTCGACATGTCTGTTCCTGGCGATCTCGAACTTGATCGATTCCGCAGACGCGGATGTGACGCGTTGTGTGTGGCCTGTTGCGTCTGTCACGCCGCTGAATATCTTTCCGGACGATAGGCGAATCCGATATCGGACATTCGCGAGCGGTCGTCCGCTATCCGCCTCGCGTAACACATACTGTTCGTCGTGGATGCCTGATGCAGACCCGTATCGCGTGGGTGCGAACGAAGAAAGCGCGGTGGTCGAGCTTGCCGCGTAGTAGCCACCGTCGCCGCAGTCATCGTCGTCCTCGTAGAAGAAAGTGCAATCGCCGCCGGACATGAGAAGGTTTTGTCCGCACGGGCAGAGCACCGCGTCGCCCTCCAAAGCCATACATCGCCCATGGGATACCACGCGTATCGCGCTGCCAACTATCGGAAACATGCCCTCGCAATTTCCGCACGTCGCCTTGTCACCGTCTACGGCGATGGTTTTGTCGTTGCTAAACATATCTGACGAACCACTGATGACGATTCCGCCTGTCGTCGTCGGGTCGCCGATCCTCACTGCTCGTCGGCTCATGGTTATATCCTCAATTGAAGTTGGTAGAGACCTGATCGGCTGACTTCGAGTCATGCATCGCGTATTGATCGATCGCGGCGTCTTCAACGGAGATAGCCGGCTGCATGTTCTTCTTCCATCGACCCGGATGCGTTGTGTACGGACAAGCTATAGACAATGGCGGGTGAGATTTTCTCTGTCTATAGAACGAGTACGATTTTTGGTTTGTAGTCCGACTTAATTTGGTGGTGTGAAACGACCATCGAAACCGGGGCGAAGGGTGGTCGAGCGGAACGCGGCAGCATCGGTACGTCTGAGGCAGCGGGCGACGCGCGCGGTGGGCACGGTGAGCGTGTTTGGATGAGCACGCCGAGAGAGGCCAGGAACGCGGCGGGGCGGTCACCCGCCCGTACGTCATTCTGGCTCTGCGTACGTTGGGTCGTCAGGAGTGGCGTGCATGTGCGGGCAAACCGGATCGAGGTGGAGCGCTCAATCTAGCGATTTGCTGCGAAATGAGAAATGAGACTTGAACGAAATTCGTGCGCGATATGAGGTATCGGCCGATACGGTGTCGAAATCGCGTGCGCAGAGTGGGGCGACATCGTGCGTATCAAGATGACGCGGGCACGGCGGAGAGGGACACCGGCCCGCGTCGGACCGCCCGGTTCCGGCCGGGCGGTCAGGGCCTGTCGCTGGCGCGCCAGGCCCTGAACCGTCAGACGGCGAGGCAGAGGTACTTGATCACGACGTAGTCGTCGATGCCGTAGTGCGAGCCTTCGCGGCCGAGGCCCGATTGCTTCACGCCACCGAACGGCGCGACTTCGTTCGAGATCAGGCCCGTGTTCACGCCGACCATCCCGTACTCGAGCGCTTCCGCAACCTTCCACACTCGGCCGATGTCGCGGCTGTAGAAGTATGCGGCGAGGCCGAATTCGGTGTCGTTCGCGAGGCGGATCACTTCGTCGTCGCTGCCGAACTTGAACAGCGGCGCGAGCGGCCCGAACGTCTCTTCCTTCGCGACCTTCATCGCCGGCGTGACACCCGTCAGCACGGTCGGCTCGAAGAAGCCGTGGCCGAGCGCGTGGCGCTTGCCGCCCGTCACGACGGTCGCACCCTTCGCGAGCGCGTCCTCGATGTGCGCCTCGACCTTCAGCACCGCCGCTTCGTTGATCAGCGGGCCTTGCGTGACGCCCGGCTCGGTGCCGCGGCCGACCTTCAGCTGACCGACGGCTGCCGCGAGCTTCTGCGCGAACTGGTCGTACACGGCTTCATGCACGTAGAAGCGGTTCGTGCACACGCAGGTCTGGCCGCTGTTGCGGTACTTCGACGCGATCGCACCTTGCACGGCCGCATCGAGATCGGCATCGTCGAACACGATGAACGGTGCATTGCCGCCGAGCTCCAGCGACACCTTCTTGACCGTCGCCGCGCACTGCGACATCAGCAGGCGGCCGACCGGCGTCGAGCCGGTGAACGACAGCTTGCGCACGATCGGGTTCGACGTCAGCTCGCCGCCGATCGCCTTCGGGTCGCCCGTGACGACGCTGAACACGCCGGCCGGTACGCCCGCGCGCTCGGCCAGCACGGCCATCGCGAGCGCGGAGAACGGCGTCGCTTCGGCCGGCTTCACGACGATCGGGCAGCCTGCCGCGAGTGCCGGGCCGACCTTGCGCGTGATCATCGCCGCCGGGAAGTTCCACGGCGTGATCGCCGCGCACACGCCGATCGCTTCCTTCGTCACGACGATGCGCTTGTCGCTCGCCGGCGTCGGGATCGTGTCGCCGTACACGCGCTTGCCTTCTTCCGCGAACCATTCGAGGAACGATGCGGCATAACCGATTTCGCCCTTCGCTTCAGCCAGCGACTTGCCCTGCTCGGTCGTGAGGATCAGCGCGAGGTCGTCGGCGTTTTCCATCATCAGGTCGTGCCACTTGCGCAGGACGACCGCGCGTTCCTTCGCGGTCTTCTTGCGCCACGCCGGCCACGCGGCGTTCGCGGCTTCGATCGCGTGACGCGTCTCGGCCGTGCCCATCGCCGGCACGGTGCCGAGCAGGCCGCCCGTTGCCGGGTTGCGGACTTCGAACGTCTCGCCGTTCGTCGCGCCTTGCCATTCGCCGTTGACGTACGCCTGCTGGCGGAACAGCGACGGGTCTTTCAGTGCCAGGGTTTCCTGAACAGTGCTCATGTGAATCACCTGCTTCGAAAAGGACGGATGAAACGGCCGCCGCCGTCATGAAGACGGCGGCGGCGCATTCAATGGATGAAGTCGACGGGAACTCAGGCCGGCACGCCGACCGTTTCCTTCAGCACTTCCTCGAGGATCACGAGCGCTTCGTCGAACACGGCTTGCGGGATCGTCAGCGGGAACAGGAAGCGCACGACGTTCGAGTACACGCCGCACACGAGCAGCAGCAGGCCGCGCTCGAGCGCACGCGCCTGAACGCGCTTCGTGAATTCCGCATCCGGCTCGCCCGAGCCCGGCTTCAGGAACTCGACCGCGATCATCGCGCCCGGGCCGCGCACGTCGGCGATCTGCGGCACGTCGGCCTGCAGTGCGTTCAGCTTTGCCTTCAGCACGTCGCCGAGTTGCGTCGCGCGCTCGCACAGCTTCTCTTCGTCGATGATCTCGAGCACCGCGTGCGCCGATGCGACGGCCAGCGGGTTGCCCGCGTACGTGCCGCCGAGGCCGCCAGGCGCTGCCGCGTCCATCACGTCCGCACGGCCGACGACGCCCGACAGCGGCATGCCGCCTGCGAGGCTCTTCGCCATCGTGATCAGGTCGGCCAGCACGTCGTAGTGCTGCATCGCGAACAGCTTGCCGGTACGCGCGAAGCCCGTCTGGACTTCGTCGGCGATCAGCAGGATGCCGTGTTCGTTACAGATCTTGCGCAGTGCGCGCACGAACTCGGCCGGCGCCGGGTTGAAGCCGCCTTCGCCCTGGACCGGTTCGAAGATGATCGCGGCGACGCGCTTCGGATCGATGTCGGCCTTGAACAGCATCTCGATCGCCTTGATCGAGTCGGCGGTCGTCACACCGTGCACGGCGTTCGGGTACGGGGCGTGGAACACGTCGCCCGGGAACGGGCCGAAGTTCAGCTTGTACGGAGCGACCTTGCCGGTCAGCGCCATGCCCATCATCGTGCGGCCGTGGAAGCCGCCCGCGAAGGCGATGACGCCCGGACGGCCGGTCGCTGCACGTGCGATCTTGATCGCGTTCTCGACGGCTTCTGCGCCGGTCGTGAAGAACGCGGTCTTCTTCGGGAAATCGCCCGGCGCGCGGTCGTTGATCTTCTCTGCCAGCTCGACGTACGACGCGTACGGGACGATCTGGTAAGCGGTGTGCGTGAAATTGTTCAGTTGGTCCGCGATCGCCTTGACGATCTTCGGGTGGCGGTGGCCCGTGTTCAGCACCGCGATGCCGGCGGCGAAATCGATGAAGCGGCGGCCTTCGACATCCCACAGTTCCGCGTTCTCGGCGCGGGCTGCGTAGAAATCGCACATCACGCCAACGCCGCGCGGGGTGGCGGCGTTCTTGCGGGCCTGCAGGTCGGCATTCTTCACGGTCATCTCCTTGATGTTCTTTCCGGTGAGTAGGGAAGCGGGCGCGTTGGCAGCCCATGGAGGCGACTATAATCACATTTGGCTCTGACAATCAGAGCCATTTCAATAAATATACAGGAGCCAATCATGCGCGCGAGCGTGTTGTCGGACTGGCTGGCGCAGCGCCTCGTGCGCGGCGGCGAACAGCCGATCTACCGGCAGCTTCACCGGCTGCTGCAACAGGCGATCCTGTCGCGCGAACTGCCGGCCGGTACGCGCGTGCCGTCGTCGCGGCTGCTCGCGGCCGAGCTCGGGATCGCGCGCAACACGGTCACGCAGGTTTACGAACAGCTTGCGCTCGAAGGCTATGTGAACTCGGCGACGGGCCGCGGGACGTTCGTCGCGGACAGCGCGCCGGACGAGATCGTCGGCGCACCGCCCGATGCGGCCGCCGTGCGACCGGCGTTCGTGCAGTCGTCGGTGCGGCGGCTGTCCGCGCGCGGCACGCGGCTCGTCGAAGGCGCCGGCGTGTCGAAGCGGCAGGGCGGCGCGTTCATGCCGGGCGTGCCCGATGTGTCGCGATTTCCTGCGCGCGTATGGACGCGGCTGCACAACAAGTATTGGCGGCGCCTGCGCCCCGACCTGCTGACCTACGCGCCGGGCGGCGGGCTCGCGCTGCTGCGCGAGGCGCTGGCCGACTACCTGCGCACGTCGCGCTCGGTGCGCTGCACACCCGAGCAGATCGTGATCACGACCGGCATCCACCAGTCGATCGACCTCGCGGTGCGGCTGCTGACCGACCCGGGCGACGCGATCTGGACCGAAGACCCGTGCTACTGGGGTGTGCGCAGCGTGCTGAACGTGTCGGGGCTGACGACGCGGCCGATTCCGGTCGACGACGAAGGCATCGCGCCGTCGGCCGCCGATCTCGCCGAGCCGCCGAAGCTGATGCTCGTCACGCCGTCGCACCAGTATCCGCTCGGCATGGTGATGAGCCTCGCGCGCCGGCGGATGCTGCTCGAATACGCGCGCCAGCACGGCTGCTGGATCATCGAGGACGACTACGACAGCGAATTCCGCTACGGCAGCCGGCCGCTCGCGTCGCTGCAGGGCCTCGACACGTCCGGGCAGGTGATCTACGTCGGCAGTTTCGGCAAGACGCTGTTCCCGGGGCTGCGGGTCGGTTACCTGGTCGCGCCGGAGCCGCTTGCGGAAAGCTTCGCGACTGCGAGCGCCGAGCTGTATCGCGAAGGGCAGTTGCTGCAGCAGGCCGTGCTCGCCGAATTCATCGCGGAAGGGCACTTCGTGTCGCATATCCGCAAGATGCGCACGCTGTACGGGCAGCGCCGCGAAGTGCTGCTCGACGCGGTCGCACGCCGCTATGGCGACACGCTGCACGCGCTCGGCAGCGATGCGGGGCTGCATCTGGTCACGCAGTTGCCGGAAGGCGTCGACGATCGCGCGGTCGCGCAGGCCGCGCTCGAACGCAATATCGTCGTGCGGCCGCTATCCGGCTACTACGCGGATCGCGAGCGCGCGGCGTCGGGCTTGCTGCTCGGCTATGCGTGTGTGCCGGAGGACGAGATTGCGACCGCGTTCGCGACGCTCGCCGAGGCGATTGACGAGCGGGCGTTCGGCAAGGCGGTCGAGGTGGCTTGAACGGAGTATCCAACGGCAGCATTGCGTCGCGATGCGCGCTGTTGATGGCCGACCGAGCCATTCTCTCCGCAGTGCGGAGAGAATTCGCAGTTTCATTGCACCCCCGACCCTCAATACCCGATCCACACCGCGAACGTCAGCACGACGCACGACAGCGCGAGCAACGTCAGGAACAGCGGCAGCACGAAGCGGATCCACGCGCCGAAATCGACGCGTGCCGTTGCCAGATACGCGAGCAGCATCCCCGACGTCGGCGTGACGAGGTTCGTCAGCCCGCCGCCGAGCACGAACGCGAGCACCGAGGTCTGGCCGCTCACGCCGGAGAGCTGCGCGATCGGCCCGATGATCGGCATGCTGACCGCCGCCTTGCCCGACACCGACGGAATGAACACGTCGAGCACCATCTGCACGCCCATCAGCCCGTTCGCGACCCACACGGGCGACTGGCCGTCCGCCATCCGCGTGAAGAAGTTGATCAGCGTGTCGAGCACGAGGCTGTTCTGCAGCAGCAGTTCGACGGACGCGGCGAGCCCCATCAGCAGCGCCGCGAGGATCATGTTCTTCATCCCGTCGACGAACGCGTCGGCCGCGCTGCGCGAATCGAGCCCGCCGATCACGGCCGTCGCGATGCTCACGAACGTATAGAACGCCGCCAGCTCGACGTTGCCCCACTTCAGTTCGCGCGTGCCGTAGATCAGCATCGCGACGGCCGCCGCGAACACGGCCAGCGTCGCCTTGTGGCGCAGCGACAGCTTCGCGGCCCCATGCGCGGCGTGGCCGGCGGCGGTCTGCCCGGCGCGATAGCCGGTGCTGCGCACGTAGCGCAGCAGGTACAGGATGCCGATCGTCAGGAAGACGACGAACACGGCTGCGCGCAGCGCGACGCCGCTGAACAGCGGCACACCGACGAGCGGCTGCGCGACAGCCAGCGCGAGCGGGTTCGTGACCGACGCGATGTAGCCGATCTTCGCGGCGAGCGCGACCAGCGCGACCGCGAACAGGTCCGACAGGCCGAGGCGCCGCGCGATCACGACGACCATCGGAATGATCACGAGGTACTCGGAGATGAAGCCGAGCAGCGTGCTGCCGAGCCCGATCAGGATCATCAGCAGCGGCGTGAGCAGATACGCGTTGTTGCCGGTGAGCTGCAGCAGCCGGTCGATGCCCGCATCGACCACGCCGGTGCGGCGCATCACGCCGAACATCCCGCCGACGAACATCACCATCACGATCAGCGGCGCATTCTTCAGCAATCCTTCCGGTATCGCGACGAACGCCGAGACGAGGCTCGCGGGCATCGCATGCGTGGGCGTGCTGTGGCTGACCGCTGGCGCGACAAGTGTCGAAAAGGCGGTGGTCTTCGGCACCACGTGATAGGTGCCCGGCACGACGAGCCGGCCGTTGCGCTCGAAGCGGCCGGAATCGACGCTCCACGTGAGCGCGATCGCGACGGCCAGCACCCACAGCATCATCACGACCGGATGCAGCATCTTGCCGTGCGGATGCGGCGCGCGGCCGGCGTGGGCCGATGCGTCGCCGGTTGCGCTGTCGGCCGCGTGGTCGGTCGATGCATCGGCCGGGGCCGCGATCGCAGTGGCGTCGGCGGCGCGCGCCGGGACGTAGCCGAGTTCGGCGGAAATCGCGTAGCTGCACGCCTGCAGGCGTTCGAGATAGTCGGGGATATCGGCGTGGCTCACGCGCACCTCGGGCCCCGTCACGCTGACCGACGCGACCGTCGCGCCCGTGAGGTCGCGCACCGGCACCGCGATCCCGACCGCGCCGGGCGTCACCTCGCCGCTGCTCACCGCATAGCCTTTGCGCGCGACCGCGTCGAGTTCGCCGGCGAGCTTCGCCGGGTCGTCGGCCTGCCCGTTCCGGCGTAGTTGCGCGAGATATTCGTCGCGCACCGCGTCGGGAGCGAACGCGAGCAACACCTTGCCCGATGCGCCGAAATTGATCGGCCGGCGGTTGCCGACCGCGCCGACGGTGCGCACCGTGTGCGTCGTCTCGCAACGCGCGACGCACACCGATTCGAGCCCTTCGCGCACGCGCAGCACGATGGTCTCGTTGATCGCCTGGTTGAGCGCGAGCATGTGCCGGTGCGCGGCGCGCACGAGCGCGTTCTGCTGCGACGCGGCCACGCCGATCACGAACGCCTGCGGGCCGAGCGCATAGGTGGACGTGCGCGGGTCCTGCACGACGAAGCGGTGCAGTTCGAGCGTGCACAGCATCCGGTACGTGCGCGACTTGTTGATGCCGAGTTGCGACGCGAGTTCGGTCACGCCGAGGTTCGGGTGCTCGGCTACGTAGGTCAGCAGCTTCAGCGCGCTGTCGACGGCGTCGACGATGTAGGTCGTCATGCGATGTCTCCCTGCGGCGCGATGCGCGCGCGGACGTAATCGGCGAGCGCGTCGAGGTACGCATCGACCGAGCGCTTCAGCGTGGCGAAGCCCGCGTGTTTCGCGAACGCGGCTTCGTCCATGTACAGCGCGCGATTGAATTCGATCTGGATGCTGTGGCGTTGCCTTGCGGGGTCGGCGAGCGCGGTCAGCAGGTCGCCGCCCTGGTACGGGTCGTTGACCTGCACGCGATAGCCGGCGTCGACGAACCATTGCGCGGTCCACGCGGTGAAGGCCGGATCGGCGGTCGTGCCGCGCCGGTCGCTGACGACGACGTCCGGCCGCAATTCGCCCGCGTCGACGTTCATCGCGTTGCCGCGCGACTTCATCGAATGGCAGTCGATGTGCCACAGCGCACCGTGCGCGCCATGCAGCGGCTCGGCGATGCCGGCGAGCGCACGGCGGTACGGCAGGTAGTACGCGTCGATGCGGTGGCGCACTTCCGCGAGCGACAGCTTGCGGTCGTACAGCGGCACGCCGGGCAGCGCGTCGCGCCGGATCAGTCCCATCCCGCGCTGCGTGTACGGCTGCGGCGACAGCGGCTCGGGCCACGGCTCGGCGAGCAGCGTTGCGTCGATGTCGGTTTCTGCGCGGTTCGGATCGATGTACGCGCGCGGAAACGTCGCGCCGAGCAGCGTGCCGCCGCGCGCGGGTGTGCCTGCCCACAGTTCGTCGATGTACGCGTCCCACGTCGTGCGGATCGCGTCGTCGGGGGCGACGGTGGCGAAGTCCGGCGGATACGCGATGCCGCTGTGCGGCGAGTCGACGACGATCGGCAGGGCCGGCACCGTCGGCGTCGCGATGAAATGCGCGGGCGATGCATCGGCAGTCGCGTTGTTGCAATTAAACGTCAGCATGGGGATCAGGTTCTTTACCTAGTTTCTCGAAGCGTCTCGTGCGTTTGTTTTAATCATTAAAACAGCGTATCAATATTTCACAACGACTGAAAATCGCGGTCAAGGGCTTTTTGCGATACCGGGATTACGCGCCATGATCGGGCTGTAATGCCGGTGGTTATTGGGCTTGTTTCATTCCTCGAAACGCCTGGCGATTCAAGGGTATTTGACTCCCGTGTACGATTTTTGGCATCGCTTGACGCTTCAAATCACCAAATTCGACAATGAATAAGACGATGTTTTATTCAATAAAACACGTTTCGAGCGAAATAAATCGCTCCCCATATTCAATCGATAAAAGGGGTCGGAGATGAAACGAAAAGGGATGGCGGTCGCGCTGGCGGGTATCGCAACGGCGGCGGGTGCGATGCACGCGCACGCACAGTCGAGCGTGACGCTGTACGGCGTGGTCGATTCCGGGATCACGTACACGAACAACCAGAACGGTCATGCCGCGTGGCAGGCGACCGGCGGTAACGAACAGGGCACGCGTTTCGGGCTGCTCGGCAAGGAGGAACTCGGCGGCGGCACGCGTGCAGTGTTCCGGCTCGAGAACGGCTTCAACATCGAGAGCGGCGCCGCGAGCCAGGGCGGCCGGCTGTTCGGGCGCCGCGCGTACGTGGGGCTGGAGAACGATCGCTGGGGCACGCTGACGATGGGCCGCCAGTACAACGCGGCACAGGAAGTGCTGGAGCCGCTGCAGATCGGCGCGACCACCGCGCTCACGCAGTACGCGCTGCACCCGTTCGACACCGACGACCTGAACAACACGTTCCGCACCAACAACTCGGTGCAGTACCAGACGCCTACCTGGTACGGGTTGCGCGCGGTCGGCCTGTACGGGTTCTCGAATTCGACGTCGTTCGCGCAGAACCGCGTGTGGAGCATCGGCACGAGCTACGAGAACGGGCCGCTGCAGCTCGGCGCGGCCTACGTGCGCGTCGATCATCCGGCCATCGACACGACGGGCGCGGCCGCGTCCGACAACTACTACACGTTCATCAAGGGCGTGACGCGCCAGCAGATCTGGGGCGCGGGCGGCGCGTATGCATGGGGCGCCGCGACCTTCGGGCTGCTGTACACGAGCTCGCTGTTCAACCTGCAGACGGGCGGCTCGACGCGCTTCAACAACTACGAGGGCAGCGTGCGCTACCTGATGACGCCCGCGCTGCAGTTCGCGCTCGGCGAAACCTACACGCAGGTGCTCGCGTCGCAGAGCCCGAAGCCGAGCTCACACTACCTGCAGACGAGCGTCGGCGCGCAGTATTTCCTGTCGAAGCGCACCGATGTCTACGTGAACGCGTTCTACCAGCGCGCGTCGTCGAACGCGGTGGCCGCGATCGAAGGGATCTCGAATCCGTCGAGCACGCGCACGCAGATCGTCGCGGTGACGGGCATCCGCCACAAGTTCTGACGCAGCGCGCCGCGGGCGGCGCGCGCCGGCTACAGCCGGATCAGCGCCGCGCCCGCCACCACCAGCGCGCACGCGACGAGCCGCTGCGCGCCGGGCCGCTCGCGCATCACGAGCCAGCCGATCGCGACCGCGAAAATCGAGCTCGTTTCGCGCAGCGCCGACACCGTCCCGACCGGCAAGTACCGGTACGCGAGGATCACGATCCCGTACGCGGCGAGCGAGATCGTGCCGGCGATCGCGCCCTGCTTGAGCGCGGTGCGCGAGCCGAGCACCGCGCGCGGGCCGCCACGCACCGCGCAGACCAGCACGAACTGCGGCACGCTCCACAGCACGTACACCCATGCGATGTAGCCGAGCGCGCTGCCGGACACGCGCGAGCCGATGCCGTCGCAGATCGAATACGCGGCGATGAACACGCCCGTGAGCAGCGCAAACGGCACGCCTTCGCCGGAGAACCGGAAGCCGCGCCGCAGCGCGAGCGACATGATGCCGAACGACACGAGCGCGATGCCCGCGAAGCCGAACGGCGTCGGCCGCTCGTGCAGGATCGCGAGCGCCAGCACCGACACGAGCAGCGGCGAGATGCCGCGCGCGATCGGGTAGATCTGCCCGAATTCGCCGCTGCGGTACGCGCGCGCCAGCGTGAAGCAGTACGCGACCTCGAGCACGGCCGACCCGGCGATGTACGGCCACGCGGCGGGCGCCGGCGCGGGCAGCAGCGCGGCGCCGACGACGCCGAACGCGAAATACGGCAGCGACATCGTGCCGAGCTGGACGAGCCGGTCTTCGCTGACGTGGAGGAAGGCATTCCAGATCGCGTGCAGCAACGCGGAGCACAGCACGAGGCCGATGAAGAGGTGGTCCATGGACGAAGGGGCGGACAGGGGCGGGAGCGGAGGGGCGCCGTCATTATGTGGGTATCGGGCGCACTCGCATGGAATTGTCGATAATGGTGTGTTGTTATTCACCGGATGCCGACCATGACCGAAGCCACCCAAGCCCAGCCTGCCGTTCCGCGCCTCACGAGCCTGTCACATGGCGGTGGCTGCGGCTGCAAGATCGCGCCGGGCGTGCTGTCCGAGCTGCTGAAGCGCGCGACGCCGCCCGCCCTGTTCCCGGATCTGCTGGTCGGTACCGAGACGTCCGACGACGCGGCCGTCTATCGCCTCAACGACGAGCAGGCGATTGTCGCGACCACCGACTTCTTCATGCCGATCGTCGACGATCCGTTCGACTTCGGCCGCATCGCGGCCACCAACGCGCTGTCCGACGTCTACGCGATGGGCGGCAAGCCGATCCTCGCGCTCGCGCTGGTCGGGATGCCGATCAACGTGCTGCCGCACGAGACGATCGCGGCCGTGCTGCGCGGCGGCGAATCGGTGTGCGCGGATGCCGGCATTCCGGTCGCCGGCGGCCATTCGATCGATTCGGTCGAGCCGATCTACGGGCTCGCGGCGATCGGCGTCGTGCATCCGTCGCGCGTGAAGCGCAATGCGGCCGCGCGCGCGGGTGACGTGCTGGTGCTCGGCAAGCCGCTCGGCGTCGGCGTGCTGTCCGCCGCGCTGAAGAAGAACCAGCTCGATGCCGATGGCTATGCGCAGATGGTCGCGACGACCACCAAGCTGAACCGGCCGGGCACCGAGCTTGCCGCGCTGCCGGGCGTGCATGCGCTGACCGACGTCACGGGATTCGGGCTGCTCGGCCACACGCTCGAGCTGGCACGTGGCGCACACCTCACCGCGCGCGTGCACTATGCGTCGTTGCCGTGGCTCGCGGGCGTCGAGGCGTTCGTTGCCGACGGCGTGTTCACCGGCGCGTCGGGCCGCAACTGGGCCGCGTACGGCGCGGACGTGCAGCTGGCCGACACGCTGCCACCCGTTGCGCAGGCGCTACTGACCGATCCGCAGACGTCGGGCGGCCTGCTGGTCGCGTGCGCGCCCGAGGCCGTCGATGACGTGCTCGCGTGCTTCCGTGCCGACGGCTTCGACCGCGCGGGCGTGATCGGCGAGATGGTGGACGGGCCTGCGCGCGTCGATGTCGCGTGACGTTGAATCGCCACACCGGGCTTGTTTGCGGTCGCTAGAATCGATGCCTTCCATCGAAGGCATCGACGACCGATGAACGATTTCCTGTTCGGGCTGATGATCGCGCTGTCGGTCGGGCCCGTTGCGCTGATGATCGCGAACTACGGGATGCGCGCGGGCACCGCAAGCGGTGTGCGCGCGGCGGTGGGTGTCGCGACGGCCGACGGCTGCTATGCGGTCGTCGCGTTCACGCTCGGCGCGATGCTCGCGACCACGCTCGCCGCGCATCTGTCGCTGTTTCGCCTGGTCGGCGCGCTCGTGCTGCTCGCGATGGGTGTACGGATGCTGTGGCAGGCGCTGCGGGATCGCCGCCGCACGCTGGACGGCGATGCGCGGCCGCCGGGCAGCCGCCCGTTTGCATCGATGTTCTTCGTCACGCTGGCGAACCCGCTGACGATCCTGTTGTTCTACGGCTATGCAACGGCCGCGGCCGGTGCGCATCGGCACTGGCTGCTCGGTGCCGCGTGCGTGTTTGCCGGCAGCCTCGCGGGGCAACTCGTGTTCGCGTTCGGCGGTAGCGTGATCGGCCGGATCGTGAAGTCGCCGGGGCTGCTCGCGGCGAGCCATGTGGTGGCTGCGCTCGTCGTGCTGGGTTACGGAGTCGCAGGGCTGGCGCGGCTGTAGCAGTATGCGGAGGGCGGTTGTGCGGGCACGGCGGGCGAGTCGGTCAATTCGATAGCATTCCTGATGGTGTTGCATGAGGTGGATGCCGATTGCTGCGCAATTGCGCGCGAATTCCGGCGATGTGCATCACGCTTGCGCGCGCATCTCGTCCGTACGGCAACATCGCTGCCGTTTCGTAGTCGGGTTCCGGATCGCGCATGCCCGTTCTATACTCCGTCGCGCAGTCTACGAGAGCCGTTCTCACCCAACATCATCGAAACAAGGAACGCCGATGCTGACTCGCTCCATTCTTTCCGCCGCTGCATTCTCGCTCGCCGCCTGTGCCACTGCGCCGTCGATCGCGCAGGACAACCAGGGCAACGACGCGGGCAACAATGCATTCGCCGAGACCGGTGCACAGGGCCGCCCGGTCAAGGTCATGATCATCACGATGTTCGGTCCGGAGGGCCAGGCATGGCTCGACCGGCTCGGCCCGTGGCGCGACATCGCCGTGCCCGGCCTGTCGCCCGATTATCCGAACGTGCATTGCAACAAGCAGGACGTGTGCGTGGTCACGACCGGCATGGGCTATGCGAACGCGTCGGCGACGATCATGGCGCTCACGTTCTCGCAGCGCTTCGATCTGCGCCGCACGTACTTCCTGATCTCGGGTATCGCGGGCGTCGACCCGGCACAAGGCACGATCGGTTCGGCCGCGTGGTCGAAATACCTCGTCGATTTCAGCCTGCAGTGGGAGCTCGATGCACGCGAGATTCCGGCCGGCTGGAATACCGGCTTCCTCGGCATCAACACGAAGAGCCCGAACGACAAGCCGCCGCTCGACTATCGTACCGAGGTGTTCCAGCTCAACCCGCAACTGACCGACGCCGCGGTCGCGCTGTCGCGCAACGTGGTGCTCGCCGACAGTGCGCAGGCGCAGGCCGCGCGCGCGAAGTTCACGTATGCGCCGGCGAACCGGCCGCCGACCGTGATTCAATGCGACACGTCATCGGGCAACACGTGGTTCTCGGGCACGCTGATCGGCGAGCGCGCGCGCCAGTGGACGAAGATCCTGACCGACGGCAAGGGCACCTACTGCATGACCGCGCAGGAAGACAACGCGACGTATGAAGCACTCAAGCGCGCGGCGAGCGTGAAGCGGGTCGACCTGTCGCGCGTCGCATTGCTGCGCACGGGGTCGGATTTCGACCGGCCGTATGCAGGGCAGACGAGTGCCGACAACCTGCTGAACTACGCGGACCAGGGCGGCTTCGCCCCGGCGACCGAAAACCTGTATCGCGCGGGCAATCCGCTCGTTCAGGACATCGTGACGCACTGGGGCGAATGGCGCGATGGGGTGCCACGCCGCTAACGGCCGGGTAGCGACTCAGCTGGCGGTCAATGCGCGTGCGGGGCCGAACGGAACGGCGTCCATACCGGCGTGGTGTCGTCCCAGTGGTCGAGCGGAGAAGGGAGTTGGTCGTTCATCATGTGCTCCTGCAACTAACTGACTGACTCGGCGAGTCGTCGATAGGGAAATCACGACGCCGCGCACGGAGCAACCCGTTGCGCGGCGTTGCGCGTTTACCGGCCTCCGCCGGCGAGCTGGTTGCTTTCCGGCATCGAGCGATACGGGCCTTGTGCCAGTTCGAGCCCTTGCGGATACGAGTTCGCCTTGCGCAGGTACGCGAGCGTGCCGTCTTTGCGTGCTTGTACGACTTCCGCATTCACTTCGGCGCGCGTACGCGGGCCGTTGTGTTGCGAGTACCACGACGTGTTGCCGTAGTCGCCGGCGTGCGGCGTGCCCGAATCGGCGAAAGCCGGTGCGGACACCGCGAGCGTGAGGGCGAGGGCGGAGAGAAGATGGCGGCGGTTCATGGCGAAACTCCTGTGTCGATATGAGTTAGCGCTTCAGCGCTTACTCAGATCCCATGCTTGGCGGTCGATATGAGTTAGCGCTTCAGCGCTTACTCAGATCCCATGCAAGGCATTTCGGAGCTGGCGCCAGAGCGCCTACTCCGGTCCCATCAAGCGGGATCTGTTCGGTGCGCAACGAGGTGCGCGACAGGGTTTACTCTAGGTATCTGTTCCGTCGCGATAAATGCGGCAGATGCGAATTGAATAGTCGTGTCAGTGGAACAATCGACATCCGTACACCTGGCAGGGTTATGCGGAAACCGCTCGAACCCGCCTGCAGCGGGCCTCGCACGGGTGCGGCGAGGACGCGCGACGACGCATGCGGACGATTGCGTCGCCTGGCACAAAGGTTTGCTGCGGATTCGGGAAGGATCAGGTGCGCCGGGCTGGAACGTGGCGCGGAGGCGGGGCGACGCGCGGACCGCTCAGCCCGCGCGTGCAGTTCAGACGATTACGCGACCCACTCGTTGATGACCGGCGTGTCGAGCACCGGCGCGCGCTCGGCTTCCTCGAACGTGCGCTTGCTGCACGTCGCGTCGAGGCTACCCTTGCCGCTCAGCAGCGGGCAGCGGTCGAACACCTCGGCGACCCAGTCGACGAACACGCGCACCTTCGGTGACAGATGCCGGCTGTGCGGATACACGACCGAGATCGGCATCGGCAGCGGCTTGACGCCGGGCAGCACTTCCTTGAGCCGGCCTTCGCGCAGATGCGGCAGCACCATGAAGAGCGGCGGCTGGATCAGCCCGAAGCCTTCGATCCCGCAGGTCACGTACGCATCCGCGTCGTTCACCGACAGGATGCCCTCCATCTTCATCTCGACTTCCTTGCCGTCGGTCAGGAACGTCCAGTCGATCGTGCGGCCGGTGCGGCTCGAGAAGTAGTTGACGGCCTTGTGCTGGTTCAGGTCGTCGATCGTCTGCGGCTCGCCATGGCGTTCGAGATAGTCGGGCGACGCGACCGTCACGCATTCGAACAGGCCGACCCGGCGTGCGACGAGCGACGAGTCCTGCAGTGCGCCGACGCGGATCACGCAATCGACGCCTTCCTGCAGCAGGTCGACCGGCCGGTCGGACAGGCCGAGCTGCAGGTCGATGTCCGGATAGCGCGTATGAAATTCGCACAGCGACGGAATCACGAGCAGCCGCCCGATCGAACCCGGCATGTCGATACGCAACTTTCCGTGCGGCTTCCGGTTGTTCGCCTGGAAGCTCGCCTCGGTTTCCTCGACATCCGCGAGGATCCGCACGCATCGTTCGTAGTACGCGGCGCCGTCCGGCGTGAGCGACAGCCGGCGCGTGGTCCGGTGCATCAGCCGCACGCCGAGGAAGGCTTCGAGATTCTGGATGATCGTCGTGACGGACGCTCGCGGCAAGCTGAGCGTTTCTGCTGCCTTGGTGAAGCTGCTTGTATCGACGACGCGAGTAAACACCTGCATGGCCTGAAGCCGGTCCATCACAACCTCCGCAATCTAATGAGCCTCCCGAATAAGAAGGCTGCGCTACCTCGTGGGTAAACGCAGCCTCGGATTGTTCGGGGGCGTTGAATTGTGTTGCCGGATTATAGGCATTTATCCCAATGTCTGCCGGACCCAGAATTCGTTCCATCTCGAAATGGATGCTGCATCGTCATGGACGCTTCTGAATTCAGCAAATTCCTGAAGGCCGCGTTGCCCGTGCAAGCCACGGCAGGCGCGGCGCTGACGGTCACCGAAGTGGAAATTCCCGGCTACGCGCAGGACATCGTGCTGCGCCTCTACCGGCGCCCGGACAAGACCGGGTTGCCAGTAGTGCTTTATTTCCACGGCGGCGGCTTCGTCCGCGGTTCGCTCGAAGACGCCGATTTCGCCGCGCGTTTTTTAGCAGAACGCTTACCAGCACTCGTAGTGTCGGTCGATTATTCGCTCGCGCCAGCCTTTCCTTTTCCGGCCGCGCCGGAGGATGCGTATCGCGCGGCCGTGTGGGCCGCGACGCGCGCCCGCGCGTTCGGCGGCAACCCGAAGAAGATCGGTGTCGCGGGCCACGACGCGGGCGGCCAGCTCGCGAACTGCCTGGCGTTCATCGCGCGCGATCGCGGCGAAGTGTCGATCGTCGCGCAGGCGCTGTTCGGGCCGATGCTCGACCCGAGCATGACGCGTATCGGCGACGCCGATCGTCTTGCCTCCGACATCACGGCGCGCGAATGCGCGGCCTGTTATCGCGCGTATCTGCCGCAGGCCGCGCAACGCATGCACCCGTACGCGGCGCCGCTCGAATCGGTGCGCCTCGCGGGGCTGCCGCCGACGCTCGTCGTCACCGCGCAGAACGACGTGCTGCACGTCGAGGCGGAGAAATATGCGAGCTGCCTGATCTCGTCCGGCGTGCTCACGCAGGTGATCCGCTATCCGGACATCACGCACGCCGCGCTCGCGACGCATGAAGCCGCCTTCGAGGAAGCCGTGCGCTTCTTCCAGTGCCGCTTCCAGGCGCGCCAGCCGAACCGTTCCGAATAAGCAAAACCAATCCACGTTTACTGGAGATCCACATGGCCATCCTACGCACCTCCCGCTCCCGAATCGCGACAGCGGCGATCGTGACGCTCGCCGTCGTCGGCCTCGGCACGTTCGGCGCGATGCGCGTGAACGCGAACGCACCGGAGAAATCAGCAGCGCCGCTGCCCGAAGTCGACGTTGCGACCGTCGTGCCGCAGACCGTGACCGACTGGCAGAGTTATTCGGGCCGCCTCGAAGCCGTCGAAAAAGTCGACGTGCGCCCGCAGGTGTCGGGCACGATCGTCGCGGTGAACTTCAAGGACGGCGCGCTCGTGAAGAAGGGCGACGTGCTGTTCGTGATCGACCCGCGCCCGTACCAGGCCGAAACCGATCGCGCGGCCGCGCAGCTCGCGGCCGCGCAGGCGCGCAACGGCTACGCGCAGACCGACTGGCAGCGCGCGCAGCGGCTGATCGGCGACAACGCGATCGCGAAGCGCGATTACGACGAGAAGCAGAACGCGGCCCGCGAGGCGACGGCGAACCTGAAGGCCGCCGAAGCCGCGCTCGAAACGGCACGCATCAACCTCGGCTATACGCGGATCACCGCGCCGGTTGCGGGCCGCGTGTCGCGTGCGGAAATCACGCTCGGCAACGTCGTGTCGGCCGGCGCGTCGGCCGCGCCGCTGACGACGCTGGTGTCGGTGTCGCCGATCTACGCGTCGTTCGATGCGGACGAGCAGACCTACCTGCAATACATCAACGGCGCGCGCAACGGCCGCAAGGTGCCGGTCGAGCTCGGCCTCGCGAACGAAACCGGCTACTCGCGCAGCGGCGAGATCGACTCGGTCGACAACCGGCTCGACACGTCGTCGGGCACGATCCGGGTGCGCGCACGCTTCGACAACGCCGATGGTGCGCTGGTCCCGGGCCTCTATGCGCGCGTGAAGGTAGGCGGCAGCGCGCCGCACGAGGCGCTGCTCGTCGACGACGCGGCGATCAACACCGATCAGGACAAGAAGTTCGTGTTCGTCGTCGACCAGCAAGGCCGCGTGTCGTACCGCGAAGTGCAGCAGGGGATGCAGCACGGCAACCGGCGCGTGATCGTGAGTGGGCTCTCCGCCGGCGATCGCGTGGTCGTGAACGGTACGCAGCGCGTGCGCCCCGGCGAACAGGTGAAGCCGCACATGGTCCCGATGACGGGCGGTGACGCGCCGTCCGCGCCTCTGGCGGACAACGCGAAGCCGGCCGCACCGGCGAAGGCGGATTCGTAAGCGGCACGCCGCTTCGCATCCGCGTTCAACCAGACAGAGCAACCCATGAACATTTCAAAATTCTTTATCGACCGGCCGATCTTCGCAGGAGTCCTATCGGTGATCATCCTGCTCGGCGGGGTGATCGCGATGTTCCTGCTGCCGATCTCGGAGTATCCGGAGGTCGTGCCGCCTTCCGTGATCGTGAAGGCGCAGTATCCGGGCGCGAACCCGAAAGTGATCGCCGAGACGGTCGCGTCGCCGCTCGAAGAGCAGATCAACGGCGTCGAGGACATGCTCTACATGCAGTCGCAGGCGAACAGCGACGGCAACATGACGATCACCGTCACGTTCAAGCTCGGCACCGATCCGGACAAGGCCACGCAGCTCGTGCAGAACCGCGTGAACCAGGCGCTGCCGCGCCTGCCGGAAGACGTGCAGCGGCTCGGCATCACGACGGTGAAGAGCTCGCCGACGCTGACGATGGTGGTCCACCTGATCTCGCCGGACAACCGCTACGACATGACCTACCTGCGCAACTACGCGCTGATCAACGTGAAGGATCGCCTGTCGCGGATCCAGGGCGTCGGCCAGGTGCAGCTGTGGGGGTCGGGCGACTACGCGATGCGCGTGTGGCTCGATCCGCAGAAGGTCGCGCAGCGCGGGCTGTCGGCCGAGGACGTCGTGCAGGCGATCCGCGAGCAGAACGTGCAGGTCGCGGCCGGCGTGATCGGCGCGTCGCCGTCGCTGCCGGGCACGCCGCTGCAGTTGTCGGTGAACGCGCGCGGCCGCCTGCAGACGGAAGACGAGTTCGGCGACATCGTCGTGAAGACGACGCCGGACGGCGGCGTCACGCACCTGCGCGACATCGCGCGGATCCAGCTCGACGCGTCCGAATACGGGCTGCGCTCGCTGCTCGACAACAAGCCGGCCGTCGCGATGGCGATCAACCAGTCGCCGGGTGCGAACTCGCTGCAGATCTCGGACGAAGTGCGCAAGACGATGGCCGAGCTGAAGCAGGACATGCCGGCGGGTATCGACTACAAGATCGTCTATGACCCGACGCAGTTCGTGCGGTCGTCGATCAAGGCCGTCGTGCACACGCTGCTCGAAGCGATCGCGCTGGTCGTGATCGTCGTGATCGTGTTCCTGCAGACGTGGCGCGCATCGATCATTCCGCTGATCGCGGTGCCGGTGTCGATCGTCGGCACGTTCTCGCTGCTGCTCGCGTTCGGCTATTCGATCAACGCGTTGTCATTGTTCGGGATGGTGCTCGCGATCGGGATCGTGGTCGACGATGCGATCGTGGTGGTCGAGAACGTCGAGCGCAACATCGAGAGCGGGATGAACGCACGGGCGGCGACCTACAAGGCGATGCAGGAAGTGAGCGGGCCGATCATCGCGATCGCGCTCACGCTCGTCGCCGTGTTCGTGCCGCTCGCGTTCATGTCGGGCCTGACCGGCCAGTTCTACAAGCAGTTCGCGATGACCATCGCGATCTCGACGGTGATCTCGGCGTTCAACTCGCTGACGCTGTCGCCGGCGCTGTCCGCGATCCTGCTGAAAGGGCATGGCGACAAGGAAGACTGGCTCACGCGCGTGATGAACCGCGTGCTCGGCGGCTTCTTCCGCGGCTTCAACAAGGTGTTCCATCGCGGCGCGGAGAACTACGGCCGCGGCGTGCGCGGCGTGCTGTCGCGCAAGACGGTGATGCTCGGCGTGTACCTCGCGCTGGTGGGCGCGACCGTGCTCGTGTCGAAGGTCGTGCCGGGCGGCTTCGTGCCCGCGCAGGACAAGGAGTACCTGATCGCGTTCGCGCAGTTGCCGAACGGTGCGTCGCTCGACCGCACCGAGAAGGTGATCCGCGACATGGGCTCGATCGCGCTGAAGCAGCCGGGCGTCGAGAGCGCGGTCGCGTTCCCGGGGCTGTCGGTGAACGGCTTCACGAACAGCTCGAGCGCGGGCATCGTGTTCGTCACGCTCAAGCCGTTCTCGGAGCGGCATGGCAAGGCGCTGTCGGCCGGTGCGATCGCGGGTGCGCTGAACCAGAAGTACGGCGCGATGAAGGACTCGTTCGTCGCGGTGTTCCCGCCGCCGCCGGTGCTCGGCCTCGGTACGCTCGGTGGCTTCAAGATGCAGGTCGAGGATCGCGGCGCAGTCGGCTATGCGCGGCTCGCGGATGCGACCAACGACTTCATCAAGCGTGCGCAGCAGGCGCCTGAACTCGGCCCGCTGTTCACGAGCTACCAGATCAACGTGCCGCAGCTCAACGTCGATCTCGATCGCGTGAAGGCGAAGCAGCTGGGCGTGCCGGTGACCGACGTGTTCAACACGATGCAGGTGTATCTCGGCTCGCTGTACGTGAACGACTTCAACCGCTTCGGGCGTGTGTACCAGGTGCGCGTGCAGGCCGATGCGCCGTTCCGGCAGCGCGCGGACGACATCCTGCAGCTGAAGACGCGCAACGACAAGGGCGAGATGGTGCCGCTGTCGTCGCTCGTCACGGTGACGCCGACGTTCGGCCCGGAAATGGTCGTGCGCTACAACGGCTACACGGCGGCCGACATCAATGGCGGCCCGGCACCGGGCTTCTCGTCGGGCCAGGCGCAGGCCGCGATCGAGCGCATCGCGCATGAAACGCTGCCGCGCGGCGTGCGGTTCGAGTGGACCGACCTCACGTACCAGCAGATTCTGGCGGGCGATTCGGCAATGTATGTGTTCCCGATCAGCGTGCTGCTCGTGTTCCTCGTGCTCGCCGCGCTGTATGAAAGCCTGACGCTGCCGCTCGCGGTGATCCTGATCGTGCCGATGAGCATTCTGTCGGCGCTGACGGGCGTGTGGCTCACGCAGGGCGACAACAACATCTTCACGCAGATCGGCTTGATGGTGCTGGTGGGGCTGTCGGCGAAGAACGCGATCCTGATCGTCGAATTCGCGCGTGAACTCGAACACGACGGCAGGACGCCGCTCGAGGCCGCGATCGAGGCGAGCCGGCTGCGTCTGCGCCCGATCCTGATGACGTCGATCGCATTCATCATGGGTGTGGTGCCGCTCGTCACGTCGACGGGGGCCGGTGCGGAAATGCGCCATGCGATGGGGGTCGCGGTGTTCTTCGGGATGCTCGGCGTGACGCTGTTCGGGCTGATGCTGACGCCGGTGTTCTACGTCGTGCTGCGGACGCTCGCGGGCGGCAAGATCCACGTCGCCGGCAAAGACTCGACCGGCTACGGTGTGCCGTCCCAGGGTGTGCCGGCTTCGGATGCTTGAGGACCAGAAGATGAATAACTTGCACAACACGAATGGCCTGATGCGCTTCGCGAAGGTGGCGGCCGCGAGCACCCTGCTCGCGACGCTGCTCGCCGCGTGCGCGGTGGGCCCCGACTACAAGCGCCCGGATGCGCCGACGCCCGCCGCGTTCAAGGAAGCGCCGACGCTGGCTGCCGGTGAACAGGCCGGCACGTGGAAGACAGCCGAGCCGTCGGACGGCGCGCATCGCGGCGAATGGTGGAAGGTGTTCGGCGACCCGGTGCTCGATTCGCTCGAGGCCCAGGCGCTCGCCGCGAACCAGAACCTGAAGGCCGCAGCCGCACGTGTCGAGGAAGCGCGCGCGGCGACGCGTTCGGCGCGCTCGCAATGGTTCCCGCAGATCGGCGCCGGCTTCGGGCCGACGCGCGAAGGGCTGTCGTCGGCGTCGCAGTTCCAGCCGCAGGGCACGGGCCCGACCAATGCGACGCTGTGGCGCGCGCAGGGCACGGTGTCGTACGAAGCCGACCTGTTCGGCCGCGTCGGCCGTAACGTCGAGGCGTCCCGTGCCGACCAGGCGCAGAGCGAAGCGCTGTTCCGCTCGGTGCAGCTCGCGCTGCAGGCGGACGTCGCGCAGAACTACTTCGAACTGCGCCAGCTCGATTCCGATCAGGACCTGTACCGCCGGACGGTGGAACTGCGCGAGCAGGCACTGAAGCTCGTGCAGCGCCGCTTCAACGAAGGCGACATCAGCGAGCTCGACGTGTCGCGCGCGAAGAACGAGCTGGCGACTGCGCAGGCCGATGCGGTCGGCGTCGCGCGCCGGCGCGCGGCGTCCGAGCATGCGCTCGCGATCCTGCTCGGCAAGGCGCCCGCGGATTTCGCGTTCAAGGAAACGCCGATCGTGCCGGTGGCGGTGAAGGTGCCGCCGGGCCTGCCGTCCGCGCTGCTTGAGCGCCGCCCGGACGTGTCGGCGGCCGAGCGCTCGATGGCGGCCGCGAACGCGCGGATCGGCCTCGCGAAGTCCGCGTACTTCCCGAAGCTCGATATCACCGGCGCGTTCGGCTATGAAGCATCGACGCTCGGCAGCCTGTTCATGTGGTCGAGCCGCACGTTCCTGCTCGGGCCGTTCGCGGGCACCGCGCTGACGCTGCCGCTGTTCGACGGCGGGCGCCGTGCGGCCGGCGTGCAGCAGGCGCGCGCGCAGTACGACGAGC
Organism: Burkholderia sp. LMG 13014; assembly: GCF_905232215.1. Lineage (GTDB taxonomy): Bacteria > Pseudomonadota > Gammaproteobacteria > Burkholderiales > Burkholderiaceae > Burkholderia. Next base: position 34,714 of record NZ_CAJNKE010000006.1, read on the forward strand.
AGGTCGCGAACTACCGGCAGCAGGTGCTCGTCGCGTTCCGCGAGGTCGAGGACAATCTCGCCGACCTGCGCCTGCTCGACGACCAGATCCGTGCGCAGGATGCGGCCGTCAACGCATCGCGGCGCGCGGCGACGTTGTCGCGCACGCAGTATCAGGAAGGCGAGGTTGCCTATCTCGACGTGATCGACAGCGAGCGCTCGGTGCTGCAGTCGCAGCTGCAGTCGAACCAGTTGACCGGTGCGCAGGCAGTGTCGACCGTGAACCTGATTCGTGCGCTGGGTGGCGGCTGGGGCGCGGCGCCGACGGCGGTCGGCAGCGCGGTGTCCGGCAAGGAGGACGTTGCCGCGCGATGAGTGTGCGTGACGGGCGGCGATGCGTGATGCATCGTCGTTCCCGTCATGCAGCGTATCGACGAACCCCGGTCATGCGGCTTTTGCCGGATGACCGGGGTTTTTTCATGGCATCGCCGCGGATGGCGTGATGTCGTCCATCGTCATGTTGCAACTAACGGTCAATCCCTGCCGGCACCTGCCAGCGGTGCGGCCGGCGCCCCGCCGCCCGCACCGGTCAGGCACCGCCGCCAGCAGGACTCGGGACGGAACGGGGCCTTGGGCTGTGTTGCCGGATACGCGCGCGTGACACGCGTCCGGCAGCCTGGATGCGCACGCGTCACGCGCCCGCGAACGCGTCGCCGGTCGGCCTCGTTCGCATGCCGCGCGCGAGCCGCGTCCACGGCAGGTCGGCCGGGTCGGCCTGCATCGGTCCCGGCGCCTTCGCGATCAGGATCGCGTGCGCGATGCCCTGGAAGTCGGCGCGGAAATGCACCGAACTCTTGTTGACGAGGATTTTCATTGCTTCCGGTTCGATGCCGCCCACGCGGTACAGATTGCGATCGAGCATCTGCGCCTTGCCGCCGCTGACGACGATCCGCACGCCGTCGATCCTCAGGCAGGCGACCGGCCCGACGTCGGCCAGCATGCCGTTCATCATCGGTCCGTCGTAGCGGCACACGCCGTCCGATACCGCGACGACCTCGAAGTGTCCGCGAAACGGCTCGTCGCCGGGTACGCCGGAGCCGCCGAGCGACAGTTCGATGTGCGCGCCGACACCGGCCCTCACCGCCGCCGCCGCCGCGGCCGGGTCCCACAGCAGGCCGAGCGCTGCGTCTTGCGCGCCGTTGCGCAGCAACGCGCGCAGCAGGCCCGTCGTATTGGAATCGCCACCCGCCCCCGGGTTGTCCTGCGTGTCGGCGATCACGACGGGCCGGCTCGCGCCTTCCGCGAGCCGCATGGCTTCGCGCACCGCGTCGTCGGGCGACAGGAACGGCACTTGCCACAGCGCTTCGTCGGCCAGCATCTTGTCGTACAGCGCCTGCACGGCCGCGTCGACTGCGTCGGCGTCGCCATAGCCCCAGACGACCGGCCCGCACTCGGGGAAATCCGCTGCCGGAAAACCCGGCGCGAACGACAGCGATGCGACGCCGTCCGTCTCCAGCGACGCGAGGCGCGCGTACATCTCGCGCGCGGGATCGAGCAGCGTGCACATTCCGTTGATCGGGATCAGGAACGGCAACCGCCGTGCCGCGCGACGTAACGGGTCGCCGCCCGCGAGGAGGCGTTCGAGCAGCCCGGCCGTGCGTTCGCCGGTCTCGGCCATGTCCACGTGCGGGTACGTGCGATAGGCGACCAGCGCATCGGCATGGCTCAGCATCCGTTCGGTGACGTTCGCGTGCAGGTCGAGCGACGCGACCACCGGCACGGCCGGGCCGACCGCGTCGCGTACGCGTTCGAGCAGCGTTCCTTCGCCGTCGTCGGTATGCTCGGCGACCATCGCGCCGTGCAGGTCGAGATACACCGCATCGAAGTCGCCGTGCCGCGCCGCGTCGACGATCTCGCCGGCGATCCGTTCGAACGCATCCTCGGTGACATGCGCCGACGGGCTCGCGCCCGCCCAGATCACCGGCTGCAACGCCCAGCCGCGCCGCTCCGCGGCGTTGATGAAGCCGCCAGCCGGAATGTTGACGTGGCGCAGCGCGAGCACGTCCGCGCCGCGTGCCATGGCCGGAAAGCCTTCGCCGCGTTCGAAGTTCGCATAGGCGGCCCGCGTGGGTGCGAAGGTGTTGGTTTCGTGCTGGAAACCGGCGATCAGGATGCGTGTGGTCATGAGACTGATTCCAGGAAGACGGTTGGTGCAGGCGACGCGCGCCTGCCGGCAGGGCCGGCGGTACGGCGCCGCACGAGGTCAATGGGGCAACGCGACGTGGATCAGCGCGTCGCGACGGGGAGGCGGTTCATGATCAGCGTCACGGCGCCTGCGACCATCAATGCGACGATCACCAGCAACCCGGCCTGCATGCTGCCGGTCGCGGTGCGGATCTCGCCGATGACGGTCGGGCTGAGGAAGCCGCCGATCAGGCCGATCGTGTTGATGAGCGCGATGCCGCCAGCGGCCGCATTGCCTGTCAGGTATTGCGACGGGATTGCCCAGAACACGGTATAGGCCGCCCACGTCATCGCCGTCGCGATCGTCATGCAGACGAGCGATATCGCGAGGTTGCCGTCGGAGAAGGTCGCGGCAGCCAGCGCGGCCGCGGCGACCAGTGCCGACACCGCGCTGTGCAGCCGGCGTTCGTCGCGTCGATCCGAGCGTCGGCCGATCACGAGCATCGCGCCTGCGGCCGCGATATACGGAATCATCGAGTAGAAGCCGATCTGCATCGTGTCGGTCACGCCGTTCGCCTTGAGGATCGACGGCAGCCAGAAGCTGACCGCGTAGATCCCGCAGATCATCGTGAAGTAGGCGAAGGCCAGCAGGTAGACGCGCGGGTCGCGCGCCGCCTGCCCGAACGCGTGGTGGCCGGCCGCGGGCGTGTGCAGCTCGGACGCGAGCAGGCTTCGTTCGCGGTCGGTCAGCCACGCGGCATCGTCGGGCCGGTCGGCCAGCACCTTGAAGACGAGCAGGCCGAGCAACGCGCACGGCAGGCCTTCGACGACGAACATCCATTGCCAGCCGGCCAGGCCGTGTGCACCGTCGAGGGCGGTCATCAGCCAGGTCGACAGCGGTGAGCCGACGATGCCGCCGATCGGGCCGGCGAGCATCACGATCGCCATCACGCCGGCCATGCGCCGCGTGCCGTACCAGTACGTCAGGTAGAAGATCATCCCCGGCGCGAAGCCGGCCTCGAATACGCCGAGCAGGAAGCGCAGCACGTAGAACGAGGTTTCATCGCGCACGAACATCATGCCGGCCGACGTCAGTCCCCAGAGCACCATGATCCGGCTGATGGTCTTGCGTGCACCGATCCTGGGCAGCAGCAGGTTGCTCGGAATCTCGAACAGCACGTAGCCGAGAAAGAAGATGCCGGCACCGAGGCCGTACGCTGCGTCGGAGAAGCCGAGCGCGCTTTGCATGTGCAGCTTCGCGAAGCCGATGTTCACCCGATCCAGATAGGCGAACGTGTAACACAGCAGCAGGAGCGGCAGCAGGCGCCAGTTCAGCTTGCGATACAGGGCCTGCACGGGTGCACTGTCCAGGGCCGCCGGATGGCGGGAGGAGGAAACGGCGGACATAGATGTCTCCGGTGACGTGGGCGACTTGCGACATGGATCTCGGTTGCTGCATCGTCAGAGAGACGAAAAAGCAGAGCAAGAGCAACTTCCATGAGTTAATGTTGCTCAACAGGCAACACACTGCGACGAACCGGATTCCCCATGCGCGAACTGAACCAGCGCCGCTTGCGCTACTTTCATGAAGTCCTGACCCACGGTTCGATCCGCGGTGCGGCCGACAGCATCAACACCGCGCCGTCGGTGATCACGCGGCAGATCCGGCTGCTCGAGGAGGAAATCGGCGTCGAGCTGTTCGAGCGCCAGGCGCGTGGCGTGCGGCCGACCGAGGCTGCCGTGCATCTGCTCGAATACTGGCGCGGTTGCCGCTCGCAGCAGGAACTGTTCGAGGAGCGGTTGCAGGCGCTGCGGCGGCTGCAGTCCGGCCAGGTGCGCATCGTGACCAGCGAAGGCTACGTCGACGTGCTGATGGACGAGGTGCTGACCGATTTCTGCATGCGTTATCCGAAGCTCGACGTGATCGTCGACGTGCTGCCCGTCAACAACGTGCTGCAGGAGGTGGCCGAGAGCCGCGCGCATATCGGGCTGGCGTACAACCCGCCCGCGCATCCGGAGATCCAGAATCTCGCCACGTCGTCGCAGCCGGTGGTGGCGCTCGTCCACGCGGGCCATCCGCTCGCGGTACGCGGCGGCGCGGTGCGCGCGCACGAGCTCGGTGCGTATCCGCTCGCGCTGATGCCGCCGGCCTTTGGCCTCGGCCAGGTTGCGCAGATGCTCGCCTATACGGAGAACCTGCCGATCCGCCCGACGCTGACGACCAACTCGCTTGCGGTGCTGCGTCATTTCGTCAAGCGCCATGAAGGGGTCACGCTGATCGGCGCGTTCGCGGCCTATCGCGAACTGGAGAGCGGCGAACTCGTCGCGCTGCCGATCGAGCATCCGTTGTTCGATTCCGCGAAGGCGCGCCTGCTGGTGAAGGTGGGGCGGCCACTCGGCGTGGCGGCCGACACGCTGCTGAACTGCTTGCTGCACGACATGAAGATGTTCGCGACGGCGGATGGCGCCGGCCGGAACAAGGCGGCGACGCGGAAGCGGGCGGCCCGGCGCGTGCGATAACGCGAGTCGGGCCGTCGCGCGCAACGATCAGGTGGCGTCGCGGCCCGCCCGCAGCGCGCGCACCAGTTCGCTCGCCGCCTTGCCGAGCCCCGTGTGTTTCGGCCGCCGCAGGTACACGGGCAGCGGCAGCCCGTTGCGGATGTTGGCGAACACGAGCGGCGCGAGTTCGCCGTCGGCGACGTATCGGGCGATCACGGATTCGGGCAGGTTCGCCCAGCCATGTCCGGCTTTCACGAGTGCGATCGCGGTCGCCATGTCGGTCACTTTCCACGTGCGGTTGCCGATCAACGGCCGAATGTCGGTCAGTGGTCGCTCCGGATCGGCGATCACGATCTGCCGAAAGCCCGACAGCCGCTCGATCGCCTCGGGTGGCGCGCCTTCGGCGATCGCCGGATGGCTCGGCGCGGCGACGGCGACGAGCGTCTCGGTCCACAGCGCATGAATCTGCTCCTGCGGATGCAGGTCGAGCCCGCAGTACGCCACACAGAGATCGATGGTGGTGCGATGCAGCGCATCGACGATCGCGTCCTGCGGCGCCGTGACGACGCTGATGGCGAGCGCCGGATACTTCGCGGCAACCGCCATCAGCGCGCGGGCGACGGGCGCCGGGTCGATTTCGGCCGCGACGCCGAGCCGCAGCGTGTCTTCGACGCCTTCCGACAGATGCTGTGCGTGTGCACGCAACACCTGCAACTGCTCGGCGATCGATCGCGCGTCGGGCAGCAGCGCGGCCATCGCGGCGGTCGGCGTCGGTTCGCGTGTGCCGCGGTCGAACAGCACGAGGCCGAGCTCGGCCTCGAGGTTCGCGATCGCCATGCTGATCGCCGACGGCGTGCGGCCGAGCGCGCGCGCGGCCGCGGAAAACGAGCCTTTGTCGATGACGGTCAGCAGCATGTCGATGTGGTCGCTGGTCAGCATGCGCGGGCCTCCTGTCAGAAAAATTGAAAGGACCTGACTTTTGCGGGCACGCTACCCGCTGATAGTCTCGCCACCTTGTTCGATAGAAGGGGGATGGTCATGCAAGGGTTGAAGAGACGCATAGTCTACGTCGTGATGTTCGAGGTGCTCGGCATCCTGATCGCATCGTCGGTGCTCGGCATGCTGAGCGGCGCGAGCGCGGCGACGAGCGGCGTGATGGGGGTGATGATCTCGACGACGGGCGTCACCGTCAACTTCCTGTACAACCTCGTGTTCGAGGCGTGGGAGCGGCGGCGTGCCGCGACGACGCGCACGGTCGGGCGCCGCGTGCTGCATGCGATCGGCTTCCAGGTCGCGCTCGTGACGTTCCTGATCCCGCTGATCGCATGGTGGCTCGACGTGTCGCTGCTGCATGCGTTCCTGTACGACGCGGTGCTGATCGTGTTCTTCCCGATCTTCACGTTCGTGTACAACTGGGCGTTCGACAGCGTGTTCGGGCTGCCGGATGCGGTCACGCGCAAGGCTGAGCCGGCGGTCTGGTAAGCGACGGCGCGGCGCGATGCAGGCAGCCGCTACAATCGCGCAAAGCATCGTTCGGGCGTGCGGGCCGCATGCCCGACGGTATTCCGTCGCGATTCATGCGCCCGAGCGGGCCGTTCAAACCGATGAGCATTCGAAAGACGTCGATATCCTGCGTGGCGTGGCTTGCCGGCGCATTCATCCTCGCATCGTCCGCGCAAGCGGAAGGGCCGAGGGTGCTGCCGCGCAGCGAACAGGCCGATAACGGTTACGCGTCGACGCAATTGCTGCTCAAGCCGTGCGTCGACGTGCGCAAGCTGAGCGACGACCCGGATGACGATCTGTTGAAGGCGGCCGCCGCCGCGCGTGCCGCGCTGCCGCCCGGCACCTGCGACAACGCTGCGTTGGCGGAGAAGGTGTTTACCGCGCGATTTCTCCAGTACGCGACGCTTGCCGCGGTGGACGACCCGTGGAATATCGACGAGAAGATCGATGCGCAGAACCGGGCAATCGGGCGCTGCAAGGACACACGATGTCTCGATCGCGAACTGGATGCGGTGATCGGTGCGCTGTCGCCGCTGTACCTGCATGCGCATCCCGTGTGGCCGCGCGGCAACGGCCTGTGCACGAACGCTCCGGTCGATGCGCGTGCCGATCGCGCGCTGGCACCGCTCGGCACACGTGTACGCATAGCACTGGCCCGCGAATGCGGCGACGAAGCGGTGATCGCGCAAACCTGCGAGGGCCCGCACGGCAAGGTGCTGTTCGTGAGTTGCGAGATGAGCGGGAACCAGGTCAACGCGAATCAATGGCTGTACCGTGCGCGCAAGCGCGGATTCGAACCGCTGCTGGGCGTCGAAGACGGCCCGGTCGGCGTGCTCGACACCACCTGCAACGGGTGGCCCGACCTCAAGACGCTGGCCCGGATCAGCATGGGTGAGCATCAGGCGACCTATTACCGCTACGACGGCGGCACGTACCAGCCCGTCTACTCATACACCGAAACGGGTGTCGGTAGCGACGGCAACGGCCGCGACCTGGTCGTTGCGCAGGGCGGGCCGTCCGTCCGCGTGACCTGCCGATAACGGCCAGACCGCCGCGCTGCCTCGGATCGCCTGGCCGACGCATGGCGAATGCGCCGGCCCCCACGTATCCGCCGATTCCCCCATACCCGACACATGAAGCGCCACGTTGCCGCCGGATTGCATCGCTGAAAAATTGTAGAGGACTTCTAATGTCGTAATCGTCTGGATATTTGTCGGATCTTAACAAAATTGTCCGATTTCCCTTTCTAGAATCCGACAGATCGATGACGCGCGCGGCGGGCAGGAGGGGGCCGTCGACGCGCCGCGCGCCTGGTTCGGAACCGCTTTGCGGCCCCGAGGCCGCGCATCGCCCGCACGCGGCGCACGCCGCCTGCATGACCATCCCCGTCCAGCCAGAAAAACGAGGAGGGATTGCCGATGTCGCGTATCGATCGCCGTACGTTCCTGACCCGCTCGGCGCAGGCGGCCGGCGCTGCCGCGCTTGCGGCGACGCTGCCCGACAGCATTCGCCGCGCACTGGCCGTCGAGCCGGCCCGCGTGACCGGTACGATCCGGGACGTCGAGCACATCGTCGTGCTGATGCAGGAAAACCGCGCATTCGACCATTACTTCGGCACGTTCCCGGGCGTGCGCGGCTTCAACGATCCGCGCGTGGTCGCGCGTCCTGACGGCAAAAGCGTCTGGTATCAGAACTACAAGGGCCGCGATTACGTGCCCTGGCATCTCGACACGTCGAAGACGTGGGCGCAGTGGATGATGCCCGAGAACCACGAGTGGGATGCGTTCCACAAGCTGTGGAACGAAGGGTGCAACGACCAGTGGATGGCCGTGCAGTGGCCCGACGCGATGGGCTATTTCAAGCGCAACGACCTGCCGTACTACTACCCGCTCGCGAGCGCGTTCACGATCTGCGACGCGTACCACCAGTCGATGATGGGGCCGACCAATCCGAACCGGCTCTACCTGATGACGGGGCGCTCGTCGCCGAACGCGGACGGCAGCCAGGTCGCGATGTCGAACTGGATGGGCGACCGCTCGGGCACGGTGTCGTGGAAGACTTTCCCCGAACGCTTGCAGCAGGCCGGCATCGACTGGCGCGTCTATCAGGAAGGCGGCGTCGGTTCGTTCAACGTCGCATGGAATTTCCTGTCGAGCCGCTACTGGATCGACAACACCAACAACTACGACTGCAACGCGCTCGCGTGGTTTTCGCAGTACAAGTCGGCAGCGTCGAGTTCGCCGCTCAACCAGCGCGGGCTGACTGCGCGCGGTGTCGCGTCGTTGCGCGACGACGTGCTCGCGAACCGGCTGCCGCAGGTGTCGTGGATCGTGCCGCCGTTCTCGTCGTCCGAGCATCCGTGGTGGGGGCCGTCGTTCGGCGAGGAATTCGTGTCGCGCATTCTCGATGCGCTCACGGCGAATCCCGACGTGTGGGCGAAGACGGTATTCCTGATCTGCTACGACGAAGGTGATGGCCGTTTCGATCACGTGACGGCACCCGTGCCGCCGTGGAAGGCCGGCAAGGGGCTGTCGACGGTCAGCGTCGAAGGCGAGATCGAGCAGGCTTCCGGGCTGCCGATCGGGCTCGGCACGCGCGTGCCGTTGCTCGCGATCTCGCCGTGGTCGAAGGGCGGCTGGACCTGCTCCGAAGTCTTCGATCACACGTCGGTGATCCGCTTCATCGAGAAGCGCTTCGGCGACGATCATCCGGATGTCTATGAATCGAACATCACGCCGTGGCGTCGCGCGGTGTGCGGCGACCTCACGTCGGCATTCGATTTCGCGGGCGACGCGGACCGCACGGTGCCGCCCGCGCTGCTCAACCTGACCGCGACGAAGGCGCAGCTCGACAACGCGTACTGGGTGCAGTACTACCTCGCGAAGCCGAGCTATCCGTCGAGCTACCCGGCCGAGAACGCGCCGTTGCCGGTGCAGGAGCCGGGGCAGCGCAAGCTGCGCGCGGTGCCATACGAGCTGTTCGTCGAAGCGGCGCTCGATACGCGTGCCGGCGTGCTGAACGTGAGCTTCGCGAACAACGGCAAGGCCGTGCCGGGCAACGCGGCCGGCACGTCGGCCGCGGTGTTCCATGTGCACGACGCGATCGCGCAGAACGGCCCGCGCTTCTACACGATCCAGAGCGGCCGCGTGCTGAGCGACCAGTGGTGGCCGGTACGCGACACGCAGGGGCGCTACGATCTCGCGGCGTACGGTCCGAACGGCTTCTTCCGCCGCTTCAAGGGCGGTGCGACGTCGAGCGCGCCGCTGTTCGACGTGACGGTCGCGTATCGCGCCGACGGCAATCTCGTCCTGCGGATGCGCAACGCGGGCCGCACGCCGCTGGTCGCGACGCTCACCGATAACGGCTACGGCGCCGCGTCGCGTTCGGGCACGGTCGCGGCAGGCGCTGCCGTCGACACGGTGCTGAACCTGTCGGCAAGTGGCGGCTGGTACGACTTCAGCGTGACGATCGATGCGGATGCCGGTTATCTGCGCACGCTGGCCGGCCATGTCGAAACCGGTGCGGCGAGCGTGACCGATCCGCTCTTCGCGCGTGTGACAGGGGCCGCATGATGAACCGAACCGTCATCGTATGGGGCACGGTCGCGCTGGCGGCAGGCGCCGTCGCGTCGGCCGTCGTGTTGTGGAGCGGCCGCCCGGGTGGCGCGCCGCAAGCCGCTTCTTCCACCGTTGTCAGCCAGGACTCCGCCATGACCAATCAAGCGTCCGCATCGCCCGTCAATTTCCGCGCGCAGCTCGACGGCTACGCGCACGAACGCGACGCGCTGAACGCGGCCGACCGTCAGGCGCGTGCCCGTTCGTTGCTCGCGCAACTGCGTGCCGATGCCGATGCGGGCAAGCTCGATCCGCGCGAGGCGTCGGGCCTCGCGGATCTGCTGTTGCAGGATGCAGAACCGGATGCCGGCGCGCGCCAGGCCGCGAGCGATGCACTGCGCGACCACCTGCGCGATCTCGCGATGGGCGAGCGGCCGGCCTCGCCCGCGCGCGAGCGGCAGGATGCGGACTATGTCGCGCAGAGCCGCAAGATCATCGACGAGGTGACGCGCACGGTGCCGGACCGCGAGCAGCAGCGCGTGGCGCTCGATACGCGGCTGGCGGAGTTGCGCAGGCAGATCTACGGGACGGACGCGCCGGTGACGCACGGCGGTTGATGAAGCGGCGATGCGGCGCGTATGGGCATCGTCGTTGAACAGCGAGGAGAACGGGCGGCGCAGAAGCCGCCCGGGAGCACTTACGCGGCGACGAACTCGTGCACGTAGCGGTTGAACACGGCGGGGCTTGCCGCGTTCATCCCGTGCGACGCGCCGGCGACGGTCTGCCGTTGCGCATTGCCGATCCACTGCGAAAGGGTATCGACGTTGTTGCGGAACATCTTCGGGCTGCGCTGGCCGTCGATCAGCAGCGTGCGGCATGCGATGTCGCCGGCCGTGTGCTGCGAGTACGCGGGCAGCGGGTCGCGCAACTGCTTCGGCAGCGTGCTCGCGTTGTCGATCGCCATCGTGCGGAAACGCGACGTGCTCTTCTTCCATGCACCCGGCAGGCTCACGGAATCAACGAACATCTCGAGGCCCGATTCGACGTCGCCTTGCCCGATCAGGTTCACGGCGTTCGTGCGCAGCGCGATCGCGGCGGCCGGCAGCGCGGCTTCGCGCACGCCCGGCTGTTGCAGCGGGCCGCCCGGATCGGCGAGCGTCAGCGACTCGACGAGGTGCGGATGCTGGCGTGCGACGTTGAACGCGACGCTGCCGCCGCGCGAGTGGCCGACCAGATGCACGGGGCCGAGATCGAGCGCGTCGATGAATTCGGCGAGCTCGTTGACGTGGTTCTGCCAGCTGAACTCGTCCTGGATGCCCGCTTCGACGGCCGGCCAGTAATGGCTGAGGCTCGGCGCGATGCAGCGGTAGTGGGCCGACAGCGCGGCGAGCTGCGGATCCCAGTAGCGGTAGTCGCACAGCGAGCCGTGCACGAACACCATCGGCGCGCCGCTGCCCCGCTCGACATACGGCAGGCTGATGCCTGACGAAAGCGTCGCAAATTGCAGGTCGGGGTTCGCGAGCACGGACGGCTCGATTCGCATGTTCATCTGAAAGACTCAAAGGTGCGTCAACACGACGCAACTATGCATCACGGCGACCTGCAAGGAAAACGCATAATTTTCATCGTCACGATCATTTTTTTTGATGGCTCGGCCGCAAACCCTTGTCGGAGGGGGATGGGTGTCGATGCTTTCAATCGTCTAACGATTGACCGTGGTGCCGGACTGGCCGGAAAAGGGGCGTGTGGCAGCCTGCGCACCTGCGCATCGCACCTTGGGAAAACGGGAAGGTCGCGAGCCGCGAAAGCGGCCCGCAGTTCAGCGCACCGCCAGCGCGGGCGCGGTCTGAAGCACGACGGGGAGGTCGTTGTCGGCCGCGAACTGCATTGCGAAATCGAATGCGTCCGCGCACACGGTGCGCAATTCGTCCGACACGAACAGGCATTTGACGTTGCCGTCGACGACGGGCATCGCGAGCCGCGACAGCGCGCACGGATAGCCGGGCCGCCGTTCGCCGACGAACAGCGTGATGACGCCCGCGAGGCGCTCGGGCCAGTCGCTCGGGCGGAAGGTTTTTTGCGCGTGCGTGACGCCGCGGATCAGGTGGCCGGTGATGCGGCCCTGTTCGGTGACTTCGATGCGATCCATGCTGTGCGTGTCCTTGTTCGCGTCATTCGCCGCCATCGGCCGCCGCGTCGCCGCGCGCGGGAATCCGCAGGTTGCGCAGCTTGTGATAAAGCGTCTTCTTCGGCATCCCGAGCGCTTCGCTCGCCTCCGCGACATTGCCGTTGTGACGCTGCAGCATGTCCTCGATCAGCATCCGTTCGAAATACGCGAGCTGTTCCGCGAGCGTGCCGCCCGCGGCCGGCGTGCCGCCGGACGACAGCAGGCTGTCGCCGGTCAGCCCGAGCACGAAGCGGTCGGCCACGTTCTGCAGCTCTCGCACGTTGCCGGGCCACGCGTGCGTCATCAGTTCGGATACCTGCGCAGCGGTGACGACCGGCGCCGGTTGCCCGAAGCGCCGAGCGGCCGCGAGCACGAAATGCTCGAACAGCAGCGGCACGTCCTCGCGCCGCTCGCGCAGCGGCGGCAGTTCGATCTGCGCGACGTTGAGGCGATACAGCAAGTCCGTGCGAAAGCGCCCGTCGGTTGCAAGCTCGGCGAGATCGGCCTTCGATGCGGCGACCACGCGGCAGTCGACCGGGATCAGCTCGTTCGCACCGAGCCGCTCGACCACGCGCTCCTGCAGTACGCGCAGCATCTTGATCTGCAGCGGAATCGGCATCGTCTCGATCTCGTCGAGGAACAGCGTGCCGCCGTCCGCCCATTCGATCTTGCCGATGCGCTTCTTGATCGCGCCGGTGAACGCGCCGGCTTCATGACCGAACAGCTCGCTCTCGAAGACCTGCTCGGGCAGGCCGCCGCAGTTCAGCGCGACGAAATGCGCGTCGCGCCGGCCGCCGAAGTCGTGCAGGCTGCGTGCGATCAGTTCCTTGCCGGTGCCCGTTTCGCCGGTGATCAGCACCGACACCGACGTATCGGCGAGGCGCAGGATCTTCTTGCGCACGTCGGCCATCGCGGGCGACTTGCCGAGCACGAACGCCTCGATGCCCTGCCAGTTGTTCAGCGCCGCGCGCAGCCCCTGCACCTCGAGCGTCAGGCGACGCTTCTCGACCGCGCGCGCGACGCGCCCCGCGATCACGTCCGACGAAAACGGCTTCTCGATGAAGTCGTACGCGCCGACCTGCATCGCGCCGACGGCCGTCGAGATATCGGCATGGCCGCTGATCAGCACGACCGGAATCTGCGCATCGATCGCCATCACGCGATCGAGCAACTGCAGCCCGTCGATGCCCGGCATTCGCACGTCCGACACGATCACGACCGGCGCGCCGGGGGCGACGTGATGCAGCGCGTCGGCGGCCGACGCGAACGCATCGACCGCGAAGCCGGCAAGCTCAACTGCCTGCTCGACGCCGATCCGGACGTTTTCATCGTCCTCGACGACCAGCACCCGAATCTCATCTTCCATGCTCTGTCCTTTGCAGCGTGGCCGCCGCGAATTCGATACTGAACTGCGCGCCGCCTTCGTCGCGGTTCGTCGCGGCGATCTTCGCGCCGAACGCCTCGACGATGCGCGACGTGATCGCGAGGCCGAGCCCGAGGCCCTGGCCGCGCGGCTTGGTCGTGACGAACGGCTCGAACAGGTGCGGCAGCACCTCGGGCGCGATGCCCGCGCCGCTGTCGGCGACGGTGAAGCGCACGCGGCCGGCTTCGTCCGGGCCGGTGGCTTCGACGACGATGCTGCGCACGGGTGCGTCATGCACCGCGTCGAGCGCGTTGCCGAGCAGGTTCACGATTACCTGCTGCAGCTGGCTCGATTCGGCCGATACGGCGGTGCCGGGCGCGATGTTCACGTCGAGCTGCACGCCTTCGTCGCGGATCCGCGCATCGTAGATCAGCCGCGCATGCGCGACGGCCTCGTTCAGCGAGACCGCGACGCGCTCGACGTCGGGCTTGCGCGCGAAGGTCTTCAACTCGCCGGTGAGCACGGCCATGCTGTCGACGAGCTTGCCGATCCGTTCGAGATTGGCGAGCGCCGGCGCCGGCTGGCCGCGCTCGAAGAACGTGCGCGCGTTGTCGCACAGCGTGCGGATTGCGACGAGCGGCTGGTTCAGCTCGTGCGTGAGGCCGGCGGCCATCTGCCCGAGCACCGCGAGCTTGCCGGCGTGCACGACTTCCTGCTGGGACGCGCGCAGCCGCTGCTCGGTGCGCTCGCGCTCGACGATCTCGCGCTGCATCCGCTCGTTCGCAGCCGTCAGCGCGGCCGTGCGCTGCGCGACGGTCAGCTCGAGCTGGTCGTTCGCCCGGCGCAGCGCGTCCTGCGCGTTCAGCCGCGCGACGATCGCCCGGCGGCGCTGGATCGCGTAGCCGGCGAGCAGCGCGGCGATCAGGAACGCGCCGGTGACGAACACGAAGGCCGTCTGCTGCTGGCGCCGCGCGCCCGCGATGTCGAGCAGCACCATCAGCGAATCGCCGGCCTGCGGCGCGGGGCGCGACATCACGAGATAACGCGTGGTGCGGCCGCTGTGGCGCGGATCGGGGAAGGTGCCGAACCACGCGGCCGCGCTGCGGTCGCCGATGCGGCGGTACGGCAGCGCGTCGACCGTGCGGCCCGCGTATTGCCGCGACGCCTGGATGTCGCGCTGCTGCTGCGCGGTGATCGGGCGCAGCGCGGTGAATTTCCACGCGGGTTCGGTCGAGATCACGACCACGCCGTTGCTGTCGACGACCATCGCGGCGACGCCCGGCGCGCGCCACGCCGATTCGAGCGAATCGACGCTGATCTTCACGGCGGCCACGCCGATCGGCACGCCGTCGTCGCGCACCGCGCTGGCGAAGTAGACGCCCGGCACGCCGGTGTTGGTGCCGATGCCGAAGAAGCGGCCGCTGCCGCGCGCGAGCGCGTCCTTGAAATACGGCCGGTACGACACGTTGGTGCCGACGAAGCTGAGCGTCTCGTTCCAGTTGCTGGCGGCGATCACGTCGCCCTGCAGGTCGATCACGTCGACCGCGCCGCTGCCCGCGTCGCGGTTCACCGCTTCGAGGTACGTATCGACCGTGTGCACGAGCCTGGGGGCGTCCTGCGGCGCGGCTTTCAGCATCGCGCGCACGCCGTCCTGCCGCGCGACGAGGCCGGGCAGGATCTCGAAGCGGCCGAGTTCGCTCTTCAGGCTCGACGCATACAGGTCGAGCCGGTGCGCGCCGGTTTCCTCGAGCGCGTCGATCGCGCGTTCCCACGCGAAATCGACGGCCGCGGCCGCGACGCACACATACAGCACGCCGGCCGAGGCCCAGCCCCACCACGGGATTCCCTTGAAGCTCTTCTGCACGTTCGCCCTCATCGAAGCCCGCAACCGGTCGCCCTGAACGACGCGCGCCGCGCGCCGGCTGGGCCGGCGGCGGCGCGTGCGAAGCGGCCTGCGCGACGGTGCGCGCGGCAGCGCGTCATCCGAAGTGGGCGATCAGGATCAGCGTGACCGTGACGACGATCGCGCCGCCGATACGCGTCGCGATCTGCGCGAACGGCATCAGCTGCATCCGGTTCGCGGCGGTCAGGATCGCGACGTCGCCGGTGCCGCCTTGCCCGCTGTGGCAGGCGTTCACGATTGCGGTGTCGATAGGGTACATCTTCATCAGGCGGCCGACCACGAAACCGGTGCCCATCAGCGTCGCGACGGTCGACACGATCGTGATGACGTTGACGATCGTGAACGCGGCGGTCAGCTTGTCCCACGGCGTCATCGCGACGCCGATCGCGAACAGCAGCGGATACGTGACGGCGGTCGAGAAGAACTTGTAGACGACGAACGCGCCTTCCTGCAGCGGCGGCGACACCGCGCGCGCGAGCTTCACGAGCACCGCGAGGAACAGCATCGCGACCGGTGCGGGCAGGCCGAACAGCTTGAACGCCATCAGGCCGACGAGGTACAGCGTGATCGCCGTGATACCGGCGCCTGCGATGTGCGTGACGTCGACGTGGCCGCGGATTTCCTCGTTCTCGGGCGTCATGTCGCCCGATTCGCCGACCTGCAGGCGGCCGTTGCCGGTCAGGTGCGGCAGGCGCTTGCCGAGCATGTCGAGCGCGCCCGACAGGATGATCGCGGTCAGGCTGCCGAGCATCACCGGCGGCAGCACCATCGCGAACATCTCGCCTTGCGGCAGGTGCATCAGTTCCGAATAGCCGATCGACAGCGGAATCGCGCCTTCACCGACGCCGCCCGCCATGATCGGCACGACGATGTACAGCAGCGTGTGGCGCGCGCCGAGGCCGAGTGCGGTGCCGACCGCCGTGCCGACGATTGCGGCCGCGACCGAGCCGGCCGCGAGCGGGATGAAGATCTTCACGAAGCCCTGGATCAGCACGCGGCGATCCATGCTCAGGATGCTGCCGACGATGATCGACGCGATGAACAGGTACAGGAAGTTGGTCGATTTGGTGAATTCGACCGTCAGGTTCAGCACCGGCTTCGGCAGCAGGTGGTAGTAGGTGAGCGCGGACGGCACGAAGGTCGCGAAGATCGCGGCCGCGCCGATGTTGCGCAGCAGCGGCAGGCGCTTGCCGAGTTCCGCGCAGGTGAAGCCGAAGAACGCGAGCACGGCGATCGCCATCGAAATTTCGCCGGGCACCTTGCCGGTCACCGAGAAGCCGACGATCAGCGCGAGCAGGATGAAATAGACGGGCAGCGGAATGATGCCGATGCGGATTTCCATCAGTTTCCACCAGCCTTCCGGCCAGAAGCGCTCGCGCGGGGCGGCGACAGCGTCGGAAACCGGCTCCGGATGGGACGGGGTATGGATAGAGGTCTGCAAGACGTGTCTCCTGATGTTGGAATGCCTGCATGGCTTCGCGGCATCGTGTGCCGTCTATTACGCAACCCCCGTGCCAGAAATCCGGCCTGCCGGAATATTTTTAATGCATTGATTTATAAGGGGTTTGTTTCGTCTGCGGAAAGGGCGGCCCGCTCTGCTGGCCGAGATTTCGGAATTCGCCCGGCGCCCAGGCCGAGATTTCGGCCTGGCGGCCGGCCGCGCGCCCGGTCTGTCCCCCGATCCGGCGTGACCGGCCGCCATATCGCCGCGCGCGATTTTCTTCGCACAATCGCTTCGTAGACCGTCCCCGCGCCGCTCTCTATCATCGACTGATCCTTTTCCGATGCGATGCCCCCCGTCCGGAGAACGCCCTGCGTTCGCCGCGGCGTCGCTCATCCGTCGATACCGTCTTTGGACAGGAGAGTGGTTTCCATGCTGCATGCCGTTTTTTCCGCCCGCATTTCCGCCGGCCGCGTCGCGCGTCTGCTGGCCGCCGCCGTGCTTGGCGTCGCGCTGCTCAACGGCGCGCAGGCCGACACCGCGCCGCTGAAGGTCGGCATCTCGACCAGCCCGCAGATCGAAGCGCTGAAGGTCGCCGCGAAGGAGGCGAAGGCGCAGGGGCTCGACGTGAAGATCGTCGAATTCACCGACTGGAATACGCCGAACGCGGCGCTCGCGAACAAGGACATCGACGTCAACTACTTCCAGCACATCCCGTTCCTCGAGAACGCGAACAAGCAGGGCGGCTACAACTTCGTGTCGATCGCGCCCGGCACGATCATGAAGATCGGCCTCTATTCGAAGAAGGTGAAAAACTTCAGCGAGCTGAAGGACGGCGCGAAAGTCGCGATCGCGAACGATCCGGTGAACGGCGGGCGCGGGCTGTTGCTGCTGCAGCGCGCGGGGCTCATCACGCTGAAGCCGGGCGCCGACTACCGTGCGACGACGCACGACATCGTCGCGAACCCGAAGCACCTGAAGATCATTCCGCTCGAAGCGTCGCAGCTCGCGCGTTCGCTCGACGACGTCGATCTCGCGCAGGGCTACCCGAGCTTCATCAAGCTCGCCGGCACGACCGACCCGAACAGCGCGCTGCTGTTCGACGGCACCGAGAACAAGATCTTCGCGATCCAGTGGGTCGTGCGGCCGGACAGCGTGAACGACCCGCGCATCCGCAAGTTCATCGCGATCTACCAGCATTCGCCGGCCGTGCGCAAGGCGCTCGACAACGCGTTCGGCTCGCTGTACGCGATCGCGTGGTGACGGAGGCGACCATGACGACGGCGAACCGCAAGAAGATCCTGCTCAACGCGTTCAACATGAATTGCGTCGGGCACATCAACCACGGTCTGTGGACCCATCCGCGCGACCGCTCCGCGCACTACACCGATCTCGACTACTGGGCCGACCTCGCGAAGACGCTCGAACGCGGCAAGTTCGACGGGATCTTCCTCGCGGACATCGTCGGCGTGTACGACGTGTTCGGCGGCGGCCCCGATGCCGCGCTGCGCGAATCGGTGCAGGTGCCCGTCAACGATCCGCTGCTGCTGGTGCCCGCGATGGCGCAGGTCACGCGGCATCTCGGCTTTGGCGTGACCGCGAACCTGACCTACGAACCGCCTTACCTGTTCGCGCGCCGCATGTCGACGCTCGATCACCTGACGAAAGGGCGCGTGGGCTGGAACATCGTCACCGGCTATCTCGACAGCGCCGCGCGCGGCATGGGCCTCGCGCAGCAGATCGGCCACGACGACCGCTACGAGCGCGCGGACGACTACATGGACGTCGTCTACAAGCTGTGGGAACAGAGCTGGGACGACGACGCGGTGATCCGCGACGCGCAGGCCCGCGTGTTCGCGCAGCCGGGCAAGGTGCGGCGCGTGAAGCATGACGGGCCGTTCTATTCGATCGACGCGATTCATCTGAGCGAACCGTCGCTGCAGCGCACGCCGGTGCTGTACCAGGCCGGTGCGTCCGCGCGCGGCGTCGAATTCGCGGGGCGTCACGCGGAATGCGTGTTCGTGAACGGGCAAAGCAAGGCCGCCGCGCGCGCGGCGGCGCTCGACATTCGCGCGGCCGCTGCACGGCAGGGGCGCGACCCGGCGTCGATCAAAATCTTCGCCGGCGTGAGCGTCGTCACGGCCGAGACCGAGCGGCTCGCCCGCGAGAAGTTCGACGAATACCGCCGCTACGCGAGCCCCGAAGCCGGACTCGCGCATTTCGCGAGTTCGACCGGGATCGACTTCGCGAAGTACGGCCTCGACGAGCCGATCTCGTATGTGAAGACCGATTCGATCCAGTCGGCCGTCGACGCGATCTCGCGCAAGAGCACGACCGGCACGTGGACCGTGCGGCGGATGCTCGAACAGATGTCGCTCGGCGGCCGCTACGCGCCGATCGTCGGCTCGCCGTCGCAGGTCGCGGACGAGCTGCAGTCATGGATCGACGAGACCGGCATCGACGGCTTCAACCTGACGCGCACCGTGATGCCCGAGTCGTTCGAGGATTTCGTCGACTGGGTCGTGCCCGAGCTGCAGAACCGTGGCGTCTACAAGGAAGACTACGATCCCGCGCCCACGCTGCGCGAGAAGCTGTTCGGCGCGGGCCCGCGGCTGCCCGCGTGGCATACGGGCGCGCAGCACCGGCCGGCCGCCGCGGCCGAATCCGCGCATCCCGCGCATGCGTGAACGTGACGGAGCGAAGCGATGACGCAATTGTTCGATACGCTGGGTTTCATCGACGCGTCGGCCGCGCGTGCCGGCGCCGCTGCCACGACGCATGACGAAGCGGCCACGTTGGCCGACTCGGCCAGCGGCGCCGCCGTGTCGCTGGAACACGTCGGCAAGGTGTTCGCGACGCCGCGCGGTCAGGCTGCCGCGCTGCGCGACGTGACGCTCGACGTGCGGCGTGGCGAGGTGTTCGGGATCATCGGCCGCAGCGGCGCGGGGAAATCGACGTTGCTGCGGCTCGTGAACGGGCTCGAACGGCCGAGCTCGGGCCGCGTGCGCGTGCAGGGCGTCGACGTCGGCGCGCTCGACGAGGACGGTCTCGTCGCGCTGCGGCGTCGCACCGGCATGGTGTTCCAGCATTTCAACCTGCTGTCCGCAAAGACGGTGTTCGAGAACGTCGCATTGCCGCTGAAGATCGCCGGCGTGCCAAAGGCCGAGCGCGTGCGCAAGGTCGAGGCGCTGCTCGAACTCGTCGGGCTTGCCACGAAGCGCGACGCGTATCCGGCCAGCCTGTCGGGCGGGCAGAAGCAACGCGTCGGCATCGCGCGGGCGCTGGTCCACGATCCCGAGGTGCTGCTGTGCGACGAGGCGACCTCGGCGCTCGATCCGGAGACGACACAGTCGATCCTCGCGCTGCTCGCCGACATCAACCGCCGCCTCGGGCTGACGATCGTGCTGATCACGCACGAGATGGAAGTGATCCGCGCGGTGTGCGACACGGTCGCGGTGATCGAACAGGGTGAAGTCGTCGAAACGGGCCCCGTGTGGCGCGTGTTCGGCGATCCGCAACATGGCGCGACGCGCGCGCTGCTCAGCACGCTCGTGCACGACCTGCCGGCCGAACTGGCCGCGCGCGTGCAGCCGTTGCCCGAGCAGGCCGCGTTGCCGGAAGGCGCACAGGTCGTGCTCGATGTGCGTTACACGGGCGAGAGCGGTGGCGAGCCGGATGTCGGTGCGCTCGCGGCGGCGCTCGGCGGTTCCGTGCGTTTCCTGCACGGCGGGATCGAGCGCA
>NZ_CAJNKE010000007.1 GCF_905232215.1 Burkholderia sp. LMG 13014
GTGTTCGGGGTGGGGTAGAGCATTGCACTCGTTGATCACCACCGCCACCGGCGAGATCAACCTCCCTCTTGTGGAGCGGAGCAGCTCCTATCGGCACCGCTGAGCGCTGCGCTTTATCAGCCAGCAGAGGCGGATGTTGCTAAAGCGGCACGGACGACGTACCGCGACCGAGCAAAGGGCCGGCCGTCGAAGTCGGATGTAACGCTACTTCGTTGCCTTGAAAGCAACGTTTCCGTTCTGAAGGTTTGGGCTGCGTATCGAAAGTCGTCGCACGCGATTGTCAGTGCTGCGACAGGGAGCACGACTTCGTCGGTTTCCGAAGGCGTCGCCATTCCCACCGGGATCCTGATCGTTAAGGGCCCTCGCCGAACGGGGAGGGCCTTGGAAATGATCACCAGTTGAAGGGCCCTTGAACGCGGTGCGCGACGTTTCCGCCTTCCGGCATGTAGTGGATCACGAATGACTTGCGCGTGCTCCCTGGGGCGACATAATCGGCGCCGCCGTGCACGAGCATCCCATGCCAGAAAAGGACCTCGCCCTTTTTCGCGAGGAACTCTTTGCGCTCGTATTTCGATGCAACCTCTTCAACGTACTCTTGATACCGATCTGATTGCTCGGGGGATGATGTGCGGCGTTGAGTCTGCGGGTAGTTATCGAACTCGCTGAAAAGTGGCTCGCGGTGCGATTTCGGGAAATAGACCAGCGGCCCAGAGCCGGGCTTGATGTCTTCGAGCGCAACCCACACGCCGATAAGCGCATTCATCGGCCATGTGTGGAAGACGCATGTGTCCTGATGCAGAAGTTGCATGCTTCCCTTTGAAAAGGTCAGCGAGAAGTGCGGCACGGCTGCGCGATCGAGTAGTGCGGAACAGATGCGGATAGCCTGCTTGTTGCGAAAGATCTTCGCGGCGGCCTGGTTATACAGATGGAACTCGCCGATGCGCCAGTTCGATTCCTCTCTCGCTTGACTGCGAGTTTCGCGCGGAAGGGAAAGTAGGTCGTTATGCGGCATGTGAGTCGTCTTGACTCCGTCGACGATGACGTCCGAGATGGCCAGGCCGTCGATCGCTTTGTCGGCGAACCAGGCGCTATCGACTTCTGAGGCATAGGCTTCCAGGTCGGCGAGGCCAAATACGTCCGGCATCGTGAAGTAGCCGTCTGTTACCCATTTAGACAGCAAATCGCGCTCGTCTGCGCTGAGCCCCCACCGAGCCGCGATTTCCGGAACTCGCGTTAACGCGTCGGGTTCTTCAAACCAAAGCTTGTAAGTCCGCTCGTTTTTCCAGTCGATGATGCCTGACCGGGTTGCCGCCCGTCGTTCAAAGGCTCTTTTAACTTTTGAGATTATCGAGTTCATGCAGGTCCTCGGAAATAACGCAGGAGTTTGAAAGTCCAGACGGTGTGGCTGCTCGCAGAATATCGACGAATGGATTTAACCGCCGCCTTCGGGCGGATTTTTTATGGGATTTCTGGTGGATACTGAGGCGCTCGCCGAAGCCGGGTGCGCTACTTTAAGTGAACTGGGCGTAGTCTTCGCGGACCCCCGGCGCCGCTCGGAGGGGCAGCACGACCGAACGATTCTACAGTACGGGATGCGATTTTGAGCCAGGCGAAGTCGTAAAGCGCATTCGAGATTTTTTGCAGTGCACACATATATGACGAGTTATGCGTTCGGAACGGCAATCGGCAACTTCAATCGAGCCGTCAAAGCGGTTTCCGAGAAACTCGACAAGCTCGACAAAAAGGCGGACAAGCATTGACCCTAAGCGCCAGCCCAGCTGGTCGGGTCGCGGCGTGCGGGGCAAGCGCAGCGAAGTTCGCTGTCTTGTTGCCGTGCTCGAGCGTTCCGCAGCACTAACCTCGATTCAGTACTAGAAGCAAGGCTTCGCTGTTCGGCGCAACGACCGGGAGGCGCGCGCAAACCCACCCGCGCGTCGCCTCCGAGGCGGCACCGAGGCATTCGACGCGAGGCTGCGGTGTTCCCCAGCAATGGTGCTAAAACCCCTACGAATACGGGGAGCAACGTTGGCGGAGCCCCCCGGCACGATATTTGCAAAAATTTTGTGTCTACCCGCTTGGCAGAGTGCTCAAGAGGTCGTATGATGGCGGTCTTTCGTTTTCAGCGTAGATGCAGATCGACGTTGAGGGCGGAGTCTGACGAAGATGTGGCACTGATCAGTAGCAACCATGCTTGCCTTAGCCGGGCAAGGGCGGGAGATCGGTGGTCAAGTAGGTGTCGGGAAGAGAGTGAAAATAATCTTCCGGATGTGCTTGACAGGTGTGCGATGCACCCCCATAATCGTCAGTTCTCTACGGAGGGGTGCCCGAGTGGCTAAAGGGGGCAGACTGTAAATCTGTTGGCTTACGCCTACGTTGGTTCGAATCCAACCTCCTCCACCAAGATTATCAGCGCAGTGAGCGGTAAGGAATCGGTTGTGGCCCGTGCGGGTGTAGCTCAATGGTAGAGCAGAAGCCTTCCAAGCTTACGACGAGGGTTCGATTCCCTTCACCCGCTCCAGACCGCGAAGTTGAAGCGTTAAGCGCCCATGTGGCTCAGTGGTAGAGCACTCCCTTGGTAAGGGAGAGGTCGGCAGTTCGATCCTGCCCATGGGCACCAGCAGTAAAAAGTCAGTGTCTTGTTTGCGCGCGGCGCAACCTGTGAAATTCCTTTTGGGAGTCGAAAATGGCCAAGGGTAAATTCGAGCGGACCAAGCCGCACGTGAACGTTGGTACGATTGGTCACGTTGACCACGGCAAGACGACGCTGACGGCAGCGATCACGACGGTTCTGACGAAGAAGTTCGGCGGCGAAGCGAAGGCATACGACCAGATCGACGCGGCACCGGAAGAAAAGGCGCGCGGCATCACGATCAACACGGCACACGTCGAGTACGAAACGGCTAACCGCCACTACGCACACGTCGACTGCCCGGGCCACGCTGACTATGTGAAGAACATGATCACGGGCGCAGCGCAGATGGACGGCGCGATCCTGGTTTGCTCGGCAGCTGACGGCCCGATGCCGCAGACGCGTGAGCACATCCTGCTGGCCCGTCAGGTTGGCGTTCCGTACATCATCGTGTTCCTGAACAAGTGCGACATGGTGGACGACGCTGAACTGCTCGAGCTGGTCGAGATGGAAGTTCGCGAACTCCTGTCGAAGTACGACTTCCCGGGCGACGACACGCCGATCGTGAAGGGTTCGGCGAAGCTGGCGCTGGAAGGCGACACGGGCGAGCTGGGCGAAGTGGCGATCATGAGCCTGGCCGACGCGCTGGACACGTACATCCCGACGCCGGAGCGTGCAGTTGACGGCGCGTTCCTGATGCCGGTGGAAGACGTGTTCTCGATCTCGGGCCGTGGTACGGTTGTGACGGGTCGCGTTGAGCGCGGCATCGTGAAGGTCGGCGAAGAAATCGAAATCGTCGGTATCAAGCCGACGGTGAAGACGACCTGCACGGGCGTTGAAATGTTCCGCAAGCTGCTGGACCAAGGTCAAGCAGGCGACAACGTTGGTATCCTGCTGCGCGGCACGAAGCGTGAAGACGTGGAGCGTGGCCAGGTTCTGGCGAAGCCGGGTTCGATCACGCCGCACACGCACTTCACGGCTGAAGTGTACGTGCTGAGCAAGGACGAAGGCGGCCGTCACACGCCGTTCTTCAACAACTACCGTCCGCAGTTCTACTTCCGTACGACGGACGTGACGGGCTCGATCGAGCTGCCGAAGGACAAGGAAATGGTGATGCCGGGCGACAACGTGTCGATCACGGTGAAGCTGATCGCTCCGATCGCGATGGAAGAAGGTCTGCGCTTCGCAATCCGCGAAGGCGGCCGTACGGTCGGCGCCGGCGTCGTCGCCAAGATCATCGAGTAAGCCAGTTATTCGTTGATCGACAGTTTTGGGGCTGGCAACAGCCGGCCCCAGCATGGTTTAGGGGTATAGCTCAACTGGCAGAGCGTCGGTCTCCAAAACCGAAGGTTGGGGGTTCGATTCCCTCTGCCCCTGCCAAAAAATAGCCACGTGTCCTACGTGGCATTTGTTTTAAGGTGTTATGGCGAATCCATCCGTCGAAACTGTAAATACCTCCGGCGATAAGCTGATGCTGGCCCTGGGCGTATTGCTGGTCTTGGCCGGATTCGTGGGCTTCTTCTGGCTGGCCAATCAGCAGTGGTATGTCCGCGGTGCCGCGTTGGCGGTAGGTATCATCGCCGGCGTGGCCGTCGGGCTGATGTCCGCCCCTGGCAAGAGCCTCATCGCCTTTGCCAAGGATTCGTACAAGGAAGTCCGGAAGGTCGTTTGGCCCACCCGCAAGGAAGCAACGCAAACCACACTCGTCGTGTTCGGTTTCGTGCTCGTGATGGCGATTTTCCTCTGGTTGAGTGACAAATCGATCGAATGGGTGATTTTCTCGGCGATTCTGGGTTGGAAATGATATGAGCGATACTCCGGCATCCCCGAGCGGAAAGCGTTGGTACGTCGTGCACGCCTACTCCGGTATGGAGAAGAGCGTGCAACGCGCGCTTCAAGAGCGCATCGAACGTGCTGGCATGCAGGACAAATTCGGTCAGATCCTGGTTCCGACCGAAGAAGTGGTCGAAGTCAAAGGCGGCCACAAGGCTGTGACCGAGCGTCGTTTCTTCCCTGGCTACGTGCTGGTGGAGATGGAAATGACGGACGAAACGTGGCACCTCGTGAAGAACACCGCGAAGGTCACCGGTTTCGTCGGCGGTGCACGTAACCGCCCGACCCCGATTTCCCCGAAGGAAGTCGAAAAGATCATGTCGCAGATGCAGGAAGGCGTCGAAAAGCCGCGCCCGAAGACCCTGTTCGAAGTCGGCGAGATGGTGCGTGTCAAGGAAGGCCCGTTCACGGACTTCAACGGCACCGTCGAAGAAGTCAACTACGAAAAATCGCGCGTGCGTGTGTCGGTCACCATCTTTGGCCGATCCACTCCGGTCGAACTCGAGTTCGGCCAGGTCGAAAAAGTTTGATCCCGATTCGGTGGGCAGCCTCGGCTGCCCACCTTCGCGCTTACGGCCCGCGTCATGGCCGTTGAGGAGCGTCAGTAGCCAGTGGCGAAAGCGCGTTATTACTCACCGAACGCCTTCTCTGGCGTTCCAATGAGGTTCACAAATGGCAAAGAAGATTATCGGCTTTATCAAGCTGCAGATCCCTGCAGGTAAAGCCAACCCGTCGCCGCCGGTCGGTCCGGCACTGGGCCAGCGCGGCCTGAACATCATGGAGTTCTGCAAGGCGTTCAACGCGCAGACTCAAGGCATGGAGCCGGGTCTGCCGGTGCCGGTGGTCATCACGGCATTCGCTGACAAGAGCTTCACGTTCGTGATGAAGACGCCGCCGGCGACCGTCCTGATCAAGAAGGCGGCGAAGGTGGACAAGGGCTCGAGCAAGCCGCATACCGACAAGGTCGGTTCGATCACGCGCGCTCAAGCCGAAGAAATCGCGAAGACCAAGATGCCGGACCTTACGGCAGCTGATCTGGACGCAGCCGTTCGCACCATCGCTGGTAGCGCACGCTCGATGGGCATCACTGTGGAGGGCGTGTAAATGGCTAAGATCTCCAAGCGCCGTCAGGCATTTGCCGCCAAGGTCGATCGTCAGAAGCTGTACGCGATCGAAGACGCACTGAGCCTCGTGAAGGAATGCGCGAGCGCGAAGTTCGACGAGTCGATCGACGTCGCAGTCCAGCTCGGCATCGATGCGAAGAAGTCGGACCAGGTCGTTCGTGGTTCGGTCGTTCTGCCGGCAGGTACGGGCAAGTCGGTTCGCGTTGCAGTGTTCGCGCAAGGCGAGAAGGCTGAACAAGCGCGTGCAGCAGGCGCGGAAATCGTCGGTATGGAAGACCTGGCAGAGCAGATCAAGGCTGGCCAGATGGACTTCGACATCGTGATCGCTTCGCCGGACACGATGCGTATCGTCGGTACGCTCGGTCAGATCCTCGGCCCGCGCGGCCTGATGCCGAACCCGAAGGTCGGTACGGTCACGCCGGACGTCGCAACCGCCGTCAAGAACGCGAAGGCTGGTCAGGTGCAATTCCGTGTCGACAAGGCCGGTATCATCCACGCGACCATCGGCCGTGCATCGTTCGAGCCGACAGCACTGCGTTCGAACCTGTCGGCGCTGATCGAAGCGCTGCAGAAGGCTAAGCCGGCAACGAGCAAGGGCGGCTACCTGCGCAAGATCGCACTGTCGAGCACGATGGGCGTCGGCGTGCGTGTCGACCAGGCTACGCTGGCAGCACAGTAAGCAAGTATTCGGGCCGCTTCGTTCGCGAAGCGGCCTACATGGGCTTTGGGCGGTTGTTCGTGCAGCAGGGCGAACAACCGGTTATCAAAGACCGTTGGTGGGGCGCAGCAGTCAGGTGATCCCTTAATTCAAGCCAACGCAGATGGCGAACCCGAAAAAGTTTTGCAGTGGTGAAGCCGCAGGCCGTGAAGCGATTCCCGGCGTGAGGTGGAAATACTCCTAACGAGGTCGGACGCCGTTGTTGAACGAGGTACGTGAGGTTTCGGCCATGCCGGCCGCGCCGAACGTATCGTTTCTGGAGGCTAACCGTGCCGCTTAATAGAGAAGACAAGCAAGCCGTCGTCGCTGAGGTTGCCGCGCAAGTCGCGAAGGCCCAGACCGTTGTGCTGGCTGAGTATCGTGGAATTGCGGTTGGCGATCTGACCAAGCTGCGCGCGAAAGCGCGTGAGCAACAGGTTTACCTGCGCGTGTTGAAGAACACGCTGGCGCGTCGCGCTGTTGAAGGTACGCCGTTTGCTCCGCTGGCAGAGCAGATGACTGGCCCGTTGATCTACGGCATCTCGGAAGATGCAATTGCTGCTGCTAAGGTCGTCAACGACTTCAGCAAGAGCAATGACAAGTTGGTCATCAAGGCTGGTTCGTTCGATGGCAAGGTGATGGACAAGGCTGGCGTGCAAGCGCTGGCAAGCATCCCGAGCCGCGAAGAACTGCTCTCGAAGCTGCTGTTCGTTATGCAATCGCCTGTTTCGGGCTTCGCGCGCGCTCTGGCCGCGCTGGCCGAGAAGAAGCAAGCGGAAGCTGCGTAATCGAACGTGCATCAGCGTCATTGATCGCTGGCTGTATCCGAATTCAATTTAGGAGTATTTCAAATGGCAATCGCAAAAGAAGACATCCTGGCAGCAGTCGAAGGGATGACCGTTCTGGAACTGAACGAACTGGTCAAGGCATTCGAAGAGAAGTTTGGCGTGTCGGCAGCTGCAGTGGCAGTCGCTGGCCCGGCAGGCGGCGGCGCTGCTGCTGCTGCTGAAGAGCAGACCGAATTCACGGTCATGCTGCTCGAAGCAGGCGGCAACAAGGTTGCAGTCATCAAGGCAGTTCGCGAACTGACGGGCCTGGGCCTGAAGGAAGCGAAGGACCTGGTTGACGGCGCACCGAAGCCCGTCAAGGAAGCGGTGCCGAAGGCTGCTGCTGACGAAGCCAAGAAGAAGCTGGAAGACGCAGGCGCGAAGGCCGAAATCAAGTAAGTTTCGGCTCGCTGCGCGAAGGCTGGCGGTATTTTCACCGCCGGCCTTTTTGTGCTTTGTGGGGACGTTATTCTGGCACTCATTCGGGAGCCCGAATAATCGGCCCCAGAAGCCAAAGAAAACCGCCTGATCGTTGTCATTGGTCACGAATGGCGGTTCTCTTTGTCTTCTGAAGCGACTGCAGAAGGCAAGTTTGGTCGGGTAGCGGGCAACACAGGCATCCGCTGCCGTCAGCCAGCGGTTGGTAGCGGCCAACCACCAAGCTTCTCGGCTCGTTCAAGCCGTCGAACGGCCATCGGGTCTCAGTCGGTGAACACTCGGGTTTGAAACGTCAAGGTATTCCGCCTCGATAGCACCCGCCGTGATTCGGAGATCGTATGCAATATTCCTTCACCGAGAAGAAGCGCATTCGCAAGAGTTTCGCGAAGCGCCCCATCGTTCACCAAGTTCCGTTCTTGCTGGCTACCCAGCTTGAATCATTCAGCACGTTTCTGCAAGCCGATGTGCCGGCCACACAACGCAAGCCTGAAGGTTTGCAGGCCGCGTTCACATCGGTATTTCCCATTGTTTCGCACAACGGTTTCGCGCGCCTTGAGTTCGTGAGCTATGCGCTGTCCTCGCCGGCATTCAACATCAAGGAATGCCAGCAGCGTGGCCTGACGTACTGCTCCGCGCTGCGCGCGAAGGTCCGCCTTGTCATCCTCGACAAGGAATCGCCGAACAAGCCGGTCGTCAAGGAAGTGAAAGAGCAGGAAGTGTACATGGGCGAAATGCCGCTCATGACGCCGACGGGCTCGTTCGTCATCAACGGCACCGAGCGTGTCATCGTCTCGCAGCTGCACCGTTCGCCGGGCGTGTTCTTCGAACACGACAAGGGCAAGACGCACAGCTCGGGCAAGCTGCTGTTCTCGGCACGGATCATTCCGTACCGCGGCTCGTGGCTCGACTTCGAATTCGACCCGAAGGACATCCTGTACTTCCGCGTCGACCGTCGCCGCAAGATGCCGGTCACGATCCTGCTGAAGGCCATCGGCCTCACGCCGGAACAGATCCTCGCGAACTTCTTCGTGTTCGACAACTTCACGCTGATGGACGAAGGCGCGCAACTCGAGTTCGTGCCCGAGCGCCTGCGTGGTGAAGTCGCGCGTTTCGACATCACGGATCGTGATGGCAAGGTCATCGTCCAGAAGGACAAGCGGATCAACGCGAAGCACATTCGCGACCTCGAAGCCGCGAAGACCAAGTTCATCTCGGTGCCGGAAGACTATCTGCTCGGTCGCGTGCTGGCGAAGAACGTCGTCGACGGCGATACCGGCGAAGTGATCGCGAGCGCGAACGACGAAGTCACGGAAAGCGTGCTCGAGAAGCTGCGCGAAGCGGGCATCAAGGACATCCAGACGCTCTACACGAACGACCTGGACCAGGGGCCGTACATCTCGTCGACGCTGCGTGTCGACGAAACGACCGACAGGACGGCCGCGCGCATCGCGATCTACCGCATGATGCGTCCGGGCGAGCCGCCGACCGAAGAAGCGGTCGAGGCACTGTTCAACCGTCTGTTCTACAGCGAAGAAGCGTACGACCTGTCGAAGGTCGGCCGTATGAAGTTCAACCGCCGCGTCAGCCGTGATGAAATCACCGGCCCGATGACGCTGCAGGACGACGACATCCTCGCGACGATCAAGATCCTCGTCGAGCTGCGCAACGGCAAGGGCGAAGTGGACGATATCGACCACCTCGGCAACCGTCGCGTGCGTTGCGTCGGCGAACTGGCGGAAAACCAGTTCCGCGCAGGTCTCGTGCGTGTCGAGCGCGCAGTCAAGGAACGCCTCGGCCAGGCCGAAAGCGAAAACCTGATGCCGCACGACCTGATCAACTCGAAGCCGATTTCGTCGGCGATCCGCGAGTTCTTCGGTTCGTCGCAGCTGTCGCAGTTCATGGACCAGACCAACCCGCTGTCGGAAATCACGCACAAGCGACGTGTTTCCGCACTGGGCCCGGGCGGTCTGACGCGCGAACGCGCAGGCTTCGAAGTTCGTGACGTGCACCCGACCCACTATGGCCGTGTGTGCCCGATCGAAACGCCGGAAGGTCCGAACATCGGTCTGATCAACTCGCTCGCACTGTATGCGCACCTGAACGAGTATGGCTTCCTCGAGACGCCGTACCGCAAGGTCGTGGACAGCAAGGTGACCGACCAGATCGATTACCTGTCGGCGATCGAAGAAGGCCGCTACATGATCGCGCAGGCAAACGCCGCGATCGACGAGAACGGCCAGCTGATCGACGAACTCGTGTCGTCGCGTGAAGCCGGCGAAACGATGATGGTCACGCCGGACCGTATCCAGTACATGGACGTTGCGCCGTCGCAGATCGTGTCGGTGGCAGCTTCGCTGATTCCGTTCCTTGAACACGATGACGCGAACCGTGCACTGATGGGTTCGAACATGCAGCGTCAGGCCGTGCCGTGTCTGCGTCCGGAAAAGCCGGTCGTCGGTACGGGCATCGAGCGCACCTGTGCGGTCGACTCGGGTACGACGGTTCAGGCGTTCCGTGGCGGCGTCGTCGACTATGTCGACGCAGGCCGTATCGTGATTCGCGTGAACGACGACGAAGCAGTCGCAGGTGAAGTCGGTGTCGACATCTACAACCTGATCAAGTACACGCGTTCGAACCAGAACACGAACATCAACCAGCGTCCGATCGTGAAGATGGGCGACAAGGTCTCGCGCGGCGACGTGCTGGCCGACGGCGCCTCGACGGACCTGGGCGAGCTCGCGCTCGGCCAGAACATGCTGATCGCGTTCATGCCGTGGAACGGCTACAACTTCGAGGATTCGATCCTGATCTCGGAGAAGGTCGTTGCGGACGATCGCTACACGTCGATCCACATCGAAGAGCTGAACGTCGTTGCACGTGACACGAAGCTCGGGCCGGAAGAAATCACGCGCGACATCTCGAATCTGGCTGAAGTCCAGCTCGGCCGTCTCGACGAATCGGGCATCGTGTACATCGGTGCGGAAGTCGAAGCAGGCGACGTGATGGTCGGCAAGGTCACGCCGAAGGGCGAGACCCAGCTGACGCCGGAAGAGAAGCTGCTGCGCGCGATCTTCGGCGAGAAGGCCTCGGACGTGAAGGACACGTCGCTGCGCGTGCCGTCGGGCATGAGCGGCACCGTGATCGACGTCCAGGTGTTCACGCGTGAAGGCATCCAGCGCGACAAGCGCGCGCAACAGATTATCGACGACGAACTGAAGCGCTATCGTCTCGACCTGAACGACCAGCTGCGCATCGTGGAAGGCGACGCGTTCCAGCGTCTCGCGCGCATGCTCGTGGGCAAGGTCGCGAACGGCGGTCCGAAGAAGCTCGCGAAGGGCACGAAGATCGACCAGGCTTACCTGGAAGACCTCGACCACTACCACTGGTTCGACATCCGCCTCGCGGACGACGAAGCAGCGGCGCAGCTCGAAGCGATCAAGAACTCGATCGAAGAAAAGCGTCACCAGTTCGACCTCGCGTTCGAAGAGAAGCGCAAGAAGCTCACGCAAGGCGACGAACTGCCGCCGGGCGTGCTGAAGATGGTCAAGGTGTACCTCGCGGTCAAGCGTCGCCTGCAGCCTGGCGACAAGATGGCAGGCCGTCACGGTAACAAGGGTGTCGTGTCGAAGATCGTTCCGATCGAAGACATGCCGTACATGGCCGATGGCCGTCCGGCAGACGTCGTGCTGAACCCGCTGGGCGTTCCGTCGCGGATGAACGTGGGTCAGGTTCTGGAAGTGCACCTCGGCTGGGCCGCGAAGGGCCTCGGCTGGCGTATCGGCGAAATGCTGCAGCGTCAGGCGAAGATCGAGGAAATGCGCGTGTTCCTGACGAAGATCTACAACGACTCGGGCCGCCAGGAAGACCTGGAAAGCTTCACCGACGACGAGATCCTCGAACTCGCGAAGAACCTGCGCGAAGGCGTGCCGTTTGCAACGCCGGTGTTCGACGGTGCGACCGAGGAAGAAATGGGCAAGATGCTCAACCTCGCGTTCCCGGACGACATCGCGGAACAACTCGGCATGAACCCGTCGAAGAACCAGGTCCGCCTGTACGACGGCCGCACGGGCGAAATGTTCGAACGTCGCGTGACGCTCGGCTACATGCACTACCTGAAGCTGCACCACTTGGTCGACGACAAGATGCACGCGCGTTCGACCGGCCCGTACTCGCTCGTCACGCAGCAGCCGCTGGGTGGTAAGGCGCAGTTCGGTGGCCAGCGTTTCGGTGAAATGGAAGTGTGGGCACTCGAAGCGTACGGAGCGTCCTACGTGCTGCAGGAAATGCTGACGGTGAAGTCGGACGACGTGAACGGCCGTACCAAGGTTTATGAAAACCTGGTCAAGGGCGATCACGTGATCGATGCAGGCATGCCGGAATCCTTCAACGTGCTCGTGAAGGAAATCCGCTCGCTCGGTATCGACATCGATCTCGACCGCAATTAATCGGACTACGGAGAGAAAGCAATGAAAGCTCTGCTCGATCTATTCAAGCAAGTCCAACAGGAAGAAGTTTTCGACGCGATCAAGATCGGTCTGGCCTCGCCGGACAAGATCCGTTCGTGGTCGTTCGGTGAAGTGAAGAAGCCGGAGACCATCAACTACCGTACGTTCAAGCCGGAACGCGATGGTCTCTTCTGCGCGAAGATCTTCGGGCCGATCAAGGACTACGAGTGCCTGTGCGGCAAGTACAAGCGTCTGAAGCACCGCGGCGTGATCTGCGAGAAGTGCGGCGTCGAAGTGACGCTGGCGAAGGTGCGTCGCGAACGGATGGGCCACATCGAGCTGGCCTCGCCGGTCGCTCACATCTGGTTCCTGAAGTCGCTGCCGTCGCGTCTGGGCATGGTGCTCGACATGACGCTGCGCGACATCGAACGCGTGCTGTACTTCGAAGCCTACGTGGTGATCGAACCGGGCATGACGCCGCTGAAGGCGCGGCAGATCATGACCGAAGAGGATTACTACAACAAGGTCGAGGAATACGGCGACGAATTCCGTGCCGAAATGGGCGCGGAAGGCGTGCGTGAACTGCTGCGCGCGATCAACATCGACGAGCAGGTCGAGACGCTGCGCACCGAGCTGAAGAACACCGGCTCGGAAGCGAAGATCAAGAAGTACGCGAAGCGCCTGAAGGTCCTCGAGGCATTCCAGCGCTCGGGCATCAAGCCCGAGTGGATGATCCTCGAAGTGCTGCCGGTGCTGCCGCCGGAACTGCGTCCGCTCGTGCCGCTGGACGGCGGCCGTTTCGCGACGTCGGACCTGAACGACCTGTATCGCCGCGTGATCAACCGTAACAACCGGTTGAAGCGTCTGCTCGAGCTGAAGGCTCCTGAAATCATCGTCCGCAACGAAAAGCGGATGCTGCAGGAAGCCGTCGACTCGCTGCTCGACAACGGTCGTCGCGGCAAGGCGATGACGGGCGCGAACAAGCGTCCGCTGAAGTCGCTCGCCGACATGATCAAGGGTAAGGGCGGTCGTTTCCGTCAGAACCTGCTGGGCAAGCGCGTCGACTACTCGGGCCGTTCGGTCATCGTGGTCGGCCCGACGCTGAAGCTGCACCAGTGCGGTCTGCCGAAGCTGATGGCGCTCGAGCTGTTCAAGCCGTTCATCTTCAACAAGCTGGAAGTGATGGGCGTCGCGACGACCATCAAGGCTGCGAAGAAGGAAGTCGAGAACCAGACGCCGGTGGTGTGGGACATCCTCGAAGAGGTGATCCGCGAGCACCCGGTGATGCTGAACCGGGCGCCGACGCTGCACCGTCTCGGTATCCAGGCGTTCGAGCCGGTGCTGATCGAAGGTAAGGCAATCCAGCTGCACCCGCTCGTCTGCGCGGCGTTCAACGCCGACTTCGACGGTGACCAGATGGCTGTTCACGTGCCGCTGTCGCTCGAAGCGCAGATGGAAGCACGCACGCTGATGCTGGCGTCGAACAACGTGCTGTTCCCGGCTAACGGCGATCCGTCGATCGTGCCGTCGCAGGATATCGTGCTGGGTCTGTACTACGCGACCCGCGAAGCGGTCAATGCGAAGGGCGAAGGCCTGTCGTTCACCGGCGTGTCGGAAGTGCTCCGCGCGTACGAGAACAAGGAAGTCGAGCTGGCCTCGCGCGTCAACGTGCGGATCACCGAAATGGTCCACAACGAAGACACGTCGGAAGGCGCGCCGCAATTCGTGCCGAAGATCTCGCTGTACGCGACGACCGTCGGTCGCGCGATCCTGTCGGAGATCCTGCCGCACGGCCTGCCGTTCTCGGTGCTGAACAAGCCGCTGAAGAAGAAGGAAATCTCGCGCCTGATCAACACGGCGTTCCGCAAGTGCGGTCTGCGTGCGACGGTGGTGTTTGCCGACCAGCTGATGCAGTCGGGTTTCCGTCTCGCGACGCGTGCCGGCATCTCGATCTGCGTGGACGACATGCTCGTGCCGCCGCAGAAGGAAACGATCGTCGGCGACGCCGCGAAGAAGGTGAAGGAGTACGACCGTCAGTACATGTCGGGTCTCGTCACCGCGCAGGAACGCTACAACAACGTGGTCGACATCTGGTCGGCAACGTCGGAAGCGGTCGGCAAGGCGATGATGGAGCAGCTGTCGACGGAGCCGGTGACGGACCGCGACGGCAACGAAACGCGCCAGGAATCGTTCAACTCGATCTACATGATGGCCGACTCGGGCGCCCGGGGTTCGGCGGTGCAGATTCGTCAGCTGGCCGGTATGCGTGGCCTGATGGCGAAGCCGGACGGCTCGATTATCGAGACGCCGATTACCGCGAACTTCCGCGAAGGCCTGAACGTGTTGCAGTACTTCATCTCGACCCACGGTGCACGTAAGGGTCTGGCTGATACGGCACTGAAGACCGCGAACTCGGGTTACCTGACGCGTCGTCTCGTTGACGTCACGCAGGATCTGGTCGTGGTGGAAGACGATTGCGGCACGTCGAACGGCGTGGCAATGAAGGCACTCGTCGAAGGCGGTGAAGTCGTCGAAGCGCTGCGCGACCGTATCCTCGGCCGCGTTGCGGTCGCGGACGTCGTGAACCCGGAAACGCAGGAAACGGTGTACGAATCGGGCATGCTGCTCGACGAAACGGCGGTCGAGGAAATCGAACGCCTCGGCATCGACGAAGTGCGCGTGCGCACGCCGCTGACCTGCGAAACGCGTTACGGCCTGTGCGCAGCCTGCTACGGCCGCGACCTCGGCCGCGGCTCGCTCGTGAACGTCGGCGAAGCAGTCGGCGTGATCGCGGCACAGTCGATCGGTGAGCCGGGCACGCAGCTGACGATGCGTACGTTCCACATCGGTGGTGCGGCATCGCGTGCGGCAGTGGCTTCGTCGGTCGAAGCGAAGAGCAACGGTATCGTCCGCTTCACGGCGACGATGCGTTACGTCACCAACGCGAAGGGCGAGCAGATCGTCATTTCGCGTTCGGGCGAGGCGCTGATCACCGACGACTTCGGCCGCGAGCGCGAGCGTCACAAAGTGCCGTACGGCGCGACGCTGCTGCAGCTCGATGGCGTGACCATCAAGGCCGGTACGCAACTCGCGACGTGGGATCCGATGACGCGTCCGATCATCACCGAGTACGGTGGTACGGTGAAGTTCGAGAACGTCGAGGAAGGCGTGACCGTCGCGAAGCAGATCGACGACGTGACCGGTCTGTCGACCCTGGTCGTGATCGACGTGAAGCGCCGCGGTTCGCAGGCTTCGAAGAGCGTGCGTCCGCAGGTGAAGCTGCTCGACGCGAACGGCGACGAAGTGAAGATCCCGGGCACGGAGCATGCGGTGCAGATCGGCTTCCAGGTCGGCGCACTGATCACCGTGAAGGACGGTCAGCAAGTGCAGGTCGGTGAAGTGCTCGCACGTATCCCGACGGAAGCGCAGAAGACGCGTGACATTACCGGCGGTCTGCCGCGGGTGGCGGAACTGTTCGAAGCGCGTTCGCCGAAGGATGCCGGCATTCTCGCGGAAGTCACCGGTACGACGTCGTTCGGTAAGGACACGAAGGGCAAGCAGCGTCTCGTCATCACGGATCTCGAGGGCAACCAGCACGAGTTCCTGATCGCGAAGGAAAAGCAGGTTCTGGTTCACGATGCTCAGGTCGTCAACAAGGGCGAAATGATCGTGGACGGTCCGGCCGATCCGCACGACATCCTGCGTCTGCAGGGTATCGAGGCACTGTCGCGCTACATCGTCGACGAAGTGCAGGACGTGTATCGTCTGCAGGGCGTGAAGATCAACGACAAGCACATCGAGGTGATCGTTCGCCAGATGCTGCGTCGTGTGCAGATCACCGACAACGGCGATACGCGCTTCATCCCGGGCGAACAGGTCGAACGTTCCGACATGCTGGACGAGAACGATCGCATGATCGCCGACGACAAGCGTCCGGCTTCGTACGACAACGTGCTGCTCGGTATCACGAAGGCATCGCTGTCGACCGACTCGTTCATCTCCGCGGCATCGTTCCAGGAAACGACCCGCGTGCTGACCGAAGCGGCGATCATGGGCAAGCGCGACGATCTGCGCGGCCTGAAGGAAAACGTGATCGTCGGCCGTCTGATTCCGGCCGGTACGGGTCTCGCGTTCCACAAGGCACGCAAGGCGAAGGAATCGTCGGATCGCGAGCGTTTCGACCAGATCGCAGCGGAAGAATCGTTCGACTTCGGCACGCCTAGCGCGCCGGCAGAAGAGCCGCAGCAACACCCGGCAGCCGAGTAAGTGCGGGCGGCGCGAGCCGCCTTGCCTTGCTGTCATCGCTGTCATCGAAACCGCCCGGTTCTGCCGGGCGGTTTTTTTTCATCTGTCGTTCACGCGCATGACGGGCCTGCGCCGTGCCGCCGGAGGTCGCTTGCGAGCCAGGCGTCGCCTGGCTGCAGGTGCCGCCGCAGCCATCGCAATCACTCGCACCGCGGCCTTGGCAGGCCCGTCATGCGCGCGAACGAATCCTGGCCAATCGGCCAAAACCGCACGATTCGCCACGCGTCGCGCGAGCGGGTTGTTAAAATTGCGGTCATCGTTTAGCCGTCTCTGCCCTCATTCATGTCCCGCGCCCTCGAAATCCTCGACGAAGTATTTGGTTACCCCGCATTTCGCGGCCAGCAGGGCGAGATCGTCGAACACGTCGCCGGCGGCGGCGATTGCCTCGTGCTGATGCCGACCGGCGGCGGCAAGTCGCTGTGCTACCAGATCCCGGCGCTGCTGCGCCGCGAGGCCGGGCAGGGCGCCGGCATCGTCGTGTCGCCGTTGATCGCGCTGATGCAGGACCAGGTCGCCGCACTGAGGGAAGTGGGCGTGCGCGCGGCATACCTGAATTCGACGCTGTCGGGCGCCGAGGCCGCGGCGACCGAGCGCGCGCTGCGCGAAGGCGAAATCGACCTGCTGTACGTCGCGCCGGAACGGCTGATGACGGGGCGCTTCCTCGACCTGCTCGAGCGCGCGAAGATCGGCCTGTTCGCGATCGACGAAGCGCACTGCGTGTCGCAATGGGGGCACGACTTCCGCCCGGAATACATCCAGCTGTCGGTGCTGCACGAGCGGTTTCCGTCGGTGCCGCGCGTCGCGCTGACCGCCACGGCCGACGCGATCACGCGCGACGAGATCATCCACCGTCTCGCGCTCGACGACGCGCGCGTGTTCGTGTCGAGCTTCGACCGCCCGAACATCCGCTACCGGATCGTCGAAAAGGACAACGCGCGTTCGCAGCTGCTCGATTTCATCCGCGCCGAACACACGAATGCCGACGGTACGACGGATGCGGGCGTCGTCTATTGCCTGTCGCGCCGCAAGGTCGAGGAAACGGCCGAATGGTTGAAGGCGCAGGGGGTGCGAGCGCTGCCGTATCACGCAGGGATGGAGTTCGAGGTGCGGCAGAAGCACCAGGAAATGTTCCAGCGCGAGGAAGGCATCGTCATGTGCGCGACGATCGCGTTCGGCATGGGCATCGACAAGCCGGACGTGCGCTTCGTCGCGCACCTGGATCTGCCGAAGAGCGTCGAAGGTTACTACCAGGAAACGGGCCGCGCCGGCCGCGACGGGATGCCCGCAAATGCGTGGATGGCGTACGGTCTCGGCGACGTCGTCCAGCAGCGCAAGATGATCGACGAGTCCGATGCGGACGACGCGCACAAGCGCGTCCAGACGTCGAAGCTCGACGCGCTGCTCGGGCTGTGCGAGACGATCTCGTGCCGTCGCGTGCGGCTGCTGAACTACTTCGGCGAGGAGAGCAAGCCGTGCGGCAACTGCGACACGTGCCTCGAGCCGCCCGATTCGTGGGACGCCACGCGTGAGGCGCAGATGGCGCTGTCGTGTGTGTTCCGTGCGCAGCGCGCGAGTGGCTTCAATTTCGGCTCGAGCCACCTGATCGAGATCCTGCGCGGCGGGCGCACCGAGAAGGTGTTGCAGCGCGGCCACGACCAGCTCACGACGTTCGGCATCGGCGCGTCGCTGTCGGAGCCGGAGTGGCGCGCGATTTTCCGGCAGCTCGTCGCGTACGGCTACCTGGCCGTCGATCATGGCGGCTTCGGCGCGCTCGTGCTGACCGAGGCCGCGAAGCCCGTGCTGAAGAACGAGGAGAAGGTCACGCTGCGCCGCTACGTGAAGCCGCAGCGTACGCGCCAGTCGTCGAGCCGCAGCGGTACGCGCGTCGATCCGACGGCCGGCATGGGCACGCGTGAGCGCGCGCGGTGGGATGCACTGCGCGCATGGCGTGCGGAAACGGCGAAGACGGACGGCGTGCCGGCCTATGTGATCTTCCACGACGCGACGCTCGCCGAGATCGCACGCAACGCGCCGGAGTCGATCGACGACCTGCGCCATATCCCCGGCATGGGCGTGCGCAAGCTGGAGCGCTTCGGCGACGAGATCATCGACGTCGTCGAGTCGGCCTGACACAGGCGTTCCGACCCTTCCGGTAAACCACGCGTCCGGCTGGCGGATCACGCAAGCCGTTGACTTAGTTGGTATTTCCGGAATATGATGCTGGGTTCCGGTATTCGGTGGGACGAGTTGCGTTCGAAAGTTCGCCCCGTTTCGCCGGTTCGGAAGTCAACTGTGCGTCGATTCTCGCTTTGCCCGAAATCGATGCGCAGATTTTGTTCAATTTCAGGAATAAACAATGCCAACCATCAACCAACTGGTTCGCAAAGGCCGTCAGTCGGAAACGACGAAGAGCAAGAGCCCGGCCCTGCAGGACTGCCCCCAGCGTCGCGGCGTGTGCACCCGTGTGTACACGACGACGCCGAAGAAGCCTAACTCGGCACTCCGTAAGGTCGCCAAGGTTCGTCTGACGAACGGCTTCGAAGTGATTTCGTACATCGGCGGTGAAGGCCACAACCTGCAGGAACACTCGGTTGTGCTGATCCGCGGCGGCCGTGTGAAGGACTTGCCGGGTGTGCGTTACCACATGGTTCGCGGCTCGCTGGATACCCAGGGCGTCAAGGACCGTAAGCAAGCGCGCTCGAAGTACGGCGCGAAGCGTGCAAAGGCTGCCAAGTAAGCAGTTTTTGATCAGGGATCGCCGCAGGGCGGTCAAGGCGGGAGTGCCGGATTGCCGGTGCTGTCGAGTAAGTGGTCACCCGGCCAAGCTGGTTAGTCGTGAAGATGTGATCGGGTTTGTTGGTGGCCGCGGAGCTGGAACCAGCTCCAACTGAACAAGTAAAGGAAGAATCATGCCGCGTCGTCGCGAAGTCCCTAAGCGGGAAGTGTTGCCGGATCCGAAGTTCGGTAACGTTGATGTAGCCAAGTTCATGAACATGCTGATGCTGTCCGGCAAGAAGTCGGTCGCAGAGCGCATCGTTTATGGCGCATTCGAACAAATCCAGACCAAGGGTGGCAAGGACCCGCTGGAAGTGTTCACGGTTGCGCTCAACAACGTCAAGCCGGTGGTCGAAGTGAAGAGCCGTCGCGTTGGTGGTGCCAACTATCAAGTTCCGGTCGAAGTGCGCCCGTCGCGTCGTATGGCATTGGCGATGCGCTGGCTGCGTGAGGCTGCGAAGAAGCGTAGCGAGAAGTCGATGGCCCTGCGCCTGGCAGGTGAACTCTCCGAAGCGGCCGAAGGCCGTGGCGGCGCGATGAAGAAGCGCGACGAAGTTCACCGCATGGCAGAAGCCAACCGCGCGTTCTCGCATTTCCGTTTCTAAGCGCCTGGCTGGGCTTTTAGCGGAAATAAATTCCGGGCGGGTGCGCTTTTCAGGCGCCTCGCCCGTTTGTGTTGAAGCACGATGCAGCGGCGCTGCATCGTGTCATCCCAGTAGAGGATCAAAGTGGCTCGCAAGACTCCTATCGAGCGCTACCGCAATATCGGTATTAGCGCTCACATCGACGCCGGCAAAACGACGACGACCGAGCGCATTCTGTTTTACACCGGTGTGAACCACAAGATCGGTGAAGTCCACGACGGCGCAGCCACGATGGACTGGATGGAGCAGGAACAGGAGCGTGGCATCACGATCACGTCCGCTGCTACCACCGCCTTCTGGAAGGGCATGGCCGGCGACCGTCCGGAACACCGCATCAACATCATCGACACCCCGGGCCACGTCGACTTCACGATTGAAGTCGAGCGCTCGATGCGCGTGCTCGACGGCGCATGCATGGTGTATTGCGCAGTGGGCGGCGTGCAGCCGCAGTCGGAAACGGTGTGGCGCCAGGCGAACAAGTACAAGGTGCCCCGTCTCGCGTTCGTCAACAAGATGGACCGTACCGGCGCGAACTTCTTCAAGGTCTACGACCAGCTCCGTCTGCGCCTGAAGGCGAACCCGGTTCCGGTCGTGGTGCCGATCGGCGCGGAAGAAGGCTTCAAGGGTGTCGTCGACCTGATCAAGATGAAGGCGATCATTTGGGACGAGGCATCGCAAGGTACCAAGTTCGACTACGTGGACATCCCGGCGGAACTCGTCGACACGTGCAATGAATGGCGTGAAAAGATGGTCGAAGCGGCTGCCGAGTCGAGCGAAGAGCTGATGAATCAGTATCTCGAAGCG
The DNA here is from genome assembly GCF_905232215.1 of Burkholderia sp. LMG 13014. Lineage (GTDB taxonomy): Bacteria > Pseudomonadota > Gammaproteobacteria > Burkholderiales > Burkholderiaceae > Burkholderia. The sequence goes on from NZ_CAJNKE010000007.1 coordinate 20,522, forward strand.
GGCGACCTGGCCGAAGCCGAGATCTTGAAGGGTCTGCGTGACCGTACGATCGCGTGCGAAATTCAGCCGATGCTGTGCGGTACCGCATTCAAGAACAAGGGCGTGCAGCGTATGCTCGACGCCGTGATCGATTTCCTGCCGTCGCCGATCGACATCCCGCCGGTTACGGGTGAACTCGAAAATGGCGAGAAGACGGAACGCCGTGCGTCCGACGACGAGAAGTTCTCGGCACTCGCGTTCAAGATCATGACCGACCCGTTCGTCGGCCAGCTGATCTTCTTCCGCGTCTACTCGGGCGTCGTCAATTCGGGCGACACGCTGCTCAATGCGACCAAGGACAAGAAGGAACGTCTCGGCCGTATTCTGCAGATGCACGCGAACCAGCGCGAAGAAATCAAGGAAGTTCGCGCAGGCGACATCGCTGCTGCGGTCGGCCTGAAGGAAGCGACCACGGGCGACACGCTGTGCGATCCGGCACATCCGATCGTGCTCGAACGCATGATTTTCCCGGAGCCGGTGATTTCGCAGGCCGTCGAGCCGAAGACGAAGGCTGACCAGGAAAAGATGGGCCTGGCGCTCAACCGTCTCGCTCAGGAAGATCCGTCGTTCCGCGTGCAGACCGACGAAGAATCGGGTCAAACCATCATTTCGGGCATGGGCGAGCTCCACCTCGAAATTCTGGTCGACCGGATGAAGCGCGAATTCGGCGTGGAAGCGACCGTCGGCAAGCCGCAGGTGGCATACCGCGAAACCATTCGCAAGTCGGCCGCGGACGTCGAAGGCAAGTTCGTCAAGCAGTCGGGTGGTCGTGGTCAGTACGGCCATGCGGTCATTACGCTTGAGCGCAGCGAACTGGGCAAGGGCTACGAGTTCGTCGACGCGATCAAGGGCGGCGTGATTCCGCGTGAATACATCCCGTCGGTTGACAAGGGTATCCAGGAAACGCTGAAGAGCGGCGTGCTGGCTGGCTTCCCGGTTGTCGACGTGAAGGTCACGCTGACGTTCGGTTCGTACCACGACGTCGACTCGAACGAAAATGCGTTCCGCATGGCCGGTTCGATGGCGTTCAAGGAAGCGATGCGTCGTGCGGATCCGGTTCTGCTCGAGCCGATGATGGCCGTGGAAGTGGAAACGCCGGAAGACTTCATGGGTAACGTGATGGGCGACCTGTCGGGTCGTCGCGGCATCATCCAGGGCATGGACGACATGGTTGGCGGCGGCAAGATCGTGCGCGCCGAAGTGCCGCTGTCGGAAATGTTCGGCTACTCGACGTCGCTGCGTTCGCTGACGCAGGGTCGCGCAACGTACACGATGGAATTCAAGCACTACGCTGAAGCTCCGAAGAACGTTGCAGAAGCGATCATCAGCGCGAAGACGAAGTAATTCGTTATCACAATCGATTATTTTTGAAAGAAGAGAATCATGGCAAAAGGTAAATTCGAGCGGACCAAGCCGCACGTGAACGTTGGTACGATTGGTCACGTTGACCACGGCAAGACGACGCTGACGGCAGCGATCACGACGGTTCTGACGAAGAAGTTCGGCGGCGAAGCGAAGGCATACGACCAGATCGACGCGGCACCGGAAGAAAAGGCGCGCGGCATCACGATCAACACGGCACACGTCGAGTACGAAACGGCTAACCGCCACTACGCACACGTCGACTGCCCGGGCCACGCTGACTATGTGAAGAACATGATCACGGGCGCAGCGCAGATGGACGGCGCGATCCTGGTTTGCTCGGCAGCTGACGGCCCGATGCCGCAGACGCGTGAGCACATCCTGCTGGCCCGTCAGGTTGGCGTTCCGTACATCATCGTGTTCCTGAACAAGTGCGACATGGTGGACGACGCTGAACTGCTCGAGCTGGTCGAGATGGAAGTTCGCGAACTCCTGTCGAAGTACGACTTCCCGGGCGACGACACGCCGATCGTGAAGGGTTCGGCGAAGCTGGCGCTGGAAGGCGACACGGGCGAGCTGGGCGAAGTGGCGATCATGAGCCTGGCCGACGCGCTGGACACGTACATCCCGACGCCGGAGCGTGCAGTTGACGGCGCGTTCCTGATGCCGGTGGAAGACGTGTTCTCGATCTCGGGCCGTGGTACGGTTGTGACGGGTCGCGTTGAGCGCGGCATCGTGAAGGTCGGCGAAGAAATCGAAATCGTCGGTATCAAGCCGACGGTGAAGACGACCTGCACGGGCGTTGAAATGTTCCGCAAGCTGCTGGACCAAGGTCAAGCAGGCGACAACGTTGGTATCCTGCTGCGCGGCACGAAGCGTGAAGACGTGGAGCGTGGCCAGGTTCTGGCGAAGCCGGGTTCGATCACGCCGCACACGCACTTCACGGCTGAAGTGTACGTGCTGAGCAAGGACGAAGGCGGCCGTCACACGCCGTTCTTCAACAACTACCGTCCGCAGTTCTACTTCCGTACGACGGACGTGACGGGCTCGATCGAGCTGCCGAAGGACAAGGAAATGGTGATGCCGGGCGACAACGTGTCGATCACGGTGAAGCTGATCGCTCCGATCGCGATGGAAGAAGGTCTGCGCTTCGCAATCCGCGAAGGCGGCCGTACGGTCGGCGCCGGCGTCGTCGCCAAGATCATCGAGTAATATCGACGATCCGCGGATCCCGGCGGGGTCCGCGATTCCGCGGTAGTGGTTTTACCGTCGAAACCGGGTGTCCAGCTTGCGCTGGCACCCGGTTTTGTTTTTTCGGTACGCCGATGTGCGGGGCGAGAAACTCGCACCATCGCTCCAGAATTTCGTGTAGAATCGCGGGCTTAGCAGTGGAAGTACCGTTCGGAACTTGATGTCTCGCTCCCCGCAGGCGTCATGTTTCGCGTTCTTTTAGTGTCCGGCGATGCAACATCGCCTCGCTCTTTCCAAGGAATCGTCATGCAGCAACAGAAAATCCGCATTCGCCTGAAGGCATTCGACTATCGTCTGATCGATCAATCGGCTGCCGAGATCGTCGATACCGCGAAGCGGACTGGCGCAATCGTCCGTGGCCCGGTGCCGCTGCCGACGCGCATTCAGCGTTTTGACATCCTGCGTTCGCCGCACGTCAACAAGACGTCGCGCGATCAGCTCGAAATCCGTACCCACCAGCGCCTGATGGACATCGTCGATCCGACCGACAAGACGGTTGACGCGCTGATGAAGCTCGACCTGCCGGCTGGCGTCGACGTGGAAATCAAGCTGCAGTAAGGCTTCCGGCGCCGATCGGCAAGCCGGGCGGCGCTAAGTCTTTGATTGCTTGCGGAAAACGCGAGGTCGGGCTATAATGCTTGGCTTTTCGCGTATTCGCGGAAAAAAGTTGGGCCTTGCGTGCCCGGCATTTTGTAAATCAGCCCCGACCAATCGCAGTCGGGAATGGAGAAAATGATGAGCCTTGGACTCGTAGGTCGCAAGGTTGGCATGACCCGTATCTTCACGGCGGAAGGGGATTCGATTCCCGTCACCGTGCTGGACGTGTCGGACAACCGCGTGACGCAGATCAAGACTGTTGAAACCGACGGCTACACGGCCGTGCAGGTTGCATTCGGCTCCCGTCGTGCATCGCGCGTGACGAAGCCGCTGGCAGGTCATCTCGCCAAAGCCGGTGTCGAAGCCGGTGAAATCCTCAAGGAATTCCGCATTGACGCGGCCAAGGCAGCTGAGCTGTCGAATGGCGCCGTGGTCGGTGCAGATCTTTTCGAAGTGGGCCAGAAGGTCGACGTGCAAGGCGTGTCGATCGGTAAGGGCTACGCCGGTACGATCAAGCGTTACAACTTCTCCTCCGGCCGTGCTACGCACGGTAACTCGCGCTCGCACAACGTGCCGGGCTCGATCGGTATGGCGCAAGATCCGGGTCGTGTTTTCCCGGGTAAACGCATGACGGGTCACATGGGTGACGTGACGGTGACGGTGCAGAACCTCGAAATCGCTCGTATCGACGCAGAGCGCAAGCTGCTGCTCGTGAAGGGTGCGATTCCGGGCGCGAAGGGCGGCAAAGTCTTCGTGACGCCGGCCGTCAAGACCAAGGGGGCGAAATAATGGAACTCAAGCTCCTGAACGAAAATGGTCAGGAAGGTGCAGTGGTCAACGCATCGGACGTCGTGTTCGGTCGTGACTACAACGAAGCGCTGATCCACCAGGTCGTCGTCGCTTACCAGGCGAATGCTCGCCAGGGTAACCGCGCACAGAAGGACCGTGAGCAAGTCAAGCACACGACGAAGAAGCCGTGGCGCCAGAAGGGTACGGGCCGCGCTCGTGCCGGTATGTCGTCGAGCCCGTTGTGGCGTGGCGGTGGTCGTATCTTCCCGAATTCGCCGGAAGAAAACTTCTCGCACAAGGTCAACAAGAAGATGCATCGCGCAGGTCTCTGCTCGATCTTCTCGCAGCTGGCCCGTGAAGGCCGTCTGTCGGTCGTCGAGGACATCATCCTCGAAGCGCCGAAGACCAAGCTGCTGGCCGAAAAATTCAAGACCATGGGTCTCGACTCCGTTCTGATCATTACGGATACGGTCGACGAGAACCTGTACCTGGCATCGCGCAACCTGCCGCACGTGGCAATTGTCGAGCCGCGCTACGCTGACCCGCTCTCGCTGATCTACTTCAAGAAAGTGCTGGTCACGAAGGCTGCGGTCGCCCAGATCGAGGAGTTGCTGTCATGAGCGAGATTCGCAAGAACGATCATCGTTTGATGCAGGTCCTGCTCGCACCGGTGATCTCGGAAAAGGCGACGCTGGTTGCCGACAAGAACGAGCAAGTCGTGTTCGAAGTCGCACCGGATGCCACGAAGCAGGAAGTGAAGGCGGCTGTCGAGCTGCTGTTCAAGGTTGAAGTTGATTCCGTCAACGTGCTGGTTCAGAAGGGCAAGCAAAAGCGCTTTGGCCGTTCGATGGGCCGCCGCAAGGACGTGAAGAAGGCGTACGTTTGCCTGAAGCCCGGCCAGGAAATCAACTTTGAAGCGGAGGCCAAGTAATCATGGCAATCGTTAAAGTTAAGCCGACATCGCCGGGTCGCCGCGCGATGGTCAAGGTGGTCAACAAGAATCTGCACCAGGGCAAGCCGTTCGCGGCACTGCTCGACTCGCAGAGCTCGACCGCCGGTCGTAACAACAACGGCCGTATCACCACGCGTCACAAGGGTGGTGGTCACAAGCAACACTATCGTATCGTCGATTTCCGTCGCACGAAGGATGGCATCCCGGCAAAGGTCGAGCGTCTCGAGTACGACCCGAACCGTAGCGCGAACATCGCGCTGGTGCTCTACGCAGACGGCGAACGTCGCTACATCATCGCCCCGAAGGGCCTGACCGTCGGCCAACAGCTGATGTCGGGTTCGGAAGCGCCGATCCGCGCAGGCAACACGCTGCCGATCCGCAACATTCCGGTCGGTACGACGATCCACTGCATCGAGATGCTGCCGGGCAAGGGCGCGCAAATGGCGCGTTCGGCTGGTACGTCGGCAATGCTGCTGGCACGTGAAGGCGTCTACGCGCAGGTTCGTCTGCGTTCGGGCGAAATCCGCCGCGTGCACATCGAGTGCCGTGCAACGATCGGTGAAGTCGGCAACGAAGAGCATAGCCTGCGCCAGATCGGCAAGGCTGGCGCGAACCGCTGGCGCGGTATCCGCCCGACGGTGCGTGGCGTTGCGATGAACCCGGTTGATCACCCGCACGGTGGTGGTGAGGGCAAGACGGCTGCAGGTCGCGATCCGGTTAGCCCGTGGGGTACGCCGGCTAAGGGTTATCGCACCCGTAGCAACAAGCGCACGACGACGATGATCGTCCAGCGCCGTCACAAGCGTTAAGGAGTAGGCAATGGCACGTTCTGTTAAAAAAGGTCCGTTCTGCGACGCCCATTTGCTGAAGAAAGTTGAGGCGGCTGCAGCTTCGCGCGACAAAAAGCCGATCAAGACCTGGTCGCGTCGCTCGACGATTCTGCCGGATTTCATCGGCCTGACGATCGCTGTTCACAACGGCCGTCAACACGTTCCGGTGTACATCTCGGAAAACATGGTCGGCCACAAGCTTGGCGAGTTCGCACTGACCCGTACGTTCAAGGGTCACGCAGCCGACAAGAAGGCCAAGAAATAAGGGGCAATCAAGATGGAAGTGAAAGCAATTCATCGCGGTGCCCGCATCTCGGCGCAAAAAACGCGCCTTGTGGCTGACCAGATCCGCGGTTTGCCGGTCGACAAGGCGCTGAACGTTCTGACGTTCTCGCCGAAGAAAGCGGCTGGCATCGTGAAGAAGGTTGTGCTGTCGGCAATCGCGAATGCGGAGCACAACGAAGGCGCCGATATCGACGAGCTCAAGATCAAGAGCATCTTCGTCGACAAGGCTGCATCGCTCAAGCGTTTCACCGCGCGCGCCAAGGGCCGCGGTAACCGCATCGAGAAGCAATCCTGTCACATCACTGTGACGGTCGGGAATTAAGGAGCCATACGATGGGACAGAAAATTCATCCGACTGGCTTCCGCCTGGCTGTCAGCCGTAATTGGGCTTCGCGTTGGTACGCGAACAACAACAATTTCGCGGCGATGCTGCAGGAAGACATCGGTGTTCGTGAATACCTGAAGAAGAAGCTGAAGAACGCTTCGGTCGGTCGGGTCGTCATCGAGCGTCCGGCGAAGAACGCGCGCATCACGATTTACAGCTCGCGTCCGGGTGTGGTCATCGGCAAGAAGGGCGAGGATATCGAACAGCTGAAGACGGAACTGCAACGCCGCATGGGCGTTCCGGTTCACGTCAACATCGAAGAGATCCGCAAGCCGGAAACCGATGCTCAGCTGATCGCTGACTCGATCACGCAACAGCTCGAGCGCCGGATCATGTTCCGTCGCGCGATGAAGCGTGCGATGCAGAACGCGATGCGTCTGGGTGCCCAGGGCATCAAGATCATGAGCGCGGGCCGTCTGAACGGTATCGAAATCGCCCGTACGGAGTGGTATCGCGAAGGTCGCGTGCCCCTTCACACGCTGCGTGCCGATATCGACTACGCGACCTCGGAAGCGAAGACGACCTACGGGATCATCGGCGTCAAGGTGTGGGTGTACAAGGGCGACACGCTCGGCCGCAACGACGCACCGGTGGTGGAAGAAGTAGCCGAAGACAAGCGTCCGCGTCGCAATGCGCGTCCGGGCGACCGTCGTCCGCGCCGTGACGGCGAAGGCGGCGCTCCGGGTGCTCGCCGTGGCGCACCGCGCCGTGGCGCCGGCAAGCCCGAAGACGGCAAGACTGGAGAATAACGATGCTGCAACCGAAACGCAGAAAGTATCGTAAAGAGCAGAAGGGTCGTAACACCGGCAAGGCGACGCGCGGCAACGCAGTGTCGTTCGGTGACTTCGGCCTGAAGGCTATCGGTCGCGGTCGTTTGACCGCACGCCAGATTGAAGCGGCGCGTCGTGCAATGACGCGTCACATCAAGCGTGGCGGCCGCATCTGGATCCGGATCTTCCCGGACAAGCCGATTTCGCAGAAGCCGGCCGAAGTGCGTATGGGTAACGGTAAGGGTAACCCGGAGTACTACGTCGCCGAGATTCAGCCGGGCAAGATGCTCTATGAAATGGACGGCGTAACCGAAGAACTGGCACGCGAAGCGTTCCGTCTGGCTGCAGCCAAGCTGCCGCTGAAGACGGCATTCATCGTGCGCCAGCTCGGCGCCTAAGGAGAAAATATGAAGGCTTCCGAACTTCTCCAGAAAGACCAGGCCGCGCTCAACAAGGAGCTGGCGGACCTGCTGAAGGCGCAATTCGGCCTGCGCATGCAACTCGCGACCCAGCAGCTCACGAACACGAGCCAGCTGAAGAAGGTTCGTCGCGACATCGCACGTGTGCGGACCGTCATGACTCAGAAGGCGAACCAGAAATGAACGATAGCGTGAAAACCTCGCTGAAGCGGACGCTGGTCGGTCGGGTCGTCAGCAACAAGATGGACAAGACCGTCACCGTGCTGATCGAGCACCGCGTCAAGCATCCGATCTACGGCAAGTACGTCGTGCGCTCGAAGAAGTACCACGCGCACGATGAAGCGAACACCTACAACGAGGGTGACCTCGTTGAAATCCAGGAAACTCGTCCGCTGTCGAAGACGAAGGCCTGGACGGTGTCGCGCCTCGTCGAAGCCGCTCGCGTCATCTAAGCGGGCAGCGCAGTAGGCAGTAACAAGCACTTCTCCGCGAAGTGCTTGAAATCGCAAAGTTTTTGCTTGCGTGACCAGGATTATTTGTTATAATCCTGGTCTTCCCTCTTTATGGGAGCCCCGTCGCGGGCGAAGTTGGTGGGGGAAGCGGACTGGCGCCTGCCTGTCCGAAAGATTCACCGAATTGCGATGGCGGGTTTCGTTTGCCGTCGCTGCTGTTCCAACCCAAGCAGCCGATTGGCTGACGGGACCAAGACTGACCGAATGCATCATGGTGGTGCATCCGGATTAAGTTGGGAAAGACAAACCATGATCCAGACCGAATCTCGGCTCGAAGTAGCCGACAACACGGGTGCACGTGAAGTTCTGTGCATCAAGGTGCTCGGCGGCTCGAAGCGTCGTTACGCCGGCATTGGCGACATCATCAAGGTGAGCGTCAAAGAGGCAACGCCGCGCGGGCGCGTGAAGAAAGGCGAAATTTACAACGCCGTGGTGGTCCGCACCGCCAAGGGCGTGCGCCGTCAAGACGGCTCGCTGATCAAGTTCGACGGCAACGCCGCTGTGCTTTTGAATAACAAGCTCGAGCCGATCGGCACCCGTATCTTCGGGCCGGTCACGCGTGAGCTGCGTAGCGAACGATTCATGAAGATCGTTTCGCTGGCGCCGGAAGTGCTGTAAGGAGTCGCGATGAACAAGATTCGCAAAGGTGACGAAATCATCGTCGTCACTGGCAAAGACAAGGGCAAGCGCGGCGTCGTGCTGGCTGTCGGTGCAGAGCATGTGACGGTTGAAGGTATCAACCTCGTCAAGAAGCATGTGAAGCCGAACCCGATGAAGGGTACGACGGGCGGCGTGGAAGCGAAGACGATGCCCCTGCATATTTCGAACGTCGCACTGGTCGACGCGAATGGCAAGGCGTCGCGTGTTGGCATCAAGGTCGAGGAAGGCAAGAAGGTTCGCTTCCTGAAGACGACCGGTGCTGTACTGAGCGCCTGACGCAGCGGAGTAAAAAATGGCTCGTTTTCAAGAGTTTTACAAAGAAAAGGTTGTGCCCGGCCTGATCGAGAAGTTCGGTTACAAGTCGGTCATGGAAGTGCCGCGCATCACCAAGATCACGCTGAACATGGGTCTTGGCGAAGCGATCGCTGACAAGAAGATCATCGAGAACGCCGTTGGCGACCTCACGAAGATCGCTGGTCAGAAGCCGGTCGTGACGAAGGCACGCAAGGCAATCGCAGGCTTCAAGATCCGCCAGGGTTACCCGATCGGCGCGATGGTGACGCTGCGTGGCCAAGCAATGTACGAATTCCTCGACCGTTTCGTGACGGTTGCCCTGCCCCGCGTGCGTGACTTCCGCGGCGTGTCGGGTCGTGCTTTCGATGGCCGTGGCAACTACAACATCGGTGTGAAAGAGCAGATCATTTTCCCCGAAATCGACTACGACAAGATCGACGCACTGCGTGGGCTGAACATCAGCATCACGACGACTGCGAAGACCGACGACGAAGCAAAGGCTCTGCTCGCCAGCTTCAAGTTCCCGTTCAGAAACTGAGGTTACCGTGGCTAAACTGGCACTGATCGAACGTGAAAAGAAGCGCGCCCGCCTGGTCGCGAAGTTCGCAGCAAAGCGCGATGCGCTGAAGGCGATCGTCGAAGACCAAAGCAAGTCGGAAGAAGAGCGCTACGAAGCACGCCTTGAGCTGCAGCAACTGCCCCGCAACGCAAACCCGACCCGCCAGCGTAACCGCTGCGCGATCACGGGCCGTCCGCGTGGCACGTTCCGTAAATTCGGCCTCGCGCGTAACAAGATTCGTGAAATCGCATTCCGTGGCGAGATTCCTGGCCTGACCAAGGCGAGCTGGTAATAGGAGAAACGTAAATGAGCATGAGTGATCCTATCGCCGATATGCTGACTCGCATCCGCAATGGGCAGATGGTCGAGAAGGTATCGGTGTCGATGCCCTCGTCGAAAGTCAAGGTTGCAATCGCGCAAGTCCTGAAAGACGAAGGCTATATCGACGATTTCGCCGTGAAGGCGGAAGGTGCGAAGTCCGAACTGAATATCGCGCTGAAGTACTACGCTGGCCGTCCGGTTATCGAACGCATCGAACGCGTGTCGAAGCCTGGCCTGCGCGTGTACCGCGGCCGTAACGACATTCCGCAGGTCATGAATGGCCTCGGTGTGGCAATCGTGTCGACGCCGAAGGGCGTGATGACCGACCGCAAGGCGCGCGCTACCGGCGTCGGCGGCGAAGTCATCTGCTACGTCGCTTAAAGCCGAGGAGAGAGAAACATGTCTCGAGTAGGTAAGAGCCCGATCGCGCTGCAAGGCGCGGAAGTCAAGCTGGCCGACGGTGCAATCACCGTCAAGGGCCCGCTGGGCACCATCACGCAAGCGATCAATCCGCTCGTGAACGTGGCGAACAACGACGGCACGCTGAACCTGTCGCCGGTGGACGAAAGCCGCGAAGCAAATGCACTGTCGGGCACGATGCGCGCGATTATCGCGAATGCCGTGCACGGCGTGACCAAGGGTTTCGAGCGCAAGCTGACGCTGGTTGGCGTCGGTTATCGTGCGCAAGCGCAAGGCGACAAGCTGAACCTGTCGCTGGGTTTCTCGCACCCCGTGGTGCACCAGATGCCGGAAGGCGTCAAGGCAGAAACCCCGACGCAAACCGAAATCGTGATCAAGGGGATCAACAAGCAACAAGTCGGTCAAGTGGCTGCGGAAGTTCGCGGTTACCGTCCGCCGGAGCCCTACAAGGGCAAGGGCGTGCGCTATTCCGACGAGGTTGTGATCCTCAAAGAAACGAAGAAGAAGTAAGGGTGCGCAATCATGGATAAGACTCAATCTCGCCTGCGCCGCGCTCGCCAGACGCGTATCAAGATCGCTGAGCTGCAGGTCGCGCGTCTCGCCGTGCATCGCACGAACACGCACATCTACGCTCAAGTGTTCTCGCCCTGCGGCACCAAGGTGCTCGCCAGCGCGTCGACGCTCGAAGCTGAAGTGCGCGCTGAACTGGCCGACAAGTCGGGCAAGGGCGGCAACGTTAATGCCGCGACGCTGATCGGCAAGCGTATTGCCGAGAAGGCAAAGGCTGCCGGCATCGAATCCGTCGCCTTCGATCGCTCGGGCTTCCGCTACCACGGCCGCGTCAAGGCGCTGGCTGAGGCAGCTCGCGAAGCTGGGCTCAAGTTCTAAGGAAGGAATTCGTCATGGCAAAGATGCAAGCGAAAGTTCAGGCTGACGAGCGCGACGACGGCCTTCGTGAAAAGATGATTTCGGTCAATCGCGTGACCAAGGTCGTGAAGGGTGGCCGTATTCTCGGCTTCGCCGCACTGACCGTGGTTGGCGACGGTGATGGCCGTATCGGTATGGGCAAGGGCAAGGCGAAGGAAGTGCCGGTCGCTGTCCAGAAGGCAATGGAACAAGCTCGTCGCAACATGTTCAAGGTGCCGCTCAAGAACGGCACGTTGCAACACGAAGTGCACGGCAAGCATGGCGCATCCGCTGTCCTCCTCGCTCCGGCGAAGGCAGGTACGGGCGTGATCGCCGGCGGCCCGATGCGCGCAGTGTTCGACGTGATGGGCGTTCAGAACGTCGTGGCGAAGAGCCACGGTTCGACGAACCCGTACAACCTCGTTCGCGCCACGCTGGACGGTCTGCGCAAGCAGTCCACCCCGGCAGACATCGCGGCGAAGCGCGGCAAGTCCGTCGAAGAAATTTTGGGCTAAGCCCGGGTGGTCACCATGTCTGAAAAAACTGTCAAGGTTCAGCTCGTTAAGAGCCTGATCGGGACCCGCGAATCGCACCGCGCGACCGTGCGTGGCCTGGGCCTGCGCCGACTCAACTCGGTCAGCGAGCTTCAGGACACGCCGGCGGTCCGCGGCATGATCAACAAGGTCTCGTACCTCGTTAAGGTCATCGCGTAAGCGGCCCTACGGATCAAGGAGTTGATATGGAATTGAATAACCTGAAGCCGGCAGCTGGCGCCAAGCACGCCAAGCGTCGCGTCGGCCGTGGCATCGGTTCGGGCCTCGGCAAGACGGCTGGCCGTGGTCACAAGGGTCAGAAATCGCGTTCGGGCGGCTTCCACAAAGTCGGTTTCGAAGGCGGTCAGATGCCGCTGCAACGTCGTCTGCCGAAGCGCGGCTTCACGTCGCTGACGAAGGAATTCGTCGGTGAAGTGCGCCTGAGCGACCTCGAGAAGCTGCCGGTCGATGAGATCGATCTGCTCGCACTGAAGCAAGCCGGCCTGGTCGGTGAGCTGACGAAGAGCGCAAAGATCATCGCGACGGGCGAACTGAAGCGCAAGATCGTCGTGAAGGGTCTCGGTGCCACCAAGGGTGCGCGCGCTGCGATCGAAGCGGCCGGCGGTTCGTTCGCCGAGTGACACGCGTAGCGCGTCGTCACTTGCATTCATCGGAGAAGGTACTTGGCTAACAGCCCGAGTCTTGCAAAACCCGGTCGAAGCACGGCGAAATTCGGCGATCTGCGTCGGCGAGCGATGTTCCTGCTCCTGGCGCTGATCGTCTATCGCATCGGCGCGCACATTCCCGTGCCGGGCATCGATCCGGATCAACTGGCTAAGCTGTTCCAGAGCCAGGCGGGCGGCATCCTGGGCATGTTCAACATGTTCTCGGGTGGCGCGCTTTCCCGCTTCACGATCTTTGCGCTGGGGATCATGCCGTACATCTCGGCGTCGATCATCATGCAGTTGCTGGCGATCGTATCGCCGCAGCTCGAGGCGCTGAAGAAGGAAGGGCAGGCAGGGCAACGGAAGATCACGCAGTACACGCGGTATTTCACCGTAGTGCTCGCGACCTTCCAGGCGTTCGGTATCGCGGCTGCGCTGGAAAACCAGCCGGGCCTCGTCACTGACCCCGGCATGCTGTTCCGTCTGACGACGGTCGTGACGCTGGTTACCGGCACGATGTTCCTGATGTGGCTCGGCGAGCAGATTACCGAGCGTGGTCTGGGCAACGGTATCTCGATCATCATCTTCGGCGGGATCGCAGCAGGGTTCCCGAATGCCGTCGGTGGGTTGTTCGAGCTGGTGCGTACGGGTTCGATGAGCATCATTTCGGCGATCATCATCGTCGTTCTGATCGCCGCGGTGACTTACCTGGTCGTGTTCATCGAACGCGGTCAGCGCAAGATCCTCGTGAACTACGCGAAGCGCCAGGTCGGCAACAAGATCTACGGTGGGCAGTCGTCGCATCTGCCGCTGAAGCTGAACATGTCGGGCGTGATTCCGCCGATCTTCGCATCGTCGATCATTCTGTTCCCGGCAACGATTCTCGGCTGGTTCAGTACCGGTCAGCCGACGGGAAGCTGGATTTCCAATACGTTGCATAACGTTGCGGAAGCGCTTAAGCCGGGCCAGCCGGTCTATGTGCTGCTGTACACGCTGGCAATCGTGTTTTTCTGCTTCTTCTACACCGCGCTGGTGTTCAACAGCAGGGAAACCGCAGACAACCTGAAGAAAAGCGGCGCGTTTGTTCCGGGCATCCGTCCGGGCGATCAGACCGCACGATATATCGACCGCATCCTCACGCGTCTGACGCTGGCCGGTGCGATCTACATCGTCTTCGTGTGTCTGCTGCCAGAGTTTCTGGTGCTGCGCTGGAACGTGCCGTTTTATTTTGGTGGAACGTCGCTGCTGATCATTGTCGTCGTCACGATGGACTTTATGGCGCAGGTGCAGTCGTACGTTATGTCGCAACAGTATGAGTCTCTGCTCAAGAAGGCGAACTTCAAGGGCGGCAACATCCCGATGCGTTGAAAGGACTATGGCCAAAGACGATGTAATCCAGATGCAGGGTGAGGTGATCGAGAACCTCCCGAATGCGACCTTCCGTGTGAAGCTGGAAAACGGCCATGTCGTGTTGGGGCATATTTCCGGAAAGATGCGGATGCACTACATCCGCATTCTGCCCGGCGACAAGGTGACGGTTGAGTTGACGCCTTACGATCTGTCTCGTGCGCGGATCGTGTTCCGGGCGAAGTGATTTGAAAAAAGGGTATTATCATGAAAGTGATGGCATCGGTTAAGCGCATTTGCCGCAATTGCAAGATCATCAAGCGCAAAGGCGTCGTTCGCGTGATCTGCAGCTCGGATCCGCGCCACAAGCAGCGCCAAGGCTGACCGCGCGTTTGTTTGCGCTTTTTGTTTGAGGAAAAACAATGGCTCGTATCGCAGGGGTTAACATCCCGAATCACCAGCACACCGAGATCGGCCTGACGGCAATCTTTGGTGTCGGCCGCACCCGTTCGCGCAGCATCTGCGTGGCAGCTGGCGTCGATTTTTCGAAGAAGGTCAAGGACTTGACCGACGCAGACTTGGAAAAGCTGCGTGAAGAAGTGGGCAAGTTTGTCGTCGAAGGCGATCTGCGCCGTGAAGTGACGATGAACATCAAGCGCCTGATGGACCTCGGTTGCTACCGTGGTGTTCGTCATCGCAAGGGCCTGCCGATGCGCGGTCAGCGTACGCGTACGAACGCACGTACTCGCAAGGGTCCGCGTCGTGCAGCGCAAGCGCTGAAGAAGTAAGCGGAACTGACAGTTACAGGAAAACGTAATGGCTAAGGCTTCGAACACCGCGGCGCAACGCGTTCGCAAGAAGGTTAAGAAGAACGTCGCTGAAGGCGTGGTTCACGTTCACGCGTCGTTCAACAACACGATCATCACGATCACCGATCGCCAAGGCAATGCACTGGCATGGGCGACGTCGGGCGGCCAGGGCTTCAAGGGCTCGCGCAAATCGACGCCGTTCGCTGCTCAGGTCGCAGCCGAGTCGGCAGGTCGCGTCGCGCTGGAATACGGCGTGAAGAATCTGGAAGTGCGGATCAAGGGCCCGGGCCCGGGTCGTGAGTCGGCAGTGCGCGCACTGCACGGCCTCGGCATCAAGATCACCGCGATTTCGGACGTCACCCCGATTCCGCACAACGGCTGCCGTCCGCCGAAGCGTCGTCGTATCTAAAGATGTGCTGGCACGTTCGTGCTAGCACATTGCCTGTCGCCGCTTAGCGTCGACGGGCGTTGCTTTTTTGATTGACTAAGCCCACCGTTCGCCCCAAAGGGAGCGGACTAGCGCGGATTTCGATCCGCGTGACTGATTGATAAAGGAATGCAAAGTGGCACGTTATATCGGCCCCAAAGCCAAGCTGTCCCGCCGTGAAGGCACCGACCTGTTCCTGAAGAGCGCACGCCGCTCGCTCGCCGACAAGTGCAAGCTCGACAGCAAGCCGGGTCAGCACGGCCGTACCTCGGGCGCACGTACGTCCGACTACGGTACGCAGCTGCGCGAAAAGCAGAAGGTCAAGCGTATCTACGGCGTGCTGGAGCGTCAGTTCCGCCGCTACTTCGCTGAAGCCGACCGCCGCAAGGGCAACACGGGTGAAAACCTGCTGCAACTGCTCGAGTCGCGTCTCGACAACGTCGTGTATCGCATGGGCTTCGGCTCGACCCGCGCTGAAGCGCGTCAGCTGGTCAGCCACAAGTCGATCACCGTGAACGGCGTCGTTGCGAACGTCCCGTCGCAGCAAGTGAAGTCGGGTGACGTCGTCGCGATCCGCGAAAAGGCGAAGAAGCAAGCGCGTATCGTCGAAGCGCTGTCGCTGGCCGAGCAAGGCGGCATGCCGAGCTGGGTTGCAGTCGATGCGAAGAAGTTCGAAGGCACGTTCAAGCAAATGCCGGAACGCGCTGAAATCGCAGGCGACATCAACGAAAGCCTGATCGTCGAATTGTATTCGCGTTAATCCGATTGACGGCCGAGGTACCCCGATTGCGTTACGCAAGGAGGGGCCTCGGCTGTTTATTTTCTGGTTGTTACCGGTCAGCCTTATCGGTGTAACGAGCCGAGGGTATTGAAAAGGAAAGCCCATGCAAACCAGTTTGCTGAAACCCAAGATCATCGCCGTGGAATCGCTGGGCGAGAACCACGCGAGGGTGGTCATGGAACCGTTCGAACGCGGTTACGGCCATACCTTGGGCAATGCGCTGCGTCGCGTGCTGCTGTCGTCGATGGTTGGCTACGCGCCGACCGAAGTGACGATCGCGGGCGTGGTGCACGAGTACTCGACGCTGGATGGCGTGCAGGAAGACGTCGTCAACCTGCTGCTGAACCTGAAGGGCGTGGTGTTCAAGCTGCATAACCGTGACGAAGTGACGGTTACGCTGCGCAAGGAAGGTGAAGGCGTTGTCACGGCCGGCGATATCGAGCTGGCTCACGACTGCGAAGTCATCAACCCGAATCACGTGATCGCGCACCTGTCGAAGGGCGGCAAGCTCGACGTTCAGATCAAGATCGAAAAGGGTCGCGGCTATGTGCCCGGCAACGTCCGTCGCTACGGCGAAGACACGGCCAAGATCATCGGCCGCATCGTCCTCGACGCATCGTTCTCGCCGGTTCGCCGCGTGAGCTACGCTGTCGAAAGCGCACGTGTCGAGCAGCGTACCGACCTCGACAAGCTCGTGATGAACATCGAGACGAGCGGTGTGATCACGCCGGAAGAAGCGATCCGTCAATCGGCCCGCATCCTGGTCGACCAGCTGTCCGTGTTCGCGGCGCTGGAAGGCACGGAAACGGCAGCCGAAGCGCCGTCGCGTGCACCGCAGATCGATCCGATCCTGCTGCGTCCGGTGGACGATCTCGAGCTGACGGTTCGTTCGGCGAACTGCCTGAAGGCCGAGAACATCTACTACATCGGCGACCTGATCCAGCGCACGGAAAACGAGCTGCTGAAGACGCCGAACCTCGGTCGCAAGTCGCTCAACGAGATCAAGGAAGTGCTCGCTTCGCGCGGTCTCACGCTGGGCATGAAGCTCGAAAACTGGCCGCCGGCTGGTCTCGACAAGTAAGCCTGGTTGTTGCTGTAGTTGGCAAAGATGCGGATTTTCCTTTAAAATCCGCATCTTGCTTTTTTCACTACCGGCCCGTGCACCCGTCGAGGTGCGATAGAAGAGCTGGATCAAAACTTTGAATCAAGGAAACTGAAATGCGCCATCGTCATGGTCTGCGGAAACTGAACCGCACGAGCAGCCACCGTCTGGCTATGCTCCGTAACATGTCCAACTCGCTGATCGAGCACGAAGTCATCAAGACGACGCTGCCGAAGGCGAAGGAACTCCGTAAAGTCGTCGAGCCGCTGATCACGCTCGGCAAGAAGCCGTCGCTGGCAAACCGTCGCCTGGCGTTCAACCGCCTGCGCGATCGTGACTCGGTGGCGAAGCTGTTCGACGTGCTCGGTCCGCGTTTCGCGAACCGTCCGGGCGGCTACCTGCGCGTGCTGAAGTTCGGCTTCCGCGTGGGCGACAACGCACCGATGGCACTGGTCGAGCTGCTCGATCGTCCGGAAGTCGACGAAACGGAAAACGTGCAAGAAGCTGAATAAGCTTCCGGTACGCAGCAGTATCTGAAAGGGGCCGAGCGATTGCTTGGCCCTTTTTGTTTTTCAGGCGCCGGCTGCGATCGATTGTCGCAGGGTGGTGCCGGCAGCGTTGCGCGGGCTGCGCTACGATACGGGGCAGCCGGCGCGCGCCCCAGGTGGGCAATCCGCGTCGGCATGAGCCGATAGACCAGCCAGGAGGGCGCGGATGATAGTGGTGCTGATGCTGACGACGGTGCCCGATGCCGCGACCGCTCAGGCGCTTTCAGACGGTGCGCTCGACGCGCGGCTTGCCGCGTGCGTGTCGGAGCTCGGTGCGATCAAGTCGCGCTATCACTGGCAGGGCAAGGTCGAAACGGCCGACGAGATCCAGTTGCTGTTCAAGACGAGCCCCGTGCGGGCGCTCGAACTGGAGCGATTTATTCTCGCGCATCATCCTTACGAGACGCCTGAAGTCGTCTCGTGGCAGACGACGGCATCGGCCGCGTACGGTCAGTGGGTGACCAGCGAAACTCAACGTCTATTTCATGTTTAACGGTATGGCGCTTCCCGTGCGCGTGCGCGCGCTGCGGTTCCTTGCAGTCCTGTTGTCGTTCATGCTCGTGCTGGGCGGCCTGTCGGTCGCGCGCGCGGCCGACGATTTTCTCGATCCGTCGGTAGCGTTCAAATTCAGTGCGAGCGAATCGCCGGGGCAGGTGGACGTCCGCTTCAAGGTCGCCAACGGCTATTACCTGTACCGCGAGCGGTTCGCGTTCGCGGTGAAGAGCGGGCAGGCGACGCTCGGCGATCCGCAATTCCCGGCCGGCCACGTGAAATTCGATCAGACGTTCCAGAAGAACGTCGAGACCTACCGTGACGAAGTCGTCGTGCACGTGCCCGTCAAGCAGGCGTCGGGCCCGTTCGAACTCGCGGTGACGTCGCAGGGGTGCGCGGACGAGGGCATCTGCTATCCGCCGGCCGAGCACGTCGTGAAGGTCGACGGCGCCGCGCTGGGCGCCGCCTCGTCGTCCGGCGATACGGCCGCCGCGGGCAGCTGGTTCGACAAGGTCACGAGCGCCGATTTCGCGCAGTCGCTGCTCGAAGGGCACGGCTTCTTCACGATCGTCGCACTGTATTTCGTCGCGGGCGTCGTGCTGAGCCTGCTGCCGTGTTCGTACCCGATGATCCCGATCGTGTCGGCGATCATCATCGGCCAGGGCACGCGCGCGACGCATGCGCGCGGCTTCGCGCTGTCGCTGACTTACGTGGTCGGCATGGCGCTGGTTTATACGGTGCTCGGCATCGCCGCGGCGCTGGTGGGCCAGAGCCTCGGCGCGTGGCTGCAGAACCCGTGGGTGCTCGGTGCGTTCGGCGTGCTGCTGACCGCGTTTGCCGTCTCGCTGATCTCGGGCAAGGACATCGCGCTGCCCGCGCGCTGGCAGAACGGCGCGGCCGAGGCATCGGGCGCGCGCCAGGGCGGCCATTTCGTCGCGGTCGCGGCGATGGGCGCGCTGTCCGCACTGGTCGTCGGTGCGTGCATGACGGCGCCGCTGTTCGCGGTGCTCGCCTTCATCGCCCATACGGGCAATGCACTGCTCGGCGGTGCCGCGCTGTTCGCGATGGGGCTGGGGCTGGGCGTGCCGCTGCTGGTCGTCGGCGTCGGTGCCGGGACGGTGCTGCCGCGCGCCGGTGCCTGGATGGATGGCGTGAAGGTGTTCTTCGGCATCGTGCTGCTCGCAGCCGCGCTGTGGATCGTGTGGCCGGTGCTTGCCGGTGGCCTGAAGATGGTGCTCGCCGCGTTGTGGCTGCTGATCGCGGCCGCGGCGCTCGGGCTGTTCACGCCGAATGCCGGCGCCACATCTATCTGGCGTCGCCTCGGTCGTGGCGTGGGCGCCGCGCTCGCGATCTGGGCGGCTACGCTGCTGGTCGGCCTGGCTGCGGGGTCGACCGATCCGGTCAAGCCGTTGGCGGTGCTGGCTGCACGCACGGTTGCGTCAGGCGGCCCTGCGACGGCAGGTGCGCAGGACGGCCCCGCGTTCGCATCGGTGCGCTCGAGTGGCGAACTCGACGCGCTGCTGAAGACGTCCGGCCAGCCCGTGATGCTCGACTTCTACGCCGACTGGTGCGTGAGCTGCAAGGAGATGGAGCATCTGACGTTTACCGACGCGCGCGTGCAGGCGCGGCTCGCGCAGCTTCATCTCGTGCGCGCGGACGTCACCGCGAACAACCCGGACGACCAGGCGCTGTTGAAGCGCTTCAACCTGTTCGGGCCGCCGGGCATCATCTTCTTCGATCGCAACGGTAACGAGATCGGGCGTGTGGTTGGCTATCAGGCAGCTGAGACGTTCCTGCGCAGCCTCGACCGGGCTGCGGTCCCGACGGTATGACCATGCCCGTCGGGTGCGTGCCGGTGGCGAAACGGCGCGCTCGTGCGGCATGAGCTGACAATCGACAAGGGCAGGCGGCCCGATCGACGGCGAAAAAAAAACGGCGGGACACCGAAGTGTCCCGCCGTTTTTGTTTCCGCCTGCCGGCGGGCAATCAGCGTTGCGCTTTCAGCAGACGCGCGGCGTCGAGCGCGAAGTACGTGAGGATGCCGTCGGCGCCCGCACGCTTGAACGCGAGCAGCGATTCGAGCACGACCTTGTCGTGGTCGAGCCAGCCGTTCATCGCGGCAGCCTTCAGCATCGCGTATTCACCGCTCACCTGGTACACGTAGGTCGGGAAGCGGAACTCGTCCTTCACGCGGCGCACGATGTCGAGGTAGGGCATGCCGGGCTTGACCATCACCATGTCGGCGCCTTCGTCGATGTCGAGGCGCACTTCGCGCAGCGCTTCATCGCTGTTCGCCGGATCCATCTGGTAGGTCATCTTGTTGCCCTTGCCCAGATTGGATGCCGAGCCGACCGCGTCGCGGAACGGGCCATAGAACGCCGATGCGAACTTGGCCGAATAGGCCATGATGCGCGTGTGGATATGGCCGTCGCTTTCCAGCATTTCGCGGATCGCGCCGATGCGGCCGTCCATCATGTCCGACGGGGCGACGATGTCGACACCGGCTTCGGCCTGCGCGCGCGCCTGGTCGATCAGGATCTCGATCGTGTCGTCGTTGATCACGTAGCCATTTTCGTCGAGCACGCCGTCCTGGCCATGGCTCGTGTACGGATCGAGTGCGACGTCGGTCAACACGCCGAGCTCGGGGAAGCGCTTTTTCAGCTCGCGCACCGCGCGCGGGATCAGGCCTGCCGGATTGGCTGCCTCGCGGCCGTCAGGCGTTTTCACCGACGGCTCGATGGCCGGGAACAGCGACAGCACGGGCACGCCGAGTTCGACGCATTGCTCGGCGACCTGCATCAGCAGATCGACGGACACGCGTTCGACGCCCGGCATCGATGGCACCGGCTGCCGTTCGTTGGTGCCTTCGACGACGAATACCGGATAGATCAGGTCGTCGGTGGTCAGGCGGTTTTCGCGCATCAGGCGGCGGGAGAAGTCGTCGCGGCGCATCCGGCGCGGACGATGAAGCGGATGGAAGCTCATGGCGATTGGGTAGAAATCAGGGCAGTAAGGACCTTACGGAACCCTTCGGTCATTTTCGGGAGCGTTGGTATATGATAGCGATCGAGCGGTACGCGTCGCGTGCAGCTCCCCGCTTCTCCTCCCTGAGCGGGTGCCTGTCGTTTTTCGATTAGGCTGTTTGACCCGCCGTTCAACGGCGGGTTTTTTTATGCGCCGGCCGAAACCGCAGGCACCGTCAGGTGCGCGCCGCCGATCCCGGCCGCGCGTTGCCCGATCATTGTGCTACAGGCGCGCTTTCTTCGTCGGCGACGGACGGCCGCAGCCAGCTCTCGATCAGCGCGTGCGCCTCGTCGAGCCCCGTGCGCTTCATTGCCGAGAACAGCTGGACCGTCAGCTTGCCCTGGACGCCCTGGTCACGATACGCATCGAGCCCCTTTTGCGTGGTCCGTAGCGCATTGATGCTTTCCTGCCGCGTCAATTTGTCGCACTTCGTCAGCAGCGTGTGGATCGGCTTGCCGGTCGGCACGAACCACTCGATCATGCGGCGATCGAGGTCGGTCAGCGGACGGCGCGAATCCATCATCAGGATCAGGCCGCACAGCTGCGAGCGGGTCGCGAGGTAGGACGACAGCAGCATTTCCCAGTGGGCCTTGGCGGCACCGGGCACTTCCGCATAGCCGTAGCCGGGCAGGTCGACGAGATTCGCGACGGGCTCGGCGGCCGGGCCGACGGAGAAGTAGTTGATATGCTGCGTGCGGCCGGGCGTCTTCGACGCGAAGGCGAGCCGCTTCTGGTTGCACAGCACGTTGATCGCCGTCGACTTGCCGGCATTCGAGCGGCCTGCGAACGCGATTTCCGGCTGGACCGTCGGCGGCAGGTCGCGCAGATGGTTGACGGTCGTGTAGAAGCGGGCTTGATGGAGCAGAAAGGCCATGGGAACCGGAAGGACGGGCGGCGCAAGCCGCTTGGTGGAGGCGGGGTAGCCCCGATAGGCGCGGGAGCTTTCAACACGATATTGTACAATACGGCGGTTTTGCCGAAGGCTACCGGGCGCCTGCCTCGCGCTTTTATGTAGCTTCTGCGGTAGACTGAACGCCGTCGTTTTTTGCAGAACCTCAAATTCCCACAAGACGAAACAGGGTGTGCGAATGAATCGACTGTGCAAGTCTCTGATGGTGCTTCAGGTTGCAGCAGGGTTCGTAGGTTTCGTAGCGGAGGCAAACGCGGCGGAGGCGGCAAAGCCGGATCTCGACCGCGGCAAGGCGATTGCCGGGCAGGTCTGCGCGTCGTGTCACGGCGCCGACGGCAACAGCGCGTCGGGCAGTTTCCCGAAGCTTGCCGGCCAGCATCCCGAATATCTGGTCAAGCAGTTGAACGACTTCAAGACGCAGCCGGGCGCGAAGGGGCCGGTGCGGAACAACGCGGTGATGGTCGGATTCGCGAGCGCGCTGAGCGCGGACGACATGCGCAACGTCGCCGCGTACTACGGGTCGCAGTCGACGAAGCTCGGCACCGCACGCGATGCGGCGACCGTGCCGATCGGCCAGAAGATCTATCGCGGCGGCATTGCGGAGAAGGGCGTCCCCGCCTGCGCGAGCTGCCACGGGCCGACAGGGCAGGGGATCCCGGTCCAGTACCCGCGTCTGTCGGGGCAATGGGCCGATTACACGGTCGCGCAGTTGACCGCGTTCCAGCAGGGTGCCGGCGCGCGCAACAACAACGAGGCGATGCATCAGATCGCGACGCGGCTGTCGGACAACGAGATCAAGGCCGTCGCGGATTACATCGCGGGCCTGCGTTGAGCGGTCAGCAGCGAGAATGACCGGGCGCCCGAAGGGCGACCGGAGTCAGAACAAGAAAAGGGTGGGGCGCCGCATCGTTGCGGTTGCCTCGCCCTTCTTTTTTGTCGGCACGCGCCGGGCCAAGCCAGGATGGCGAGGCTTGCGGGAGATGGGGGGCTGGGCTCCCCAAGCGAACACAGTAAGCGAGGGGGCTGTTTCCCCTAAGTCGGAGTTTGAATGAGCGTTACCACGTCGGGGTTGCAGTCGAAGTCGGGTCAGGGTGCGTCCAAGCGCGCGGTCGAGCTGCTGAGCTCGATGCGCTTCGCGATTGCGCTGCTGGTGGTGCTGTCGATTGCGAGCATCATCGGCACGGTCCTGACCCAGGACGATCCGTATCCGAACTATGTGAACCAGTTCGGGCCGTTCTGGGCGGACATCTTCCGCTCGCTCGGCCTGTACAACGTGTACAGCGCGTGGTGGTTCATGCTGATCCTGATCTTCCTCGTCGTGTCGATCTCGCTGTGCGTGATCCGCAACGCGCCGAAGATGCTCGCCGATGCGAAGAGCTGGAAGGACAAGGTTCGCGAAGGCAGCCTGCGCGCGTTCCACCACAAGGCCGAATACACGACTTCCGGCACGCGCGCGACGGTTGCGGCGACGCTCGCCACGTTCGTCACCAAGGCCGGCTACAAGCACGTCGTGCGTGAAAACGACGGCGCGACGCTGATCTCCGCGAAGCGCGGCGCGATGACCAAGTGGGGCTACATCTCCGCGCACCTCGCGATCGTCGTGATCTGTATCGGCGGCCTGCTCGACAGCAACCTGCCGATCAAATTCCAGATGTGGATGTTCGGCAAGAGCCCGGTCAACACGAGCGCGACGATCAGCGACATCTCGCCCGACCATCGCCTGTCCGCGTCGAACCCGACGTTCCGCGGCTATGCATGGGTGCCCGAGGGCCAGTTCGTGTCGACCGCGATCCTGAACCAGCCGAGCGGCTCGCTGATCCAGGACCTGCCGTTCTCGATCCAGCTCAACAAGTTCATCGTCGATTACTACACGACGGGCATGCCGAAGCTGTTCGCGAGCGATATCGTCGTGATCGATCGCGAGACCGGCCAGAAGATTCCGGCGCGCGTCGAGGTCAACAAGCCGTTCACGTACAAGGGCGTGTCGATCTACCAGTCGAGCTTCCAGGACGGCGGCTCGCAGATGCAGATGACGGCCTACCCGATGACGGGCGGCAATGCGAAGACCTTCCCCGTGAAGGGAACGATCGGCAGTTCGGCGCCGCTGCAGATGCCGGGCAGCGACGGCGACACGATCGAGTTCTCCGATTTCCGCGCGATCAACGTCGAGAACATGGCCGACGCGAACGGCAAGCCGGACGTGCGCGGCGTGGCGACGACGAGCTCGCTGAAGGAAGCGTTCGACGAACGGCTCGGCTCCGGTGCGAAGACGTCGAAGCCGACGCAGCTCCACAACATCGGCCCGTCCGTGCAGTACAAGATCCGCGGCAAGGACGGCCAGGCGCGCGAGTTCAACAACTACATGCTGCCCGTCGACATGAAAGGCGAGCGCGTGTTCCTCGCCGGCGTGCGCGCGAGCCCGAACGACCCGTTCCGCTACATGCGCATTCCGGCCGACAGCCAGGATTCGATCGGCGAATGGATGCACCTGCGCGCCGCGCTCGAGGATCCGTCCGTACGCGCCGAAGCCGCCGCGCGCTTCGCGCAGCGTTCGCTGCCGGGCACCGACGCATCGCTGCGCAGCCGCCTGCAGGACAGTGCTTTGAAGGTGCTGACCCTTTTTGCGGCGAGTGACGACAGCGTCGGCCGTGGTGCCGACGGCCAGCCGATCGGCGGCTTCCAGGCGGTGGCGACGTTCATCGACCGCTCGGTGCCCAAGGCCGAGCAGGAGAAGGCCGCGAGCCTGCTGCTACGCATGCTCGAAGGCTCGATGTGGGAGGTGTGGCAGATCGCGCGCGAGCACGCAGGCGAGCCGGCGGCGCAGCAGGGCACCGACACGATCCGCTTCGTGCAGAACGCGATCAATGCGCTATCTGACAGCTTTTTGTATGGATCGCCGGTCTATTTGCAGCTTGACTCATTCAAGCAGGTGCAAGCTTCGGTATTTCAGTTGACGCGCGCACCCGGCAAGAATCTGGTGTATCTTGGCAGCCTGCTGCTGGTCGCCGGCATCTTCTCGATGTTCTACGTGCGCGAGCGGCGCCTCTGGTTCTGGTTGAAGGACGCCGGTTCGGGCGTCGATGTGGTGATGGCAATGTCCTCGGCCCGCAAGACCTTCGATTTCGAGAAAGAATTCGTGCAGACGCGCGACGCGGCCGGTGCCGCCCTGCACGCCGCACCTCGCGACGCCGCGCCGGCCCGTGCGGCATCGACGGCCCGCCCGCCTGCCGGCGGCGGTTCCGATTCCGAGAATTCCACCCGGTAACATCATGGATCTCACGCAAGTTTCCTCTTCCCATCGGGCGTCGGCCCAGGCTCCAGTTGTGGCGCCGCTGTTCGACGACCGTCCGTTCCTCGCGCGCCTGTCGCTGCTCGACTGGCTGTTCGCACTGGCGCTCGTGGTGGGCGCGGGCTATGCGCTCGTGCACTACAACGCGCACATGGATTACTACGACAAGGCGGTGATGATCGGCACCGTGCCGGCGCTCATCACGCTCGGCTGGCGCTGGAAGCCCGCGCGGCTGATGATGGCGTCGATCGCCGTGCTGGCGCTGCTGTCGATCCAGATCTATCAGGGCGATCTCGCGCGCGCCGATTCGGCGTTCTTCCTCAAGTATTTCCTGTCGAGCCAGTCTGCGATCCTGTGGATGAGCGCGCTGTTCGTGCTCGCGACGATCTTCTACTGGATCGGCTTGCTCGCGCGCTCGGAGTCGGGTTCCGCGATCGGCCAGAAGCTCACGTGGGTCGCCGTGCTGATGGGCTTCACCGGCCTGATGGTGCGCTGGTACGAGTCCTACCTGATCGGTGCGGACGTCGGGCACATTCCGGTATCGAACCTGTATGAAGTGTTCGTGCTGTTCAGCCTGATCACCGCGCTGCTCTATCTCTATTACGAAGGCCACTACGGCACGCGTGCGCTTGGCGCGTTCGTGCTGCTGGTGATCAGCGCGGCCGTCGGCTTCCTGATGTGGTACTCGGTCGCGCGCGATGCGCAGCAGATCCAGCCGCTCGTGCCGGCGCTGCAAAGCTGGTGGATGAAGATCCACGTGCCGGCGAACTTCATCGGCTACGGCAGCTTCGCGCTGTCGGCGATGGTGTCGGTCGCGTACCTGATGAAGGAGCGCGGCGTGCTCGCCGATCGCCTGCCGACGCTCGAAGTGCTCGACGACGTGATGTACAAGTCGATCGCGGTCGGTTTCGCGTTCTTCACGATCGCGACGATCCTCGGCGCGCTGTGGGCGGCCGAAGCATGGGGCGGCTACTGGAGCTGGGACCCGAAGGAAACCTGGGCACTGATCGTGTGGCTCAACTACGCGGCGTGGCTGCACATGCGCCTGATGAAGGGCCTGCGCGGCACGGTGGCCGCATGGTGGGCGCTCACGGGCCTGCTCGTGACGACCTTCGCGTTCCTCGGCGTCAACATGTTCCTGTCCGGGCTGCACAGCTACGGCAAGCTGTAAGATTTCCGCTGCTCGTCCGACTATGAGACCGCCGGTGCACCGTGTGCCCGGCGGTTTTCTTTTGTAACGGGCGGGCGGTCCGGGCGTCGAACGGCGCAAGACGGGTCGGGTCGAACGCTCATGAAGCGGCGCGTGGCGCATGCAGGAGGAGCAGCACGATGTGGATCAAACGCCCTTTGCGGAACGTACTGACGGGCGGCGATATTGCGCCCGGCGAAATCACGCCGCGTGCGGTGTTCGAGAACCGGCGGCGCGTATTGCAGGCGGCCGGCCTCGCGGCGGCAGGCGGGCTGCTCGGCGGCAGCGGTGCAGCGTTGGCCGCCTATGCGTCGCCCGACGCGCGTGCGGCAAAGCTCGCGGCGAAGACGAATCCGAAGTTCGTCGCGGCCGACAAGGTGACGCCGTTCAAGGACATCACGTCCTACAACAACTTCTACGAATTCGGCACCGACAAGAGTGACCCCGCGCAGAACGCCGGCACGTTGCGGCCGCGCCCGTGGCGCGTGAGCGTCGAAGGCGAGGTGCTGCATCCGAAGGTGTTCGATCTCGACGAACTGCTGAAGCTCGCACCGCTCGAGGAGCGTGTGTACCGGTTGCGCTGCGTCGAGGGATGGTCGATGGTGATCCCGTGGATCGGCGTGCCGCTGTCCGAACTGATCAAGCGCGTGCAGCCGACCGGCAACGCGAAATACGTGCAGTTCATCACGCTGGCCGATCCGTCGCAGATGCCCGGCCTCTCGACGCCCGTGCTCGACTGGCCGTACTCGGAAGGGCTGCGGATGGATGAGGCGATGAATCCGCTGACGCTGCTGACGATGGGCGTCTACGGGCAGGTGCTGCCGAACCAGAACGGTGCGCCGGTGCGGATCGTCGTGCCGTGGAAGTATGGCTTCAAGAGCGCGAAGTCGCTCGTGAAGATCCGCTTCGTCGACAAGCAGCCGAAGACGAGCTGGAACACGTATGCGGCGAACGAGTATGGCTTTTATTCGAACGTGAACCCGAACGTCGATCATCCGCGCTGGAGCCAGGCGACCGAGCGGCGCATCGGCGAGGACGGCTTTTTCACGCCGAAGCGCAAGACGCTGATGTTCAACGGCTACGGCGATCTGGTCGCGTCGATGTATCAGGGCATGGACCTGAAGAAGAATTTCTGAGCGCGACGGTGAGAAACGACATGCCTCCTTCGACGCTGACGGCCGCGCCTGCAACTGGCGCCGGCGCGGCTGCACGTGCCGCACGGGGCGGTGCGGTCCGTCCCGCCGCGCCACGCTGGCTCGCGCCGGTCAAGGTGCTGGTTTTCGCGGCCGGCCTTTATCCGCTCGCGCGTCTCGTGCTGTTCGGGCTGACCGACCGGCTCGGCGCGAATCCGATCGAGTTCATCACGCGCTCGACGGGCCTCTGGACGCTCGTCTTGTTGTGCATCACGCTCGCCGTCACGCCGCTGCGGCGCATGACCGGGTTCGCCGCGCTGCTGCGTTTTCGCCGGATGATCGGGCTGTTCGCATTCTTCTACGCGACGCTGCACTTCACGACCTACCTGTGGTTCGACAAGTGGTTCGACGTCGTCGCGATCCTGAAGGACGTCGGCAAGCGCCCGTTCATCACGGTCGGTTTCGCCGCGTTCGTGCTGCTGATTCCGCTCGCGGCAACGTCGCCGCGTGCGATGGTGCGCCGGCTCGGCCGCCACTGGGCGACACTGCACAGCACGATCTATGCGATCGCGCTGTTCGGCGTGCTGCACTTCTGGTGGATGAGGGCCGGCAAGCACAATCTCGCGCAACCGAAGCTGTATGCGGCGATCGTCGCCGTGTTGCTCGGCTGGCGGCTCATTGCATGGGGATGGCGGCGCGTGCGCGCGTGACGGCGCAACCGGAAAAAACAAAAGGCGATGACCGGGAAGTCATCGCCTTGTTTCGCGAGCGTTGCAGGCGGCGCGTCGTTATTTCGCGATGGCCGGGCTCGACGCCGGTGCGGGCTTGGCGGATGCGCCGCTCGACAATTCGGGCGACAGCGTGAGCGGCGTACCGGACGAATCGGGCACACTGTCGGACGACGCGTTTTCATCGGTCGGCGTCACGTCCGACGGCGGCGCGTCCTGCTGCTGGAGTGGCTTGGGCATCGGAGGCACGGTGGGCAGATAGAGCGCGCCGCTTTGACCGCAGCCGGCAAGAATCGCCAAAGCCGCTACAATCGCGCTCATCCGGAAAACGACTCGCATGATCGTCCCTGAACAATTGAACCGATAGAGTTTAGCATGTCCGATACCGAATACCTGACCCGTGCCGAGGCCGTGCTGGCGGCCGTCGAGCGTACTGTCGACGACGCCAACGACGGCGATCACGACATCGATCTGGAGCGCAACGGCAGCGTCCTGACGCTGACGTTCGAGAACGGCTCGAAGATCATCGTCAACCTGCAGCCGCCGATGAAGGAAGTGTGGATCGCCGCGAAGGCGGGCGGTTTCCACTACCGTTTCATCGACGGCGAATGGCGCGATACGCGCACGGGCACCGAGTTCTTCTCGGCGCTCACCGAATACGCGACGCAACAGGCCGGCCTGGCGATCACGTTCAGGGCGCCGTAACGGCCTGAACCGAAGCCGGGGCTACGCCCCGACGCGTCGTGCCAAAGAAAAAGCGCCCCCGCGGGGGCGCTTTTTTCATGTCCGGGCCGGTGATCAGTGCGCGAACAGGTTCATGATGTCCTGCTTCTCCTGCTCGTCAACGTGCGGCACGGTGGCGTCGACGTTCTGCGCGGCCGGTGCCTGCGGTACGCCGACCGTCGACACGAAGCCGTGACCCGGCGCGAACTCGGTGAAGTACAGCTCGCCGCCGAGCGATTCGACGCCGTCCGGCACCGTCGGCTTGAACTCGGGCACGCCCTTCAGCGCGGCACCCATATAGTCGATCCAGACGGGCAGCGACAGGCCGCCGCCCGTTTCGCGATCGCCGAGGCTGCGCGGATTGTCGTAGCCGATCCACGCGATCGCGGCGAGCGTGTGCTGGTAGCCGGCGAACCACGCGTCGTGCGAGTCGTTCGTCGTGCCGGTCTTGCCCGCGAGGTCGGTGCGCTTCAGCACGTTGGTCCGTGCGCCCGTGCCGCGCTGCGCGACGCTCTGCAGCAGGCTGTTCATCACGTACGCGTTGCGTGCGTCGATCGCGCGCGGCGCGTTCTGCTCGGCGACGAGCGGCTGCGCGCGCACGACGATCGCCCCGTTCGGATCGGTGACTTCGGCGATCAGGTACGGATTGACGCGGTAGCCGCCGTTCGCGAAGACCGAGTACGCGCCTGCCATCTGCAGCGGCGTGACCTGGCCCGCGCCGAGTGCCATCGGCAGGTAGGCCGGATGGCGTTCGGCGTCGAAGCCGAAGCGCGTGATGTACTGCTGCGCGTACTTCGTGCCGATGTGGTTCAGGATCCGGATCGACACGAGGTTGCGCGAGCGCTGCAGCGCGGTGCGCATCGACATCGGGCCTTCGAAGCCGCCACCGTAGTTCTTCGGCTCCCACGGCTGGCCGCCCGTTTCGGCGGCGCTGAAATACAGCGGGCCGTCGTTGATCACGGTTGCCGGCCCGAGGCCCTTGTCGAGCGACGCCGAATAGATGAACGGCTTGAACGACGAACCCGGCTGCCGCCACGCCTGCGTGACGTGGTTGAACTTGTTCTTGTTGTAGTCGAAGCCGCCGACGAGCGAGCGGATCGCGCCGTCCTGCGGGACGATCGACAGGAACGCCCCCTCGACCTGTGGCAACTGCGTGATCGACCATTTGCCGGCGTCGTTCTTCACGACGCGGACGATCGCGCCCGGGCGGATGCGGCGATTCGGCTGCGCGTTGGCCGACAGCGCGCCCGATGCGAAGCGCAGGTTGTCGCCTTCGATCGTCGCATTGCTGCCGTCGATGAATGCAACCGTGATCTGGCGCGGGCTGGCGGCCGTGACGACCGCGGCAATCAGTTCGCCGTTGTCGGGGTGTTCGAGCAGCGCATCGTCGATCGCCTGTTCGCGGTCATCGGCACCGGCCGGCAGCTCGATGAAGCCTTCCGGCCCCCGATAGCCGTGCCGGCGTTCGTAATCCATGATGCCCTTGCGCAGCGCGGTGTAGGCGACCTGCTGGTCCGCGGAGTCGATCGTCGTGACGACGTTGAAGCCGCGCGTGTAGGTTTCCTCACGGTACTGCGCGTACATCATTTGTCGGACCATTTCCGCGACGTACTCGGCGTGCACGCTGAAATCGCGGCCTGGGCCCTTGACGACGAGCGGCTGGGCGACGGCCTCGTCGTACTGCTCGCGCGAGATGAAGTTCAGCTCGAGCATCCGTTGCAGGATGTATTCCTGGCGCACCTTCGCGCGCTTCGGGTTCACGACCGGGTTGTACGCGGACGGCGCCTTCGGCAGCCCCGCGAGCATCGCTGCTTCGGCGAGCGTGATGTCCTTCAGGTCCTTGCCGAAGTAGACCCGCGCGGCGCTTGCGAAGCCGTACGCGCGCTGGCCGAGATAGATCTGATTCATGTAGACCTCGAGAATCTGATCCTTCGTCAGCGCCCGCTCGATCCGGTACGCGAGCAGCATCTCGTAGATCTTGCGCGTGTAGGTCTTCTCGCTCGACAGGAAGAAGTTGCGCGCGACCTGCATCGTGATCGTGCTCGCACCCTGCGACGCATGGCCGTTCGTCAGCGCGACGATGCCGGCGCGGACGATGCCGGTGAGGTCGACCCCGCCGTGATCGTAGAAGCGCGCGTCCTCGATCGCGAGGATCGCATTCTTCAGCGAGTCGGGCACGTCCTTGAAATGGACGACGTCGCGGCGCTCTTCGCCGAATTCGCCGATCAGCACGTGATCGGACGTATAGATGCGCAGCGGCACCTTCGGCCGATAGTCGGTCAGCGCGTCGAGCGACGGCATGTTCGGCCAGGCGACGACGAGCGCGTAGCCGAGCACGAGGCCGCCGGCCACGACGAGCGCCACGCACATCGTGGCGAATCCGAGCAGGACTTTTTGCCACCAGGGCCGCTTCTTCGGCTCCGGGGCGGGAGGCGGGGACGTAGGAGTCGTGGATTGCATAGGCATACCGGAAAACAGTCCCGCGATTATAGCTGCCCGGTAAGACCGGTCCTGACGCGAGGGGCCGCCCGCCGCGAAGCGGTGGGCTGGCGTACTACCAGCATAGCCCGCGCACGGCCGTGGCGAGCGGATGCTGGCCGTTAGGCCGACTGTCGGCCGCGCGCGCCGCTTTGCAGAATCAGGTCTCGGAAACGCGGCGTGGGCCGCGACGATCTCGGGAGGCTGGGATGGCAGGACGATGGGGAGCGTGGTTTGCGCGGGGCGGGCACCGGTCGACGGGAATCGACGTCGGTTCGGACGAGGTGAGGGTGGTCGTGCTGAGC
>NZ_CAJNKE010000008.1 GCF_905232215.1 Burkholderia sp. LMG 13014
TCTCTTTTCGTTGGGAGCGTCTGATGTGTATATGAGACTGCGCTTCTACACGCTCGCCGCCGACGGATCGGCCGCCACGCCCACCGCGTCGGCCAATCCGGCCTTCCTGATCCAGGTACCTGCCGTCGGCGTCCCCGAGCAGGTTGCAAAGAATCAGTTCGTCGTGCAGAAAAGCATCGGGCAAGTCGATGTGCTCGAGCAGGAACGCTGGGCGTCGGCGCCGGCCGACGAGATTCGCAGTGCGCTTTCGTCGGCGCTGGCGCGTCAGCTCGATACGATCGACGTCGCCCATTCGGCCTACCCGCCCGGCGTACCGGTGTACCGGGTAAGCGTGGACGTACAGCGGTTCGAATCGTGGCCTGGCCAGCGTGCCGTGCTCGATGCCGTGTGGAGCGTGCGCTCGCTCTCCAGCCAGCGCGTCACGACCTGTCACACTCACGCGAGCGTGCCGGTGACGGCGGGCTACGACGCGCTCGTGACCGGGCACCGTCAGGCGATCGGCCAGCTTGCGACGGAGATCGCCGGCACGGTACGCGCAATGGCGACCGCGCAGCGCATCGCCAAAAACGTCGATACGGCGTCGCCGGCCATGCGCTGCCCTGCCGCACCCGAACAGTCATGACGCCCGCCGGCAACGCGCCGGCGCAGGGGCGGCGCCGGCAAAAGCGGCTGTTCCGCGCATCGCGCCGCGTGAGCACGACCGTGGACGAACGCCAGGCTGCGTGTCCCGACTCGACTCATTGAAGAGATTGGCTGATCGACCTCCGGCTGCTCAACCGAAGCAAGCGAGGTCTGCGAACGATGCAGGCAGGCAACAGGCGCAATCGAGCGCATGCCGCGCATGCGCGCCTTCCGACATCGACGACGCGCGCATCGAGGCGGGCCGATTTCACTGCATTGAGAGAGGGTGACGATGGCGACAACGACGCGTCACGCGTCGCGCTCGCCGAGTATCCGCTGAAGAAGCCGTGCGAGGAACATCCGCTCCTCCACCGTCAACGGCCCCATGGCGACGGCCTCTGCTTCCGCGATGATGGCGGGGACACGCTCCGCGATGGCCATGCCTGCCGGCGTGAGCGTCAGCACCAGTGCCCGGCGATCCCGGTCATCCCGGCACCGCACGATCAGCGCGCGACGTTCGAGATCCTGCGCCAGACGCGTGAGGCGGCTGGTGCCGCACCCGAGCACGCTCGCGAGCCGCTGGCACGACATCGCGCCGCCGCGTGCGAGCTGAACCAGCGCACGCCCCTGCGAGGAGCGGATACCGAACGCCGCCAGCATGGTCTGGTCCAGCACGTGCTTGATCGCGAGCTGCGCGCCCAGCATCGTGCGAAATCCATCCGCCTCGCGCGATGCGTCACCCAGGCCGGAGCGTGCGAGCGAGTCGGGCACGTACTGCATTACCGCGGGTTCAGGACAACAGGCGCGTCCGACCGGTAGCCGCCGCCGAGCGCCTTCGCCAACGCGATGTCCTGGCCGATTCGCCGGCCGTCGATGTCGAGCAGCGCAATCCGTTCCTGAATGACGGCCTGCCTCGCCTCGACCGCGGTCAACTGGCTCGCCAGCCCGCGCTGGTAGTGGGCCTCGGCGCTGTCCTGGGTGAACGTCACCGCGCGGATCTTCTCGGTTTGCAGGGCCGCCTCGGCGTCGAGATCCTGCAGCCGGTTGCCGCTCGTCGCCACGTCGCGCACGGCGTTCAGCACCGACTGGTTGTACTGCAGGATCAGCAGGTTGCTCGCGGTGCGGGCGTTGCCGAGGTTCGCGTTGAGCCGCCCCCCGTCGAAGATCGGCAGGGTCAGGCCGGGCACCAGGTTGATCTGCTGGCTGGCATGCGTGAACAGGTCGGCCAGATGCAACGCATTGACGCCGAAGAATGCCTTGATGTCGAAGCTCGGATAGAACGCGGCCTTCGCCGCGTCGATCTTGTCGAACGACGCTTCGACGTACCAGCGCATCGCCTGCAGATCCGGGCGGCGCGCCAGCAGTTCGTACGACAGTGTCGCAGGCAACGCGGACGGCGGCGCCGGCAACGGCACGGGCCGGATCTCGGCGAGATCGTCCGGCCCCGCGCCGATCAGCGCGCGCAGGGCTTCGCGCTGTTGCGTGATGCGCCCCCGGGCGGCCACGATCTGCCGTGCCGTGGCCAGCTGCTGCGCGCGGGCGACCTCGGTCTGCGTCTGCGGCTCGAGCCCCCGCGCCGCCCGCGCGGCGTGCGCATTCAGCGAAAACGTCGCGACGTCCTGCAACTGCTGCAGCAGCTCGATGAGCCGATAGGTGGTCTGGATACCGTAGTAAAGCTGCACCACGTCCGCGGAAAGCTCCAGTTCGACGGCAGACGTCTCGACCACCCGCGCGTTGTGCACCCCCAGCGCAGCCGCCACCTGTGCGCGCGCCTTGCCCCAGATATCGATGTCGAGGCTCGCGCCGAGACCGACGATGCCTTCCGTGTACCACGGCCCGGTTGCGCCAATGAGCGGTTCATTTCCTGAATAGGCGCCCAGGAAGCCGTTGCCCGACACGCGCTCGCGGTCCACCGAGGCCAGTGCCCCCACCTGCAGGCCGGTGCCCGATTTCACGAGGTCGACGTCGGCCTTGGCCTGCGACACGCGCGTCCGCGCGATCGCCATCGTCGGCGAATCGGCCAGCGCACGCCCGACCAGCGCGTCCAGTTGCGGATCGCCGTAGCGCGTCCACCAGCGCGCCGACGGCCAGCCGTCCTTCGCCAGATGGATGTCATCGGCCAAGCGGATGCGCTCGGCGTCGAGCGTCGCCGCCGGCTTCACGTCATGACGGATCAACGCACAGGCGGACAGGCCGCACAGCAACACCGCGACGGAGATACGGCGCAACGATGAACGGAAGGGACGAATCAACGAATCAGTCATGCTTGCGAAGCTCGAGAAGTCAATACTGGACCGGCGGGTTCCGGCGCCCAGGCGGGCAAGCCCGAGATCTGGCCGGCCAGGCTTTCAGCCCGGGTCGTCAGCCGGTCGTACGCGGCCCGCAGGGCATCGGTCGGCCCGGCCGCAAGATCCGCCGCGCAGCATTCGGCCAGCGCATCGAGCGACGCGCGCGGCGGCGCGCTCACCGTCAGCGGATGCGCGGCCAGCGCGTCCGCATAGCCGTCGAGGCATGCGGCCAGCTCGTGCTGGAAGGCGGTTGCCGCGGTCGCGGTTCGCACCGGCCACGACGCACGTCGCTCCGCGCCGAACGCGTTGACCGCCAGCAGGATTTCCCGGGACCGGGCCAGCAGCGCCTGCATGCGCAGGGTCAGGCCTTCGTGCTCGCCGTCCGCCATCTGCCATCCCGGCTCAAGCGCGACGCGCGCCGACATCGCCTCGCTGTCGCCCAGCTCGCTCCAGAGGCCGACGGGCACCGGCTGAACCGTCTCCGCACGGAGATGCTCGCCGATCCGGCGCAGCAGCCGCGCGGCGCGCTGGCGCAGCGCTTCGCCTTCCGCCTCGGGCCACAGGCACGCATGGACGACCGTCGACACGACGACACCGAGCAGGATCCCGATCATCCGGTCGCGGATTTCGGTGAGGTCGGTGGTCGGGCCGAATTTCTCCAGCAAGGCCAGCGCGAACGTAAACACGATCTGCGTGCCGGCATAGCTGATGCGTTCCGACCCGGCGGACACCCACGCGCCCAGTGCCACCACCGGCAACGTCATCATCAACAGGCCGACGATATCGTCGAGATGCGGCACGACCCACACGACCATCGCGAGCGCCAGTGCGCTGCCGACCGCGGCGCCGCCGATCCGGAGCGCCGCCCGCTGGGTCGTGGCGCCGAGGCTCGGCTGTGCAACGATCAGGCAACTCAGCATCATCGTGTGAATGCCGGGCCAATCGGTCGCGACATAGAAGACGTAGCTGAGCAGCGCGGCCATCAGCGTCTTCAATGCGAACTGCACGTAGGCGGGATTGGTCAACGCGTCGGGAACCAGCAGGCGCGCCTTCTCGGCCGGAGACGGGGCGGCCGGCGGGGCGGCGGATCGATCCGCGAACGCCAGCAACGCGTCGCGCATTTCCGCCAGCGCGCCGGGCAAGCCGTCCGTCGGCAAGTCGACCAGCGACGGCGGCGCGACGAATCGCGCGCCCGTTTCGATCGCGTCGTCGAGACCGCGGCATGCGTCGCGCAGTGCGCGTATCGCGTCTGCCGTCGTGCCGGCCGCGGCGTCCTGCAGATGGCCGGCCGCCGCGTACAGGCGGGACACCGTCGCCACCCGTGCGAGATGCAGCGCCTGATTCGCGCGATACGACGCATCCCGCATCGTCGCAAAGCGCAGCAGCTTCTGGAGCGTCAGCGCACCGGCCTGGATGTCTCGCGCGCCCGGCCCGCCGGCTGCCGATGCGCGACGGTCGAGCCGGGCCAGCGCCGCATCGATCGCCGTCAGCTGGCCGCGCATGGCCGCCTCGAGCTGACGCACCGGTTCCGCGGGCAGGAACAGCGTATTGATCGCGAGCGTCACCGCGATCGCGTAGTTGACCGCGACCCACACCCACAACGTGGTGCGCACCAGCAGTTCGGCCTGGTCGGTTCGATCGACGAACGTCTGCACGTAAATGACGACGATCGCGACGATGAAGAACACGACCCCGATCTTCGCCACCCGCATCATGTAGACGCTGAACAGGAACAGCACGCTCGCGAGCAGAATCCGCAGCAACGGATAGTCGTAGGTGAACTTGAGCACCAGGATCGCGCTGCCGACCGCCACGGTCGAGCCGATCACGAACAGCACGCCGATCAGCCGCGTCACCACCACGTTCGCCTGCGTCACGTAAAACACGACGATCAGCGACAGCGCCAGCAGCGGCACCTGCAACGCCATCGACGCGACGATGACGAGCGCGCTCGCGAGCACGCAACGCAGCGTCACGTTCAGGCGCCCCGGGTACGGCCGGATTTCGCCGCCGATGAAGCGGGCGAAGCGCTGCAGGCGGCTCGCGGCGGGATGCCCGGCGCTCATGTCACGCTCACCGTGCCGCATCGTGCACGGCGGCGCCCGGCCGCAGCGTGGCCACCGCCGAGGTGCCGATCCGGAACGTCTCGGGGTCCGGGTTCCGCACCGCGATCTTCACCGGGAAACGCTGCGACACGTGCACCCAGTTGATGCTGCGCGCCACGCGCGGCAAGCCCTCCAGCACCACGCCGCCGTCGTCGGGCAACACCCCGTAGCTGATCGAATCGATCGTGCCGTCGAAGCGCCGGCCCGTGTCGCTCATCAGGTAGACGGTGGCCGGCATGCCCGCGCGCACGTCTTTCAGGTCGGTCTCGCGGAAATTGGCGATCACATACCAGTGACGCGTATCGATCAGCGTGAAGACCGGCTTGAGCGCGGATGCGAACTGGCCGACCGTCGTGCGCAACGCAGCCACCCGGCCGTCGAACGGTGCGCGCACTTCGGTGAACTCGAGGTTCAGCTCCGCGAGGGCGATCTGCGCATCGACTTCCGCGCGCTGCGCCACCAGCGCATCCACGCCGCTCACGGCCGCGGCCGCCTGCTGCGCCTGCAGCATCGCCGCGTTCAGCTCCGCCTGCGCCGCCCGTTGCGCGGTACGCGCCCGATCGACATCTTCCGCCGACGTATAGCCGTGCGCGAGCAGCGGCTCGACGCGATGCAGCGTATCCGTCGCCTGGTTGGCCTGCGCGCGCGAGCGCTCGACCGCCGCCTTCACGGAATCGGCGTTGTACTGCTGCGCATTGACCGAGCGCTGCGTCAGGGCGATCTGCCTGTCGAGCGTGACCCGTCGGGCACGCGCCTGATCCAGCGCGTCCTGGTAAGGCCGCGGGTCGATCCGGAACAGCAGGTCGCC
Organism: Burkholderia sp. LMG 13014; assembly: GCF_905232215.1. Classification (GTDB taxonomy): domain Bacteria; phylum Pseudomonadota; class Gammaproteobacteria; order Burkholderiales; family Burkholderiaceae; genus Burkholderia. The sequence continues at coordinate 5,823 of NZ_CAJNKE010000008.1, forward strand.
CCGCTTGACCGGCTGGTTGTCGCGTACCGGCATCTCGACGATCTTGCCGTTCACTTCCGGCACGACGTTGATCGTGTCGGCATAGACATAGGCGTCGTCGGTCGTCGGCGCACGATCGAGCCGCCACAGGACGACGCCGAGCAACACCAGCGCGGCCACCACGATGAGCCAGGTAACGATGGACTTTTTGCGCGATGCGCCGGAAGCGTCGGACATAACGGTACGCGTGATCAGTGAGGAAAGAAGAGCAGCCAGAACGCCATCGCGAACACCGCGGACAGTGCGGGGTAGCCGATCGCCACCGGCGCGAGCAGATCGCGCTTGCCGCACTTGCCCAGCGCGACGTGGACGACCACGGTGCCCAGCACGCCGCCGACGATGCAGAACAGCCAATCCGGAAAAGCCGCGCCGAATACGGCAACCGACGGCGCGGGCGCGCATCCTTCGAGCAACAGGCTTGCCGCAATCGAAACGATGGTCAGGGCGATGGACGAACGCATCTGCAAGGTACTCACGACAACGGGCAGGGACGGCATGACGGGATGCCGGCGAATGGCTTCATGGATTGAACGAACAGGGCGCGAGAACGCGCGGGCGGGTGGCCGCGACAGCCGGACGCGGGTTCCGCCGCCTGGCGGAACACCTGTCGGGCCGGGATCGGGCACCGCGCGGCTCGATCCACGATGTTAGAGGGCGGGGCACGGCCGGAGAATCGTGAAATCGCACAACGACACTGTGAAAATCTCCAATGCCGGGCTTCGCCGGCCGGCGCCGTGCCGCCGGTCGAGCCTCGCGAGCATGCCGCCGGGGTGCGGCCTCGGCACCCCGACAGCGCGCGCCGGCCTAGAACGTATGACGCAGGCCGACCACCGTACCGACGGTCGTACCGGGCCCCTCGTGCAGCGCACCGTTGATCGCGAGCCCGGTATTCATCAGGCCGTGGTTGTGAACCACGCCGACCTGCCCGTAAACCGTCGTCGCTTTCGACAGGAAGTACCGCAGCCCGATCGCGGTCAGCACCGAGCGGTTGCCGGTATCGTTGCCGTCGCTCGTCACCCATGCGCCCGCATCGGCTTCGACGGCAGGCGTGATGGTGTAGCTTGCGCCGGCGCCGTACACGCGGCTGTCGAACCCGCCGCTCACCTTGTAGAGCGCATAGGAACCCTTGACGGTCAGGTCGCCGAAACTGTATGCCGCGCCGATGGTGCGGCCGGTAAACGGGACGGTGCTGGGAATCGGCGTCCCCGCCGTGCCGCCCGCGTTGCCGTTGTAGAGCGCCGCCGTGACGAGGAATCCGCCTCGCTGGTATTTGAGGCTCGCCGAATACTGCCGCCCCGCCTGGAAATCGCCCGCCTTCCCGCCCAGTCCGAACATCGCGCTGCCCTGGAAGCCGGCGATGTCCGGGCTCGTATACGACACCGCGTTCTGGTTGAACAGCCCCGTCACCAGCACGCTGTCGACATAGATGACGGCACCGCTGCCGAAATACGCCACGTCGCGCGGATCGGTGCCGATCAGCGACAGCACGAACGGCGAGTATTGCAGGCCGGCCTTGACCGCCCCGAAGCCGCCGCTCAACCCGATCCACGCCTGGCGGCCGAACATGTTGCCGTTCGAATTGCCGAATCCGCCGCTCGGGATGTCGATGCCGCTCTCGAGGACGAACGTGGCCTTCATCCCGCCGCCCAGATCCTCCACGCCCCGCAAGCCGAATCGCGATGCCGACGCGGCACCGTCGACCATCGCGAACTGGTGGCCGGCGTTCGCGCCGGTCGCCGGATTCAGCGACTTGTTCGTGTAGAGCACGGCGGCATCGAGCACGCCGTAGAGCGTGACGCTGCTTTGCGCATGCGCCATGCCGGACGTCGCGCCCAGCGACGCAGCAATGGCCAGGCCGAGCGTTCCCTGACGCCATGTCGATTTCATGTCTATCCTCCAACCCAAGATCGTTATTTTCAATGTCGCGTCACGGCTGGATGCCGATCGGCGCTTTCGCTACACGTCACAACAGGTCCGTCACGGCCGGTTCTCGCGCCGCGCGGATGCTTCCCGATCCGGACGCGTCACGTCCGGCAGAAACTGAACATGCGTCGACGCGATCGACGACGCACATGGCCTTCATCGACGGCATTGCATGTCGAGCGACAGGCAATCGCCGCGGGCCATCCGGCATTCGCTACCGACGCGATCGAGCCGTCACCGCCCACGCCGACCCGTGCCGACCCGCGCGGGCCAACGTTGCGGCCGCGGCCATGGCAGGCCGATCCGGCCCGATGCCGCACTCGGCTGAGGAAGGGAAAGGCGGGCGCCATCGCGCGACGGGCGGCGCCGCGCACGATGGCGCCCGTGCGTCAGGAGGCGAACCTCGTCGGGCCCGCAGGGGTGATCGGCAGCAGGCAGGTACAGGTCGATGACGTCTGACCGATCGGCGATGCGGTAGGCACAAAGGACTCCTTGACATACTTCCGGTAGGGCTCGATTCGACGAAGCACGTCGGTCACGATGTCATGCGAAACGAGGATGACCGTATCGCAGCGCCGGATCGACGTGAACTGAATGCAAGACTAAAAGCAGGCCCGGTGGATGTGCCCCCCTCCAAAGGGGAGGCCGGCGCGTGGCGACGGGGGGGCGCGATGCGACTCCCCCCCTACCGTGGGAAAACCCTCATCGCAGTGGTGGCGACTATCATTAACATGATGTGGTGCATTCCGGACTCTCCCCCATGAACTTGCCGTCCGAATCCGATGAGCCTCGTTGGAATCTCTCGCTGATACAGACAAAAATGGCGCCGCCGCGCCCGCCCCGGTTCCGCGTCGCGCGGCGGACGCTGTCGAAGAAGCTGGCCGCGGCGGCCGAGCACGCGGTCACGCTGGTGATTGCGCCGGCAGGGTTCGGCAAGACCACGACGTTGTCCGAATGGTGCGAAGTGCTCCGCACCCGCCATCAGCTCGTCGCGTGGCTGAGTCTCGACCATGACGACGACAATCCCGACCAGCTCGGCGCCTACCTCGTGGCTGCGTTGAACCACGGCACGGGCGGCATCGGTCAGCAGGCCGAAAAGCTGCTGCGCAACGATCCGATGACGCCCGGCAAGACCGTCATCTCCGTGCTGCTCAACGAGATCGCCGCGTGCGGCAAGCAGGTCTTTCTGATCCTCGACGATTTCGACCGGCTCACGTCTTCCCCGGTATGTGCGGTGGTGTCGCGCCTGTTGCGCTACGCGCCGGCCAATTTCCACGTGCTGCTCGGCGTGCGCGGTGAGCCGAGGCTGGCGCTTGCCCAGCTCCGGACTCACGGCCAGCTTCTGCGGATCGACGAATCGGACCTGCGCTTCTCCGCGGACGATGCACAGGCGTTCTTCGCGCGTACCGCCACCGCGCCGCTCGACCGCGGCGCCGTCGAGATGCTGACCGACGCGACCGAAGGATGGATCACGGGCTTGCAGCTCGCATCGTTGTCGCTGAAGGAAGAAGCGGACGCCACCAAGGTCGCGCGCGATCTCGCCGGCAATCGATTCGGCATCGACGCCTATCTCGACGACGCCGTCCTGTCGCACCTGCCGCGCCCCGTGTATCAGTTCCTGCTGCGGACATCGATCGTCGATCACCTGAGCCCCGGCCTCTGCGACGCCATCATGGGCGCCGGCGCCCGCAGTTGGGAAAAGCTCGACTGGCTCGAGCGTCACAACCTGTTCATCCGCGCGCTCGACGACGAGCGGCAATGGTTCCGCTATCACGCGCTGCTGTCCGACGCGCTGCGGCGGCGTGCCGCCCGGCAACTGGCCGATGAATTGCCGCGACTTCACCAGCGCGCCAGCCAGTGGTTCGCGAACGCGCGGCAATGGCCGGACGCGGTGCGTCACGCGCTCGCCGCCGGGGACACGCTGCAGGCCGCGATCTGGGTCGAGAACTGCGCGGCAGCCTTGATGGATCGCAGCGACGTCAACACGTTGTTGAGCCTGATCGGCAAGCTGCCGCGTCAACTGGTGAAGTCGCGGCTGCGCTTGCGACTGGCGAACGCATGGGCGCTCGCGTTCCTGATGCGCATGCCGGAGGCCGGCGACGTGCTGCGGCACGCGCAATCCGACTTCGAGCGCCATCATGCCGATCGCACACGGACGGAAGGCGAACCCGACACGGCGCTGCCGATCGAGATGATTGCCGTGGATGCGGCCATTTCCGGCTTCGACGACGACAGCTACCGGTCGCTCGAGCTGGGGCGCGAAGTCGTCCTCTCGTCGCTGCCCGCGTCCGCATGGGTCAGGCGGCTCGGGGAAACGGCGCACATCTTCGGCCTGATCTACGACAGCCGCTTCGACGAAGTCGAGCGGCTCAGGCAAGGCGCTGCCGCCGTCCCGGCCGACGATCACGACTTCATCTACGCCAACGTCTACCGCGAATGCATGTTCGGGCTGAACCTGCTGGTGAACGGCCGCCTGCCGGAAGCGGCCGCGCTGCTGGAATCGGCGATCGCGCATGCGGAGGCGAACGTGTTCCGCCATTCGGCGGCGGCGGCGGTTCCCGCGGGCTACCTGGCGGCACTCTGCTATGAGCAGAACGATTTGTCCCGCGCGCGGCAACTGATCAACGACCGCTCGGCCATCACGGCGGAAGCCTGCCCGCTCGGCTCCCTGTCGAGCTACTGCCGCACCGCGGCGCGGCTTCATGCACGCAACGACGACATCGCGTCCGCGCTGCTGTGCCTGCAACAAGCGAGCGAAATCGCCGCCTCCCGGCACTGGCTGCGCATGCGCGCCTCGTGCGACGCGGAGATCGTCCGGCTGTGTCTGCAGCAGGGCTGGGTCGATCGCGCCACGGAAGCCGCCGACGCACTGGACGCGCTGATGCCGGAGCAGATCCCGACGCCGATGGGCAGCTTCATCGAGACGTGGGCAAGCTGGTGCGAGATCAAGGCACGACTCGACCTCGCGACAGGCCGGCCGGACCGCGCGGCCGAACGGCTGCGCGAGTTGAGGACCACGCTCTCCCGTGCCGGGATGACCTACCTGGAAGCACGGATGTCGCTGTTGTACGCGGTGGCGCTCCAGCAGGAACACGCGCATGAGGCGGCGTCGGCCGCGCTGACGGACGCGCTGCGCTATGCGCAGCCGAACGGCATGATCGGCAGCTTCGTCGATGAAGGCGAACCCGTGCTGCGCCTGCTGACGACATGGAACCGCGATACGTCCGAGCGCGGCGGCGTTCAACCGGCCTTCGTGGAGCGGCTGCTCGCCGCGTTCGATGCGCATCGCGCCCCGGCCGACGACGGCGACGCGCGCGACGCCCGGAACCTGCTCAGCACGCGCGAGATCGAGATCCTCAATCACATTGCCCGCGGCATGTCGAACAAGGAAATCGGACGGGCGCTGTGCGTCGCCCCCGAGACCATCAAGTGGCATTTGAAGAACATCTTCGAGAAGCTCAAGGTCGGCTCGCGCTTCGAGGCCGTCCAGAGCGCGCTCGGCGTGACACCGGCCGAGCGCGGCAAAGCCAGGGAAGCCAATTCCTGAAACAAACGCAACGTATCGTATTCCTGACGATCAGGTTATCCCACCCGGCATAAGAGAGCGAATCGACGTTGCTCGTCCGGAGCGGCGACGTTCGACACCCAGCCGCTGAACAGCGTTCGCGCCGTTCGGCTTCATCCCCCAGGAAGGAGTTCATCGATGAATAAACTCACCACCGCCGCCGGCGCACCCGTTGCCGACAACCAGGACGTGCAGACCGCCGGCCCTCGCGGCCCCATGCTGCTGCAGGACCTGTGGCACATGGAGAAACTGGCGCACTTCCATCGTGAAGTCATCCCGGAACGCCGCATGCACGCGAAGGGCTCGGGTGCGTTCGGGATCTTTACCGTGACCGGCGACATCACGCAGTACACCCGCGCCAAGGTGTTTTCGCAGGTCGGCAAGAAGACCGACCTGTTCGCCCGCTTCTCGACCGTGGCCGGCGAGCGCGGCGCGGCCGACGCCGAACGCGACATCCGCGGCTTCGCGGTGAAGATGTACACCGAGGAAGGCAACTGGGACCTGGTGGGCAACAACACGCCCGTGTTCTTCTTCCGCGACCCGCTCAAGTTCCCAGACCTGAACCACGCCGTCAAGCGCGATCCGTACACCAACCTGCGCAGCGCCGAGAACAACTGGGATTTCTGGACGGGGCTTCCGGAAGCCCTGCACCAGATCACCATCGTCATGAGCGATCGCGGCATTCCGCGCGGCTACCGTCACATGCACGGCTTCGGTTCGCACACGTACAGCCTCATCAATGCCGCAGGCGCGCGTCATTACGTGAAGTTCCACTGGATCTGCCAGCAGGGCATCGAGAACCTGAGTGACGACGAGGCGGCAGCCGTCGTGGCGAAGGATCGCGAAAGCAGCCAGCGCGACCTGCTCGAAGCCATCGATCGCGGCGACTTCCCGAAGTGGACGCTGTGCGTGCAGATCATGACCGAAGCACAGGCGCAGACCTACCGTTTCCACCCGTTCGACCTGACCAAGGTGTGGAGCAAGAAGGACTTCCCGCTGATCGAGGTCGGCGTGATGGAGCTCAACCGCAACCCCGACAACTATTTCGCCGATGTCGAACAGGCGTCGTTCGCGCCGTCCAACCTCGTGCCCGGCATCGGCCCGTCGCCGGATCGCATGCTGCAGTCGCGCCTGTTCGCGTATGCCGACGCGGCGCGCTACCGCCTGGGCGTGAACCATCACCAGATCCCCGTCAATGCACCGAAGTGCCCGTATCACGCGTTCCATCGCGACGGCGCGATGCGCGTGGACGGCAACTACGGCCGCACCATCGGCTACGAGCCCAACACCCGCAACGAATGGCAGGAGCAACCGGCGTTCGCCGAGCCCGTCGAAAAGCTCTACGGCGATGCCAATCACTGGAATTTCCGTGAAGACGATGACGACTACTTCACGCAGCCGGGCGATCTGTTCCGCTTGATGACGACTGAAAAGCAGCAGCTGCTGTTCGCGAATACGGCGCGCAACATCCACGGCGTATCGCAACCCATCATCGACAAGCACATCGAGCACTGCACCCAGGCCGATCCTGCGTACGGTGCCGGCGTCAAGGCCGCACTGGACGCGCTGAAGGCCGGCAAGCTGTAAATCCTCCGCGCTCGCCCCCGTGCGGCTCGCGTCCACGGGGGCGCACTCGACGGTGCGTGGCCACGATCGATCGAGCTGGCGGATCCCGCCAATCCGGCAAGGGTTCGCGCGATACCGCACCGGCAACGATGCCGACGCGTTTTATTCAAGGGAGCAATGGCGATGTTTGAAGCAATCAAAAAACGAACCGGTATTTCAAGAATCTTTTGCGGCTCCGTGCTGCTGGCCGGCTTGCTGGCCTCGACCGCGGCCTGTTCCGACCAGTCCGGCGCGCCGGCTGCGGCCGCTGCGCCCTCCACCGCTGCCGTGTCGGCCACGACCGCCAGTCAGCCGGCCGCTCATCCGCGGACGATCGTGTTCATCCACGGCATGTTCATGACGCCCAAGGCATGGGACAACTGGCAGGCCTATTTCCAGAAGCTCGGTTATCACACCATCGCGCCCGCATGGCCGCTGCATGACGGCACGCTCGAGCAGCAACGCTCGCCGGAGGCCCAGGCGGCACTGGGCAAGCTGACGCTGGACGAAGTGATCGAGCGCTATCGACAGGTGCTGCGCCAGCTCCCGGAAAAGCCGATCGTGATCGGGCATTCGATGGGTGGACTGGTCGCGCAGAAGCTGTTGTCGGAGGGATTGGCCGCCAAAGCCGTGGCCATCGATTCGGCGCCGGCGTCGGGCCTGATCGTGGCGAAATGGTCGTTCATCAAGAGCAACTGGCCCGTGATCAGCCCGTTCGCGAATGTCGATGAGCCCTTTGCGCCGACGTTCGACGATTTCCGCTATGCGTTTGCCAATTGCGTGCCGGAAGCCGAAGCGCAGCAGCTTTACCGTGACTATGCGGTGCCCGAGTCGCGCCGGGTCGGGCGCGGTACCAGCAGCAAGGTGGCGGAGATCGATTTCACGAAGCCGCACGGGCCGCTGCTGATGATTGGCGGCGAAGACGATCACATCATCCCTGCCGCGCTCAACCTCAAGAACTTCCAGAAATACAGCGACGCTTCGTCGGTCGCCGATTTCCATCAGTTCGACGGGCAATGTCATGTGCTGATCGTGGATCAGAACTGGAAGGATGTGGCCAGCTACGTCAACGGCTGGCTGGACAAGCGCTGAATGGGATGAGCTTCGGCGCGCGTCGCGCAACGGTGCCGGCACGGCTACGACGGTAGCGTGAACCGGCCGTTGCGCGGCGTTGCCGCAGGGTCCCGCAAGGGGCGCATGGGCGGCGAACCGCAGCGACGCAAGCGGCAATCCTCTGTACCGCCAAGCTTTGTTCAATCCGTTCAACAGCACGACCACTCCCGGACGTACCATTCAGGCTTCCCGGCGCACCGTCCGATCGTGCAAGGCATTCGTCAGGAGCGAATTCGTATGACCACCGCCATCCCCGAGATCTCGCCGGCCCTGCGCCAGTGGACCGCCAGCGTCGCCGAGAACAACGCCGTCTTCGTCGATCGCGTGTACAAGGCGCTGATGGTCGTCAAGCCCTACGCGGATCTCGATTCGACAACGCGGCTCGATATTCGTCATTCGATCACCCTGTCGTCGACGCTGTGGCTCGAAAGCCTCGTATCGGGCCGGATGCCGTCGGAGGACGCTCTCGAGGGTTTCCGCGAATACGGGCGCCGGCGCGTCTACCAGGGCGTTCCGCTGGAAGCGCTGCTCCGCGCGTTCCGACTCGGGTCGCGCGAATTGTGGTGCTTCTATATCGGGCTCGCCGATGACAACGACAGCCTGCGCGACGAACTCCTGTTCCGCGTTTCTCCCTATCTGATGGAATTCTTCGACATCATGTCGCAGGAAGTGGCGCAGACCTATCTGGAGGAGCAGTACAAACAGGCGCGCTGGCGCGATTCGCTGCGCTACCAGTTGCACGGCATCATCTTCAACTTCCCCGAAGACACCGACGAATTCAACAAGACGGCGGCGGCGCTACGTCTCGATGTGTCGGTGCCGCGCGTGGCGCTGGCTGTCGACATCGCGTCGATCGACAGCAATTCGATCACCTTCAAGAGCGAGATCGACCACATCGTCGCGGCGGCAGCCCGGCACCTGAAACTGTCCGCCGACGACATTTTCGCCATCTGGTTTCGCGGGCATTTGCTCATGTGGATACCCGTCCGGCCTGGCGACGCGGCGGGAACGAACGACGCGCAGATGGTGAAGCAGATCGCGTCGATCGCGGATACGCTGCCTGAAGTCACCGCGATCGGCGTCGGCCTGCCGGGCGAAGGCGCATCGGGCTGGGCCCAGTCCGCCAACGAGGCGAGCCGGGCGCTCGGGTTCGGCCGCCACCACCTCGACGACGAACGCGTCCGCCTGTATGCCGAAATCGCCGTCGAGGAAAGCCTCCGCGGCACGCAGCGTGCGCTGAGCTACCTGACGTCCCTGATCGAACGACTGGCCATCGAACCGGAATTGCTCGAGACGCTCCAGACCTACTTCGCGCAGTTCCAGCGACTCAAGGCGACTGCGAGCGTCCTGGGCATCCACCCCAACACGCTCAACTACCGCCTGGAGCGCATCGAGAACATGCTCGGCGCGCGCCTGGACGATGCCGGCTGGATCTCGAAGCTCGACATCGCGCTCAAGCTGCGCAGCGCGCGCACATGACGGCAACCGGCGATCAGGCTGCCGTACCCGCGCTGCCCGATGCCTGACCCGGTTCCATTTTCCTTCCCATTCCTCAACAAACACATTCATCATGGAAAGCTGGACGATCGGTGCGCTTCTCAGCATGATCAACATCCTGATTCACGCGGCGGCGATGGTCCTCCTGGCCGTCGGCGCGCGTCGAATACGCCGCGCACTCGACATGCAGCACAACACCATTCACGTGCAACTGCGCAAGCTGGTCGGCATCGTCACCTTCATCTGCATCACGCTCGGCACGCTGCATACGCTCGAAGCGGCTCTGTGGGCCGTCGTCCTGGTTCATCTGAAGGCGCTCGGCTCGTTCAGCGACGCACTGTTCTTCTCGCTCGACACGATGGCCACACGCGGCGCATCCGGCCTTTCGCTGACCCCGAACTGGCGCATGCTCGGCGCGATCGAGTCATCCGACGGCGTGCTGCTGTTCGGCATGTCCACCGCGTTCCTGTTCGCGGTCATTCAGGCCGACTTCGCTGCGATCGCCCACTCGCTGCATCGCCCCGCGTCCTCCCGATAGCGGATCGACGTCCGATACCGTGCGGCATGCCGGTATCGGACGACTGACGCTCACCGCGTGCCGCATGGATTGTGCGCGACGCCATGCAGCAGATGGCCTGCGTGTTCGCGTCCCGCGCGCCATCTCGAACCCTCTTGCACCCTCTCGCGATCCGGGTATTCCCGCGCCCGTCACGTGATTGCGCCCCCTCCCCACGCCTCACCTGCCTCCCGGGACTGCCCCCGCGCATCGAGCGCATTCGCGTTTGGAAAAAAAGCTAATGCCTTTGTGGGAACCCACATAGGCGCAGGATCGGCACCGCCTTAGGATTGTTTCAAATCAGTACCACTTACTTGAATGAAGTGAAGGTAAGAGGAGTCACATGGATGGAGCGTGGCAGTCCGGATCGTTCGATATGGTCGCACCTGGTAGACATGCTCGACAGCGGGCATCGGCGCACGTCCCCGGTCGCTGCGCGCGGCCGCGATGATGGGCAAAGGACGCCCGCAGGCGCAGGTTCGTCGGTCGCCAAGGTCAAGGTCCTCGGGCGTCAAAGCGAATCGACCATCTGCGTGTCATGGCTCGACCCGACCGCCTGCCACTACGGCGATCAGATCTGGAAGATCGGCATCGCTCGCGGCGCAGGCGTCTGCGCGCTGTCGCATGGCGCGATATACGCCGGCGACCTCGTCTATCGGCCGAGCCGGATCCGCTTGCAATCGAAGCCCGTGAACCTGAATTTCATGATCCTCGCCGCCGCCGTCGAGGACACCCGGATGCCCGACGCCTGACGCCTGCCTCTCGCGCTGCAACACACCACCACGCCGCTTCGTTCCCGCCATCCGGACGCCCCTGGTCCCGGATCAGCAAGCGCCCTTCCTCGGAGAAACCGACCGCATGTCCAACAGCTTGTCATCCCCCCGCTTCGATACCCTGCTCTATGAAAAGCGGGCCGCGATCGCCTACGTGACGCTGAACCGCCCCGACGTGATGAACGCGCTGAACCAGCAGGCGATCGACGAACTGCATGCGGCATTCGACGATGCGCGCAACGATCCATCGATTCGCGGCGTCATCCTCACCGGCGCGGGTCAGCGCGCGTTCATCGCCGGTGCGGATATCGGCGAACTGGCCACGGCGACGCCGATCGACGCGGAGCGGCGCACGCGCGCCGGCCAGGCACTGCTCGACTTCATCGAGCATCTCGGCAAACCCGTGATCGCCGCCGTCAACGGCCTCGCCCTCGGCGGCGGATGCGAGACCGCGCTCGCGTGCACGATCCGGCTCGCGAGCCCCGCCGCGAAGTTCGGCCAGCCTGAAGTCAGGCTCGGGCTCATCCCCGGTTTCGGTGGCACGCAACGACTGCCCCGTCTCGTCGGAAAGGGTATCGCGCTGCAACTCATCCTGACCGGCGAAATGGTGTCGGCGCAAGAAGCGCACCGGATCGGGCTGGTCAATGAAATCGTCGAAGCCGACCGGCTGATCGCCCGCGCGGAAGCGATTCTGGCGCAGATCGCCGCCAATGGGCCGCTGGCCGTCGCCTATGCGCTGGACGCCGTCCATCTCGGCCTGAACGCGGCCCTGCCGGAAGGACTGGCACTGGAAGGAAAGCTGTTCGCGCTGTGCGCGGCGACCGACGACAAGAAGGAAGGCACCGCGGCCTTTCTCGAGAAGCGCGCGCCGGTATTCCACGGGCGCTGATGCACGACGACATCGTGCGTCCGGGGCCGCTCCCCTCGACGCCACGCCCTCTCTCAACCTCGAATTCGAAACACTTCCATGACTGACGGACAACACGTTTTCTCGGGCCTCAAGGTGCTCGACCTCGCGAGCTACATTGCCGGCCCTGCCGCCACGACGATCCTCGCCGACTTCGGCGCGGACGTCATCAAGATCGAACCGCCAGGCACCGGTGACGTCTATCGCTTCTTTTCGAGCATTCCGCCGAACCCGGTTGCCGCGACGAACTATGCGTGGCAACTGACGAACCGCAACAAGCGCAGCATCGCGCTCGACCTCAAATCGGGCGACGCGCGGCCCGTGCTGGCACGCCTCGTTCAATGGGCCGACGTCGTGGTCGTCAATTTCCCGCCGCGTGTGCGGGCCAGCCTGGGCGTGACCTATGACGATCTCGCGCCGCTGAATCCCCGGCTGATCTACGCCGACATTACCGGTTACGGATCCGACGGCCCCGATGCCGACACGCCGGGATTCGATGTCACCGCCTATTGGGCGCGCTCCGGCCTCATGGAAGTCACGCACGATGCGGGCAGCCCGCCGACCCTCCCCATTCCGGGAATCGGCGACCACGCCACCGCGACGACCCTGTACGCCGCGATCGTCACCGCGCTCTACGAGCGCACCCGGACCGGCAAGGGCAGCCACGTGACGACGTCGCTGATCGCCAACGGCATCTGGGCGGCGGCGGCCTGGGTCGAAGGCGGCCTCAACGGCGGCCGGTTCTTTCCGCAGCACGACCGCAAGAATCCGCCGAATGCGCTGCTCAACCCGTATCGGACGAGCGACGGCCGCTGGATCCTGCTGGTCGCGGCACAGCGCAAGGAGTGGCCGGGTTTCGTCCGTGCGACCGGCTTGCCTGCGCTGCTGGACGATCCGCGCTTTGCCGACGAGCGACTGCGCGTCGAGCACGCGGCCGCGCTGGTCGAGATACTCGATCCGCTGTTCGCGAGCCAGCCGCTGTCCTTCTGGAAGCAGACGCTCGCGGCCGAGCGCGTGATCTTCGGTGTCGTTCAGATCGCCGACGAAATCATTCACGATCCCCAGCTCGAGATCAACGAAATCGTCGTGCCGCTCGACATCCCCGGCAAACCGGCCACGCGAACGGTCAGCAATCCGATTCAAATCAAGGGGCGCAAGAAGGTGGCGCCCGGCGTGGCACCGCAACTCGGCGAGCACGGCGCCGAAATCCTGGCGGAGATCGGCTTTGACGATGCCGATATCGCTCGCCTTCACGATTCGGGCGCGGTTGCCCGCTTCGACGACGCGAACTGACACACGCCCGCCCCTCTTCCGACCCAACACACCGGCTGGCGCATGCCAGCCGCCCATTCGGAGCATTTCATGACTGAAGCTGAAATCCGCGCCAGCGCGTACGCGATGCCGTTCGGCAGCCCGGCCTATCCCAAGCCACCGTTCCGGTTCGTGGATCGCGAATTCATCATCGTGACCTATCGCACCGATCCGGAAGCGCTGGCGCGCATCGTCCCCGAGCCGCTGCGGCCGACCGAGCCGCTCGTCAAGTACGAGTTCATCAAGATGCCCGACTCGAGCGGGCTCGGTTCGTATACCGAATCGGGCCAGGTCGTCCCCGTCTCGTTCAACGGCGCGCCCGGCGGCTTCACGCATGCCATGTACCTCGACAGCGAAGCGGGCATCGCGTCCGGCCGGGAACTGCTCGGCTTTCCCAAGGTGCTCGCGCAACCGAAGCTCGAAGTGCGAAACGACGCGCTGGTCGGCACCCTCGACTACAACGGCGTGCGCGTGGCCACCGCCACCATGGCCTACAAGTACGAGCCGCTGGATCTCGCCGCCGTCCGCAAGACGCTCGAAGCGCCCGGCTTCCTGCTGAAGATCCTGCCGCACGTCGACGGAACGGCCCGCGTCTGCGAACTGGTCCGGTACTACGTGACCGACATCACGGTGAAAGGCGCATGGACCGGCCCGGCCTCGCTGGAACTGCATCCGCACTGCTTCGCGCCGGTCGCCAGGCTGCCGGTGCTCGAAGTCGTTTCCGCCGTCCATCTCCTGACCGATCTGACGATCGCCGGCGCGGAAGTCGTTCACGACTATCTGCATGCGCCGTCGAACGCCTCCTGAATTCCGCCTCACAAGGACATCATCATGACAGCCAGCGCGAAGCCGAATCACCCGCTTCCAGCCCCCGACAGCGACTTTTACCTGATCCGTGAATTCCTGAGCGAGTCCGATCTCGCCCTGATGAAACGGGTACGTGCGTTCATGGAGAGCCGCGTCGCACCGATCATCAACACCTACTGGGCCGACGACGCGTTCCCGTTCGAGCTGATTCCCGAGATCCGGGACCTGAACATCGCCGGCATCGGATTCGAAGGCTACGGTTGCCCCGGCGGCAGCACGCTGCTCGACGGCTTCATCGCGATGGAGCTGGCGCGCGTCGACTCGTCCATCTCGACCTTCTACGGCGTCCATAGCGGGCTGGCGATGGGATCGATCTATCTCGGCGGGTCGGAAGAGCAGAAGCAGAAATGGCTGCCGCCGATGGCACGCCTGGAGAAGATCGGCTGCTTCGGCCTGACGGAGCCGCTGGTCGGGTCGGGTTCCGGCGGTGGCCTGCTGACCACCGCCAAGCGGGAAGGCGATACGTGGGTGCTCAACGGCCAGAAGCGCTGGATCGGGAATTCGCCCTGGTGCGACCTGTCGATCATCTGGGCGCGCGACGTCGACGACAACCAGGTCAAGGGCTTCATCGTCGAGAACAAGACCACGCCGGGCTTTTCCGTCAAAAAGATCGAGAACAAGATCGCGCTGCGGGTCGTGCAGAACGGCGTGATCACCCTCGACAACTGCCGCGTGCCAGAGGAAAACCGGCTCCAGGGCGACATGTCGTTCCGCGACACGGCGCGCGTGCTGCGCCTGACCCGCCAATACGTCGCATGGGAGGCCGTCGGCTGCAGCATGGGTGCCTACGAGCATGCACTGCGCTACGCGCAGACCCGCGAACAGTTCGGCAGGCCGATCGCATCGTTCCAGATGATTCAGGACCACCTCGCGAAGATGCTCGGCAACATCACCGCGTCGCAATGCATGGTGGTCCGGCTCGCCGAGCTGCAGGACCAGGGCAAGCTGCTGGATCAGCAATCGTCGCTGGCCAAGGCGTTCTGCACGAGCCGCATGCGCGAGACCGTCGCCTGGGCACGCGAAATCTTCGGCGGCAACGGCATCGTGCTCGACTACAACGTCGCACGCTTCTTTGCCGACGCGGAAGCCCTCTATTCGTACGAAGGCACGCGCGAAATGAACCATCTGATCGTCGGCAAGGCGATCACCGGTTTCAGCGCGTTCGTCTGACCTCACTCCATTCGAAGGATCGCAAGCCATGAGCAAGGCAATCAACCGTGTCGCCATCATCGGCACCGGCGTCATCGGCGCAAGCTGGGCGGCGCTGTTTCTCGCCAGAGGGCTGGACGTCGTCGCGACCGACATCGCGCCGGACGCCGGCGCAAAGCTCGACGCATTCATCGACGCGGCATGGCCCGCACTCGAAGCCATGGGCCTCGCACCGGGCGCTTCGCGCGCACGGCTGCAGTTCACGACCGACCTCGACGCAGCGGTGACCGGCGCCGACTTCGTCCAGGAGAACGGCCCCGAGCGGATCGACTTCAAGCAGGATCTATACAAGCATCTCGACGCGATTCTCGCGCCGGACACGATCATCGCGTCGAGTTCGTCCGGCCTGACCATGAGCGACATCCAGTCGGCGTGCGAGCGCCACCCCGAACGGTGCGTGATCGGCCACCCGTTCAATCCGCCGCATCTCATTCCGCTCGTCGAGATCGTCGGCGGCAACCGGACATCGGAGGCAACGATCGAACGCGCGACGGCGTTCTACACGCGCCTCGGGAAAAAGACCATCCGGCTCAACAAGGAAGTGCCCGGCCATGTCGCCAACCGCCTGCAGGCGGCCCTCTGGCGCGAGATCGTCCATCTGGTCGCGGAAGACGTCGTGAGCGTCAAGGATGCCGATACGGCCGTGTGCTGGGGGCCGGGCCTGCGCTGGGGCGTGATGGGTCCGAACCTGCTGTTTCATCTCGGTGGCGGACAAGGCGGCATCGAGCATTTCTTCGATCAGTTCACCGGCCCGATGACCGCGTGGTGGAAGGTGCTGGGGTCGCCGCAAATCACGCCGGAGGTCCGGCGGAAAATGATCGACGGCATTCAGGACGAGGTGGACGGTCGCTCGATCGACCAGTTGGCCGCTCGCCGTGACGAGGTGCTGCTCGGCCTGCTGTCCCTTCGGGCGGAAGAGCGGTAACGCATGCGTCGGCCGCCGCGTGCATCGCGGCGGCCGAGCCGATCGGTCACCGGCCGAACGGCCGCCGGCGCCGCCCGGAACGGAAGGCCGGAAGTTCCGAACGGCCCACCTAAACGGCGCCCGCTCGGCCAGGTTTCGTGGCGGAAGCCCGTGCATGCCGACGCGCGCCCCCCCCCTCCCCGGTCAGTTGAATGCCTTGTTGAAAAACAGATAGGCCGCGTTGGGCGCGAGCGAATTTCGCGTGAACACGGAGAACTGGGCCTTGAACTTGACGCTGCACTTGCACTCGGGAATGTTGTACGCGACGACGGGCCCGACAGCCGCACTGGCAAACCGGTTTCCACCCGGGACAGGCTGCCCGCTCTCCCTGTCGTCGGTAAACTGCCGCGCGTAATAGCCCGCCACACCTGCCTGCCATCTGCCGATCACTTCACTGATCGCCACATCGACGTCTGCCACCACACCGTTCGTGTAGTTTTTCGCAGTGTTCTTGCCGGCCACATCCAGGAAAAAGTGCACGCTGAACTCGGTGCCGTCGCCCAGGAAATTGGGCCCGGTCAGATAGGTGAGCGCCGCGTTCGGAATGTAGTAGTACGTGTTCTGTCCGGTCGTATACAGATCGGTGGTGTTGTATTTCCCGGTCGGGATCACCATCGAATAGCCCAGCTTCACGGTCAACCCTCGCGGCATGCCTCCCTCAAACGATCCGAGGTGCTTGCTCCACGTCAGCACGTCGGTATAGATGTCGTTGATGCCCTTGAAATTCTCACGCCTGCCATTGATGGTGATGTTGCCCCACCCGTACCCGGTCGCAACGGAACTGCCCAGCGTTCCGCCGAACAGCTTGAATGGATAGACGTACAGCAAGCCGAACTCGGCAATCCCGCCCGGCATCCTGACCGACATCGCGGAACTCTTCCCCGCGTTGTCGTAAAACTGATCGCCATACGCGCCGACGCCAATGAACGATCCATACAGCCCTGGCGCCGGCGGGAGATAGGCGTTCTGGATGTCGGTACCGCCGACCGGACCGCCGTAGGTCACCCCTTGCGCCCCCATCGCACCACGCGAGAGTGCCCAGAGAAAGAGTCCGAGAAAGATGAATTGCCTCATGGTTTGTCTCCTTTTTTCGTGTTTTCTATTTTTTGAAATGCGTCCGTCATGGCCATGCCTGACGCGCACCGTGTGGGGCGTGAGCCGATCGGCGTGCGACGGCGCCCCCCGCATCAGCGGATGCCCGTGCTGGCGCGCAGCGTCGTCGATGCCGCGTCTTTCGCCAGGCAGAAGCGGGATGCGCCGAACTCACCGGCAAGACGCCGCATGAAGTCCTCGAACCCGAACCACGCCCGGTTGCCCGACGTGAACGGATGAACGACCAGCACCCAAGGTTCGTCCGGGCGCGTGCGCTCATGTGCAACGGCCAGCCGGTGGAACTTGTCGTAGGCAGCCGCCGCATCGAGTGCGCCAAAGATTCCGCCGAACCGCGGGTGGATCACGGCGCCGTCGATCAGCGCCGGATCGGTGGGCAGCACATCGAGCCGGCTTGCGACCGTTGCCTTCGCATCCTCGCCATGCACTCCCGCGCCGGAACCCGGCAGGAACCGGGAGACATACCGGATGCCGTGAGCCGCCAGGACGTCGTCCGTCCACGGATTGATGGCGAGCCCCGGGGGCCGAAAGCCTGTCGGCACCTCCCCGGTGACGGCGTGAATGCGCTTCACGGCCAGTCCGACCAGGCGATCCTCTTCTTCGCGCGACGCAATGCCCGACCAGAGCTCGTGTTTCCAGCCATGCACGGCGAGTTCATGGCCGGCGGCATGCCAGCGCCTCATCTCGTCCGGATGCAAGACGGCCGCGTACCCTTCCGCAAAGTACGTGCAACGGATGTGCAGATCGTCCAGAAGCTTGAGGATGCGTGGATGGCCCAGTTCCAGACCGATTCTGTTGTAGGCGGCCCATTCCACCGGAGGGACATCGGCCGGGCAGTCCCACGGCAGCGAATCGCCAGCCGCATTGCCGAAATTGTCGAATGTGATACACAGCATGATCTGCAATCCTGATTTAAATGAATGATCCCGTCCTGCGCATGACTGCAATACGGCACGCGACGACGCCGATCAGGTGCGTGCAGGGCGCGCGGCGCTTACCCGGTTCTCGATTTCGCCGATACCTTCGATCTGCATGCGCACGACGTCGCCCGGCGAAAGAAACAACGGTGGCTGGCGTGCGGCACCGATGCCGGCCGGCGTGCCGGTGGCCAATACGTCACCGGGTTCCAGGGTCATGGCGCTGCTGAGCTCTTCGATCTGCTCGAAAATGTTGAAGCGCATCTCCGCCGTATTGCCGTCTTGCCGCAATTCGCCGTTTACCCACGTGCGGACCTGTAGCGCGTGCGGGTCGGGGATCTCGTCCGCCGTCACCATCCACGGGCCGAGCGGGCCGAGCGAGTCGAACGATTTCGCCAGCGTGATGGTCGGGCTGCGGCCGTGTCGTTCCCTGATACTCGCGTCGTTGCAGACCGTATATCCGGCGATGTAATGCACGGCATCCCGTGCCGACACGTTGCGGCAGCGCCGGCCGATGATCACCGCCAGTTCGACCTCGTAGTCGAGCGTCGACATGCCTGCCGGCACGATGAGGTCGTCAAACGGCCCGGTGATGCACGAGACCTGCTTGTTGAACCAGATCTGGTGCTCCCCCACACTCACGTTCAAATGTGCGATTTCGCGGAGGTGCGACGCGTAGTTGCCACCGATCGCCAGGAACGTCGACGGTCGCCGTATCGGCGGCAAAAGGCGGACGGCCGACAACGGCAAGCGCGCGGTCGATTCGCGTGCCAGCAGCGCGAGCATGCGCCACGAGGTCGCCAGTCCGGGCAACCAGTCGGCGAGTTCCGCCGATAGCGCCGGCAGGCCGGCGGTCACGTCGATGATGGTGTCCGCCTCGACCACGCCAATGCGGTCGGTGCCGCCTTCGCGAAACATCGCAAGTCTCATCTTCTCTCCTGAGTGTTTTGTGGGGTGTCCCCGGCAGGGACCACAGCAATCGGCGTAATCGGGATTGGAAGCCGCGAAGGCCACCTCATAGATCCAGCGTGAGCGAGGCCGATTTCGCGCGCGACACACAGGGCAGGATGACGTCGTTCGCCGCGCGCTCCGCGTCCGAAAGCACTGCGTCGCGGTGGTCCGGGATGCCGTCCAATACCCGCGTCATGCACATGCCGCAGACGCCTTGCTCACAGGAAAGCGGCACATCGACGCCGGCCCGGGTCAAGGCGGCGGCAATCGAGCAATCCGCCGGCACTTCGACACGCCGGCCGCTTCGGGCCGCCCATACATCGAAGCCGCCGGTCGGCGCCGGCAGATCCGATGCGGGGCGGCTCGCACCGAAACGTTCGTAATGCAGACGGTCTGACAGCGAATACCGTTCGCTCAATGCCCTGGCCTCGGCCAGCATCGCGTTCGGCCCGCACAGGTAGACGTTCCGGGTGGCATCGAGGCTTTTGAAGAGCGCGTCGAGATCCAGCCGTTCACATCGCGGATCGTCCCGAAAGTGATAGCGAACCCGATCCTGGTACGCACTGCCGTCGAGCCGGTCCACGAACGCCGCCGCCGAACGGCTACGCGCGCTGTAATGCATGTCGAAATCCACGCCCAGCAGTGCCAGATGCTCCGCCATCGAGATGATCGGCGTGATGCCGATACCTCCCGCGATCAACACGACGCGTCGATGCGTCGGCGACCATGCGAAGCAATTGCCGGGGCCACGCACCTGCACGGTGTCGCCGATGCCGCACGTGTCGCACAGGTAATGTGCGCCACCCCGCGAGGTCGAATGGTGGATGGCCAGCAGATAGTGGCCTCGTGCGCCGGGAGGGTTGCACAGTGAATAGGCGCGCGTGCCTCCGGGCACTTGAACCTCTATGTGGTCGCCCGGTGCGATCTCCGGAAGCGGTATCCCGCACTCGCTCGCGAGCGTCACCGCAAAGATGTTCTCGGCGAGCCGGTAGCGATCCACGAGGCGCATCGGCCGCCACTCGGCTATCGCGCGCTGGATGGCTGGGTCACGCATGCGATTTCCACTCGTCGTCGCCGGATTGACTGAAGAAAATGGCCTGCGTCGGGCATTCGCTGGCGGCCTGCGCGATTCGGGCGGCATAGGCGTCCACCGGTGCATCGGGCACCAGCTGCGCGCGGTTCGTGTCGTAGTCGAGCACGAACACTTGAGGACACAGGCTGGCGCAGTTACCGAAGCCGCAGCACATATCGCCCTGTATCTCGACGGTGACCTGACTCATGAGCGATCACCCCGCGTTGGCACGAAGCGAAACCGCCATGCGAAGCAGCATCGGGAACGTCAGGTCCGGCACGCGTTCGAAGCGCGTTTCCGTCAGACGCATCCCGGGGAAACGCTGGAAGATCGTGCGCAGCAGAACATCGCCCTCCAGGCGGGAGAGCTGGGATCCCAGGCAGAAGTGGCCACCGCCTGCGAATGCCAGATGACGATTGTCGGGGCGGTCGATAACGAAGCGGCCGGCATCCGGGAAGCGGGTTTCGTCACGATTGGCCGCGTGAAGCCCGAGCAGCAGGCGCGTGCCTTTCTCGACGGTCGTGCCGCCGATCACGATCGCCTCCGACGCGTAGCGGTGCACGAAATGCACGGGGGCGTCATAGCGCAACGACTCTTCCCAGGCCGTGCGGGCGAGGTCGGGCTGGGCCATCAGGCGAGCCTTCTCGCTTTCATGATTCAGGAGCGCCAGCACCGTGTTGGTCATCGCCACCTTGGTCGTGTGATAGCTGGCGACCAGGAAGCCGATCAGGGTCGTGACCAGTTCGGAACGCGTCAGGCCGTTGTCCGCGCCTTCCGCCGCGATCAACGCGCCGACGAAGTCGTCCTCGGGAAGCTTGCCCTTGAGGGTGTCGAGTACATCGTCCATGTACTCGTAATAGAAGGTGGCGGACGCATCTGCTTCGGCCAGGCGCTCCGGCGTGATGTCCGACACGCTCAGTACCGCGTTCAGGCCGTGCTGCCGCGCGAACAGTTCGCCGGCATCGGAAAGCGGCACGTGCAGCAGCCGGCAAGCGATTTCAGCCGGAACCGGATCCGCGAAGTCGGACACGAAATCGATCTCGGTCTCGCCTTCGAGCTTGTCCAGATGGTCGAGGATGACCTTTTCGACCCAACCTCGCATGTTCGCAACGGTTTTCGGATTGAACGCCGGGGTAACGATACGGCGGATGCGCGTGTGATCGGGCGCATCGATGTTCGGCAGCGATTCGCGATAGAAGCGCGCCGCCGCGCCCGTGCCGATGCGCTCGGGAAACGTGCCGGGCGCCTGCTGGACGGTCGCCAGCGGGTTGCGCAGCACCTCGTCGACGTCGCTGTATCGCGTCAGGACGATGCAGCGCTCGCCGTTGATGTCGATTTCGAAATGGGGAAAGTTGCTTTGCAGCGTGCGGTAGGTCGGGTACCGGTCCGCGAGAAAAGTGGCCGACTTCAGATCGGGGGTATCGAAAGGGCGCATCTGATTATCCGGAAAGGGTAGGCAATCCGTCGTGCGTTGCCGGCTTCGGCCTGGCGTCTCCAGTGCTCGAAGCGTCTGCACATCGGTCTGGTGGGAGTATGGTTTGCCGCTCCCATCCGAAGGACTCATTTCCTTTTGCGAGAGCACCATCACGGCCGGCCGCCGCCATCGCGGCGGATTCAGCGAATCGAGGCATCTACGGATTGCGCGCGGCAGCCCGCGGTGTTTCCCTTGTGGCGGGATGCCCGGTGCGGGAACCGGCGTCCGACGACATGCAGGGATGAATGGAGTACGGTAAATGGATCCGATAACTGCTGCGCTCGATACGTGCCGCTTCGCGGAAATCGAGGCGGGTCACGCACAATCAAGCAGCCCGTGGGCGGTACGTATGCCCGGCGACGTATGGCCGGTCACGCTGTATGTCTTTACCGGTGCGACGTGCAGCCTGTTCATGACGCAGTCGGGACAGCGGAATGCGTTGCACGACAAAAGCGTGTGCCTGATCCTTCGCGCACGGGAACACATCGTTCAGGACGCGCTATTCACCCGCCCCAACCAGCCCGTCGATCTGCGCAATCCCGCCAATGTCGATCGCTTCCAGACGATTGCGTTCGGCGAGTCGCCGGACAAGGGCGTGACGTCGACATTTTTCATCGGCATGGCGCCAGCAAAAGGCGTGAGCCCCTCGCTATTCGATGCGTTGCCCGACGTGTTGCTGTTGAACTTCGACGAGTTGCCGGTGTGGCTGTGTCGCGCGACTGACGCCATTCGAGACGAACTGACGTGGCAGCGCCCGGGATTCCGGTCGGTGGCAACGCGTCAGGCCGAACTGATCGTGATCGATGTCATTCGGCACTACATCGCATCGCATACGCGTCAGTTGCCGGCGTGGATATCGCTGCCGGACCATTCCCGGGTGGCGACGGCCTTACGTGAGTTTCATCGCGACATTTCCCGGCCCTGGACACTGGAGATGCTTGCAACCGTGGCCGGGACATCGCGTTCGCGGTTGATCGCTGCAGCGCAACACGAGTTGGGCGAAGGCATCTTCAGCTATGTCACGCGCTTTCGCATGCAGGAAGCCTCGCGGCTCCTGATGGCCACCTCGCTTTCGGTCGGCAAGATCGCGTGGCAGGTGGGGTACCAGTCCGAAGCGGCATTCTCGATCGCATTCAAGCGATACAGCGGAGTACAACCCCGTCAGTTTCGCGGTGGCGCGACCCCGCCGTTCTGATAAGGTTGCCGCTTTCGGGGCCGATGGACACCACAAGAAGTCGCGTAGCCACAAAAAATGGTTGTCCAGTTTTCGGTTGTGATGCGATCGACGGGAAACCCATACTTTCCTCCCGCTCAACCGAGAAACGCATCATGACTTTTTCCCAGCTCCATCAACAAGCCGAACCGCTGTTGCTCGCCAACGTCTGGGATGCCGCCAGCGCCCGTGCCGCGGAAACGGCCGGCTACGCGGCAATCGGGACGTCCAGCGCCGCCATTGCCGACTCACTGGGCTACGCCGATGGCGAGGGGGTCCGTTTTGACGAACTGAAGGCGTTGGTTGCCCGCGTCCGTTTGGTTTCCAGCCTGCCGCTGTCCGTTGACGTCGAAGCCGGCTATGGCGCGACGTCCGAGGCTGTCGTCGCCAACCTGCGTGAACTGGCTGCGCTGGGCGTCGTCGGTGTCAACCTGGAGGACAGCGTGGTGCGCGGCAGCCAGCGTACGTTGGTCGACGTCGAGCCCTTTGCGCGGCGCCTGCGCGATATTCGTGCGGGTTTGCAGGCTGCCTGCGTCGACCTGTTCATCAACGTGCGCACCGACACCTGTCTGCTGAATGTCGACCGTGCGCGGGAGGAAACCATCGCACGCGGCCGACGCTATGCCGAAAGCGGGGCGGACGGCCTCTTCGTGCCCGGATTGACCGACGAAGCGGATATCGCTGCAATCGTGGGCGGCGTCCCGCTCCCGCTGAATGTCATGTGCATGCCGGCCCTGCCGTCGTTCGGGCGCCTGGCCGCACTGGGCGTCAAGCGCATCAGCATGGGCAATTTCCTGCACCAGCGGGCGCACCACGTACTGCAGCAGCTTTTCGGTGACGTACGCGCCGAACAATCCTTCGATCCGGTGTTCTGCCATGCTGGTCACTGACATCCGGCAAATCGACGCTTACTACCGCGCATTGGTCGAGCGCGCGGCGGATCACGTCGGCATCTTCTATGTCGGGGTGAAAACGACGGGCGTGTTCTGCATCGCGACCTGTCGGGCACGCAAACCCAAACGCGAGAACGTGGTGTTCTACACGGACCTCCGGGAGACGCTCAATGCGGGCTTTCGGCCCTGCAAGGTCTGCCGGCCGACCGAGAACGCGCATGCGGCGCCACCGGAAGTGGCCGAGGCCATTGACTGGGTGCGCGCCCATCCGAAGGAACGCCTGAGCGACGCGCGCCTCAGGCAGCGCGGGCTCGGCCCGGAGCGAATCCGCCGCTGGTTCCAGCAGCACTACGGGATGAGTTTCCAGGCGTTCCAGCGTTCCTTGCGGATCAATACGGCACTGGAGGAACTGAAGGCTGGCCGTCGCACCATCGACGTCGCGCTCGACAGCGGCTACGACTCGCTCAGCGGCTTCGGCTACACCTGCAGGAAACTGACGGGGCGTGCGCCGACCGAGGCCGCGAACGTCATCCTCATCCACCGCTTTACCACGCCCCTGGGGCCGATGTTCGTGTGCGCCACCGAGCGGGGCGTCTGTCTGCTCGAATTCGTCGATCGGCGGATGCTGGAAACCGAGTTCAAGGATCTTCAACGACTCCTGCGGGCACGCATCCTGACGGGAGAAAACGCGCACACACGCCAGGCCGAGCGCGAGATCGGCGAGTACTTCACCGGTACGCGCAAGCAGTTCGATCTGACGCTGGACACGCCCGGCAGCCCATTCCAGCAATCGGTATGGCAGGCGTTGCAGGCCATTCCGTTTGGCAGCACGGCCAGTTATGGCGAGCAGGCGGAGAAACTTGGTAGCCCCCGGTCGGTTCGCGCAGTGGCCGGCGCCAATGGCGCCAATCGAGTGGCGATCGTCGTCCCCTGTCATCGGGTCATGGGGAAGGACGGGGCGCTCACCGGTTATGGCGGCGGACTGGCGCGGAAGCAATGGCTTCTGGAGCATGAGAAGCGTCATGCATAGCGGGCGTCGGGAGGAGGCACAACCCATCAAGGAGAACGTGGCGGATCGCTACCCGTCGTATCCGGATCCCGAGGCATACTGGGTCTCGGTTATTTTGTGAGCGGCATCGTGGTGGCGATGCAGATCTCGCTGCGTCAACCGGACGACGCCCGTCGACAGTCAGGTACACGACCACAATGGACCACGATATTCAGAACATGCTCCGCCGCTATCGCGAGCGAGATGTCGACCTGCCTCAGTTGCGCGTGTGGCTTGACGGCGAAAGAACGCGTGTGGGCGCACAAATCCCGCGCGGTGAATGGCTGAAGCTCATGCGAGGGAGTGAAGCGCAAAGCAACGGTGCGATCGCGCGCTTGCTGCCGGCCTGCATGCACTGTCTCGGTGTCGGCGAGCCCAAAGCATTCGAATCACGTCATGAGTATCGGCAATACGCCGATCGTCGCGACTCGGCCGTCGCAAACGGCGTCCTCACCAACATTCCTCAGCCTCAGTTCTCTTCCGAAGGACCCGATTCGGCAGGTTCGGTCATGTACTGTCGCTGCACCGGCTGTCGCTCGATCTGGGCATTCGTCGAGCCGGAGAAAGCGGAACACGGAGCATGGAAGCGAATCATCTAGGCGCGGTATCCCAAACATCTCCATCCAGGCGCCGTCGCAGACGTGTATGCTAGCTGCCAGCCAGGCGCCGGGCCTCCGTCGTTTCAGCACGCCTGCACAGGTCGCCATTCAGCATTCAAGGAATGAAAGGCTGATACCCATGCTCACAGTGCAAAGAAGCCGATACTTCGCGGACATCACAGGTTTGATTGTTCTCGTGATCCTTGTGGCGATCCTGTCGGTTTTCGTCCCGTCTTCCGACATCCCTCGACCGCTGTGGATTCCAATCTACGCCGCGTGGGCTGTGTATGCGATTTATATCTGGCGCAAGGTTGAACCGGAAACGAAGCCCTGGCTCTTGATCGGATTGTATTCGGCAGGTGGTGCGGCTGTATGGTACGCCGTGATGCGGGCGATCAGTCGCTGGATTTTTGGGGCCGCCGAGCCCGAGCTTTCCAAAGGCTTCGACCTGTTCGTCGCATTGATGTGTTCCCCCGGCCTGACGTTTGTCGCGATCGCCGGCTGGGCGCGTTCGCTTGTATGGCGCAAGCCAAGTTGAGGCCGTCGAAGCCATACTCGGCGTCGTACTCCACCAGCAAGCAGTGACCGAAAATGCACACAGCTGACGTCGGGCGTCTCGTGATGAAACAGGTGAGAACGGCCTTCTCCGAACGCATGAGGCCGGCGTCGGTCGTTCCGGCCGTCTCATCCCACACGAACGACTACGACGACGCGTTGCACTTCTCAAACCTGCTCTGGGATGAGACTACTGCTCACGACTGGACACAATACTCCGACGCCATTTATCGATTGACGCCAGAAGCATTCTGCTACTTTCTACCCGGGATCATCCGTGTTTCGGTCGAAGACAATCAGGTTGCACTGACGGTCATCGAGAGCTTGATGGGGTCGCTGGACAGATCGCCGGTTGCGCAATACTGGGATGACTATTTTCTGCAGCGCTGGCCCAAGCTGACAGACATCGAGTGCGATGCCGTGATCGCGTGGATCGTGTGGCTCGACGGACATCCGCTGTCGCCATTCTCGCAAGACACGATTCTTCGAGCATGCGAAACCCTGGAACTGGTGAAGAAGCACCGGGCGGTGTAGCCGCTGCATGACGGCCATTGCTCGCAAGGGCGACCTGACGGATCACGGCGGTGACGTGCCGGAGGGCTTCTCGGGCGCCGGCCTTCGTGGCAGACCGGCCGCCAGTCTCGTCCAAAGGGCCGCTGCATATCAACGGGCGTATCGATTGACGACCGCCCCCCAACCCTCATCCGCCGCGGCTGTCGTAGCGACAACCGGGAGCGCGAGCATCACCTCCCGTGCGACACGGGGCGCGAGTTCGCCCTGATGTTGTCATCCATCGTTTCAATCCCGTTCAAAGCGGCATTGCCCGGCCCTCGCCCCACGATTGCCGTTACACCGACAACCCGCCCGAAACCTCGATCGCCGTACCGTTCACGAAGCTGGCTTCTTCCGACGCGAGGAACGCGTAAACACTCGCGATCTCGCTCGGCGCGCCAAGCCGCCGCTGCCAGCATGCATCCCGAAAGCCGTCGAGCACCTTGTCCGGCATCGTTTTGAGGATGTCCGTCTCGATGAAGCCCGGGCATACCGCATTGACGCGAATGCCTTTGGGGCCGAGTTCCCGGGCCCACGTCTTGGTGAAGCCGATCACGCCGAATTTGCTGGCCGCATAGTTCGTCTGGCCGAAATTCCCGTAGATGCCGACGACGCTCGACGCGTTGAGAATCACGCCGCGCTTCTGCTCGAGCATCGTGTCGACGACCGCCTGCGTGCAGTTGAACACGCCCTTCAGGTTGACGTCGATGACCTTGTCGAACTGCGCCTCGCTCATGTTCACGAGCCGCGCATCCTGCGTAATGCCCGCGTTGTTGACGAGAATGTCGATCCGGCCGAACTGCGCCTTCACGCTCGCGATCACCGCGTCGATACCGGCCCTGTCGGTCACGTCGAGCATATGCGCGACCGCCGAATGGCCGCGCTCGTTCAGGTGCCGCGCCTCGTGTTGCACCGCGTCTCCGGAGCGGTCGCACAACACGACGATCGCCCCTTCGCTCGCGAACATCCGGGCCGTTGCCTGCCCGATCCCCGCCGCAGCGCCCGTGATGATCGCAACCTTGTCCTTGAGTTTCATGTCCTTTGCCTCGTTACCCGAAAGAATCGCGTCGCGCGATCGCCGACCGCCGGCCAACCGCACGACGCCCCGTAGCGCCTATGCCGACGCCGTATCCGCCGCACCGAGCGTGGTCATCCCGCTGATCACGTCGACGTGATCCTTCGGCACCAGGCCGGAATGCACCGTCGTCCAGCAGCTCGGGCAGAAGTGCTCGCGGAACACGATCTCCGCATCGACGTAATACGACGGATCGACACGCACGTTCGAGCTGCCTGACACCGGATCGGAATCGCGGCACGCCAGCGACAGCTGCTTGTCGTGATCGCTCAGTTGATGCCCGCAGTGCCGGCAGACCACAACCGATCCGCCCGATACGGTCGCAAGGCCGAGGTTGTCGTCGATCGCGCGCGCCTTCTCCGGATCGAAACGGCCCGTGAGCAGCTTCGGCGCCGCCTCCGCATATTTCCGGCGCTCGCCGAGAATCGCCGCGCGCCGGTGCTCCGTTCTCCCGGCGTCGACGTGACCCGCCGCGTCGACGATCACGCCGTAGACGAGCTCGGCCGCGCCGCCACCGATCTTGCCGTTGCGCAGGTCGGTCGCGACCGCCTGCACATCGCGGCGAATCGGATCGCCGTAGCCGCCGCCACCCTGGCAATGCAGATACAGGACGTCGCCTTGCTTGAGTTCACCTGCCGCCATGCACTGTGCAGTCGTCAGCTCGCCGCCAAGCGCGAACAGGTCGGTCGGCACCTCACCCTTTGCAAACA
This sequence comes from Burkholderia sp. LMG 13014, assembly GCF_905232215.1. GTDB lineage: Bacteria > Pseudomonadota > Gammaproteobacteria > Burkholderiales > Burkholderiaceae > Burkholderia. The sequence goes on from NZ_CAJNKE010000008.1 coordinate 34,321, forward strand.
TCGCGTCGAGCGGCACGTCGCGCACCACGACGTTGTGCCCCGTATTGCCCGGATGGCCGCCCGCGAGCCCCTGGTTTTGCGCAGTCGCCATCCCCGAGCTCGAGAGCACCATCGCCATCGGCAGCGACGAGCCATACGGCGTGATCGCGACGGACGCGCTGACGCCGCCGCGATGCCGGCCCGGGCCGCCCGAGTCCGGCTCCTCGCGACGCCAGAGTACGACCAGCGGATACAGCAACTCGGTCATTTCGACGTCCGGCAGCTTGCCCATCGGAATACAAAAGAGCCCGCCCGTGTCGATGCCGTCGGCAGCGGGACGCGCGCCGTAGCCGCCGGCCATCGACTCCATCACGACATCGACGAACGGCGCGTGGTGCTTGCCGCGCTGATCGACGCCGGCGAGTACCGCCGTGTTCCAGGTGCCGCAGCAGGTCGCCTGCACGTTCGCCTTCATGTCGACCGTGCAGTCGAGCATCTGCGACAGGCACTGCGCGGCCAGGTTGCCGATCGCCCATGCCGTCGCGATCGGCGCCTTGTTGATCGCGGCCGGGAATGTCGCGTTGTTCATTGTCCCTTCGGGCGTGACGATGTCGAAGCAACGCATCAGGCCGCCGGCCGCCCACGGAATATTGCCGGCGAGCGTCGGCAGCAGCGCCAGCATCACGCCGCCACGCGACCCCGCATACGTGCAGTTGATGACGCCCGCCTGCGGCGCGGTGCCGGTGAAATCGAAAGTCAGGTGATCGTCGCGCTTCGTCATCGACAGCGTCAGCTTGTGCGGACGACGGTCGCCCGCCTCGGACTGATCCATGTAGCTCGTCGCCTGCCACGTCCCGTCCGGCGCATTGCGAAGCTTGTCGCGCAGGCGTCGCTCTGCGTCGTTCATCATCCGCTTCATCACCGCCTTGACCGTGTCGGGGCCGTACTGCTCGATCAGCGCGAGAATGCGCTTGCGCCCGACCAGGTTCGCACCGATCTTCGCGCGCAGATCGAGGCCGATGAGTTGCGGCACGCGCGAGCGGCGTACCCACATGTCGGCCACGTCGCGTTGCAGCTCGAAATTCCGGACGATCTTGATCGGCGGCGTCGGCAGCGACTCCGAAAACACGTCCGGCGCGGCGATCGGCATCGACCCGGGCGCCACCCCGCCGAGATCCGGCTCATGGCAAATCGCGCTCGTCCAGCCGAACAGCTCGCCGTCATGGAAGATCGGCGAAAAAACCAGCACGTCGCTCTGGTGCAAACCGCCGCCGATCCACGGATCGTTGCACAGGAACATGTCGCCGTCCTGGATGCCTGGATTGTCGGCACGGTTCTGCAGCGTCCAGTAGATCGCGAGATCGATCGCGCCGGCCAGCATCGTGTTGTAGAGGCCGATCTGCACCTCCTGTCCCGCTTCGTCGTTGATCGTGAAGTCGTAGTCGTTCGCTTCCGACACGACCGGACTGCCCGACATGCGCTTCAGCGTCTCGCCCATCTCGTCGGTGATCGACCAGAGGCGATGGCGGATCACCTCGTAAGTCAGCGGATGCAGCGCGTCGATGACGTCGTCCGACACGGTGTGCGCCTTCAGCGACGGCGGCAGCGACCGCAGCAGAACTTCGGGGGCAACGGGTCGGCTGACGAAAATTTCGGAACCCGGAATCGTGGATTGCATGACAGTTCTCCTATTCGCGGGTCACGCCGCGTTCATCTTGATCGACAGGTTGCCCAGGTGGTCGATGACGCCCCGCATCCCGTTCGGGACCACGACCGTCGTCGTCGGCACCTGGATCACGGCCGGGCCCTCCACCACATGCCCGGCACGCAGCAGCGTGTAGTCGTAGGCCGGGGTATCGACGAATCCGTCGTGTGCATCGAGGCAGATCGGGCGGCGTTCGATCACCGCATGCTCGACCGGCGTGCCGTTCGCGGCTTCGATTTCCGGGAGTTCCGGCGAGATCGGCAGGATGCCTTCGCCACGAACCCGGTAGGTCAGTACCTGGATGCCTGCATCGCGGAAGCCGGAACCGGCACCGAAGAGCTGTGCGTAGCGTTCCTCGAACTTGTCGACGGCATCCTGCAGCGATTCGACGGTGATCGGGCCCGACGCCAGCGGCGTCGACACCTCGCCCATCTGCATCCCGTAGCGCATGTCGATCTCGCGATAGAGCTTCGTTTCGACGAACTTGATGCCCTGTCGCTCGAGCACCGCGCTGACCTCTTCCTCCAGCCGCTTGAAGTTCTCGGTTACGCGCACCGGATCGATCGGTGCGACCGCGGGATCGGACAGCTCGCGAATCACGTTGACCTGCGACGCCGCCAGCCCGAACGCGGAAAACGCCGATGCAACCGGACCGAGCGGCACCAGCACTTCGCTCGCGCCGACCGCGAACGTGTACGCCGCGCAGTGGGCCGGCCCCGCGCCGCCGAACGCGTAGACGACGAAATCGCGCGGATCATGGCCGGCCTCCACCGCGATCTTGCGGAGCAGGTCGCCCGTCTGCGCGTTCTGCACCGCGTAGATCGCTGCGGCCGCGTCCTCGACGCTCAGCCCGAGCGGTTCCGCGATCCGTCGCCGGATCGCATCGCGCGCCAGTTCGATCGACAGCGGGCGCTTGCCGCCAAGCAGCCCACGCGACGGCAGAATGCCCAGCACGAGGTTCGCGTCGGTGATGGTCGGCTCCATGCCGCCGGCGCCGTAGCAGGCCGGCCCTGGCGCGGCCTGGGCGCTCAGCGGGCCGACCCGCAGATTGCCGCCTGCATCGATCCACGCGATCGCACCGCCGCCGGAACCGATCGCCTCGACGCGCAGCGTCGGTACGTTGACGGGCGACTGATTGATGATGGTCTGCGCCGCGCGCACCGGCTCGCCATCGACGATCAGGCCCGCGAGGAACGTCGTGCCGCCCACGTCCGTTGCCATCACGTTGCGATGGCCGAGCTGGCCCGCGAGCTGCATCGCGCCGACCACGCCGCCGGTCAGCACCGAGCCGACCGTCGTGATCGCGGTGGCCGGTGCTTCGGCCGCCGTGATCGCGCCGCCCGAACTCTGCATCACGAGCAGCGGCCCGGCGAGCCCTTCGCCGCGCAGGCCCGCTTCGAGGTTCGTCAGGTAGTCGCGCAGGCCCGGGCCGATCTGTGTGCTCATGATCGTCGTCGCATGGCGCGCATATTCGCGGATCCGCGGGCTTACGTCCGACGACAATGCCACGTAGATATCCGGCACCTCTGCGTGGATGATCTCGCGCACGCGCTGCTCGTGCGACGGATTCCGGAACGACCAGAGCAGCGACACGGCGATTGCCGACACCCCCTGCGCCACGCAATCGCGCACCGCGTCGCGAACTTCCGCATCGTCGAGGTCGACGAGTACGTTCCCCTCGCGATCCATCCGCTGCGTCACTTCCTTGATCAGACGCTTCGCGACGAGCGGTGCGGGCTTGGCGTGGCCGAGCACGTTCTGCAACTCCATCGACGAGCGGCCGAGGTAGCGCCCCTCGACGTTCATGATCGCGATCGAGTCGCCGTGCCCGCGCGTCGTGATGAATCCGACGGGCGGCACCTTGCCCATCACGAGCGCATTCAGGGACGACGTCGTGCCGTGTGCAATGTGATCGGTGTTCTGCAGGAACTCGGCGCGCGACATCGAGAATTGCTCGGCCAGCAGACCCAGCACGTTGAAGACACCGGCCGAATAGTCGGGCGGCGTGGAAGGCGTCTTGGCCGACACGATGACGCCGCGATCGTCGACCGCCACACCATCGGTGAAGGTTCCGCCTACATCGACTCCTACTACGAATCCCATTTCATGTCTCCTATGAATGTCGTATTCCGGCTTTCGGTCTCGTCCGTCCGAATTCCGTCGGCAGCGGGACCGGCATCCGGTTGGGGGCTAAAACCTGTGAATCGCGCCGAGGCGGAACGCGACCTGCTTGTTCGTTGCCGACGGATTGAATCCCGCGATCGACGCGACGGCCGGCTGCCCGAGCGAGTCCGTTCCCGATACGCGCTGGCCCGCCGCGAGCACATAAAGATCGGTTGCCTTGGACAGGCTGTAGTCGACCGCCGCATTCATCTGCAGATACCGGGCGCCGTCGTCGCCCTTGACCGAGCTCCGCGTGGTGTAGTCGAAACCCAGTGCAAACTGCAGCGTCGGCGTAGCGCGGTAGCGTGCATTCAGGTCGACGCTCGTGAACATTGCCAGCCCTGAATAGCCGAGCGGATTCGGGCCGGACGACGAGCCAAGCCCGCCGAAGCGTGTGTTGGTTGCGCTCACCGAGACCACCGAACCGGCGTACGACCAGGACATGCCCGCGCCCGCGATCTGGAGCGTCTTGGCCGACGCATAGCCGGCGAACACCGGATACGCCTGCGGCGTCGTGGCCGAACCGGGCGAGCCGATGTTGTTCGCGACGGCACTTCCCTTGTTCGGGGTGTTCCCATAGAACGATACGTTCGGATCGCGCGCGTTCAGGTACCCGAGTCCGAACGCGAATGCGGTTCCCGTGTATCCGCCCGCGATCGACCAGATCTGATTCTGTCCGGTGTGTCCGGCGACACCTCCCAGGCTGACCATCGCGGCCATCGCGAATCCGTGGTAGGTCGCGGAGGTGAACTTCACCGCGTTGTTGATCCGGTTCGTGTTCGACAAATTGTCGACGTCGTCCGCATGCGAGCCCATGTATCCCGCCCATGTTCCCGCTGCCGCATACGGCTGCACGAAGTTGACCAGCGGATCGTACTGGCGGCCCAACGTGAGCGTGCCAAGATCACTGGCCAGCCCGACATACGACTGCCGGCCGAATTCGGCGCCGCCTTGCGCGAGCGATCCCGTGTTCGCCATGAATCCGTTCTCCAGTACGAAGGTCGCCTTCAGCCCGCCGCCCAGATCTTCCAGACCGCGCAATCCCCAGCGGCTCCCGGATACGCCGGTTGCATGCCCGTCGGTCAGTGCGAACTGCGAGGCTCCGGTCGGCTTGCCCGCCGCGCGTCCGGTCTGCGCGGAATTCACGTACGTGATGCCCTCGTCGATCAGGCCGTAGAGCGTCAGCGAGCTTTGCGCATGTACCGCCGAGGTCATCGCCAACGACGCGAAGGCCGGCAATCTCCATTTCGTCTGCATGAAAAGTCTCCAGATATTTTTATAGGTGATGATTGACGCAACGCTCACCGGTCGACCGGATAGACGTACTCGCCGAGCGTCAACACCAGCGCGGCACATATCGCGCATGCCGCGCCGGCCCCTGCATACGCAATCGCGTACGTATGAAAGTGGTCGAATACCCAGCCGAACGCGATCGGTCCGGCCACGCCGCCCAGTGCGAAGAACAGGAACAGGACGCCGTACAGGAAACTGAAATGCTCGACGCCGAAGTAGCGGCGGACGAAGAACGGCACGAAATCGCCTTCCGCCCCGATCACGAACGCGAATGCGAAGGCGCCGGCCGAAACCATCGGCAGTTGCGAACCGGGGCTCCCCGCGATCAACGCGAGACCGGCGCCACCGAGCAGGAACTGAACTGCGGCGACGTGGCGCGCGGAGAGGACGTCGATCAGCAGTCCGGTCACCGCGCGACCGACCATCACGCCGATGCCGATCAACGCGGCGATCTTCGTCGCCTGCGCGGGGGCCATGCCACGATCGGTCAATGACGGAACCATGTGGACGATGGCGCCGAGGCCCGCGCATGAAACAACGAAGAACACCGCGCTCAGCATCGCGAATCGCCACGTCCGCATCGCATGCCACGCGCGCTGGCCGGCGCGTGACGCATTGGCCGCAGACGGCGACACCTTCGCGCACACCCGGTTCGTACGGCCACCGCTCGGCAACAACAGGTAGGCCGCGAGCCCGCCGACGAGCACGACGTGCGACAGATGCCGATAGCCCGATTGCCAGCCACCGTCGTCGATCCACTGCTGCGCCAGCAACGGCATCAGCGCGTTGCCGATTCCGAGGCCGATCATCGCGATGCCCATTGCCAGCCCGAGCCGCTTGTCGAAATGCGCAGGCAACGCGCTCAGATAGCCGGTCGGGGTCGTGCCCACTGCCATGAACCCGAGCAGCAGCGTCAGGCCGCCGAACAACACGATGTTGCTGGGCGACACGGAGAGCGCGAACAACCCGAGCGAGAACAGCACCGACGACGTCATCACGACCCGCCGGACGCCGTAGCGTGCGATCAGGTGCCCGGTGACGGGTGCGCCGATGGCCAGGCCAAGCTGCGCCAGGCCCGCGATCGCGGAGGTCCCGGCGCGTGTCCACCCGAATGCCTGCGCGATCGGCTTGAGGAAGATCGACAACGTACTGAAGTACGTGGCCGAGAATCCCACGAGCATCCCCACGGCGCAGCCGAACACGATGCGCGCGCTCCGGACGGAGCCGGCCAGCGTCGCGTCCGGTGCCAGCTCAACGGTTGTGTTGTTTTCCACGAGTCTGTCTCCAATATCTTTATCGCTACGCGCGTTCATCCCGCCCGATCAACACACCTCGAACAACGCGGCGGCCCCCATTCCGCCACCGACACACATCGCAACCACGACATGCTTCACGCGCCGGCGCCGTCCTTCGAGCAACGCATGTCCAACCAGCCGCGAACCCGTCATCCCGTACGGATGCCCGATCGCGATCGCCCCGCCGTTGACGTTGTAGCGGTCCGGATCGATACCGAGCCGGTCTCGGCAATAGAGCACCTGGCACGCGAATGCCTCGTTCAGCTCCCACAGGCCGACATCGTCGATCGTCAGGCCATGCTGCTTGAGCAGCTTCGGAATCGCGTAGACCGGACCAATGCCCATCTCTTCCGGCGCGGTCCCGGCCACGGCCATCCCTCTGTAGATGCCCAGCGGGGCGAGCCCTGCACGTTCGGCCGAGCGCGCATCCATCAGTACGCACGCGCTTGCACCGTCGGAGAGCTGGCTCGCGTTGCCAGCCGTCACCGTGCCGCCGGCGAGCACCGCCTTCAGCGACTCAAGCCCCTGCAATGTCGTGTCCGGACGGTTTCCTTCGTCTTTCGAGAGCGTGATCTCGCGCACGTCGATCGCGCCGGTCTGCTTGTCCGTCACCCGCGTCGAGACCGTGATCGGCACGATTTCGTCGTCGTACAGGCCGTCGCGCTGTGCAGCCGCCGTTCTCTGCTGCGATGCCAGCGCATACGCGTCCTGCTGCTCGCGCGTGATGCCGTAGCGTGTCGACACGCATTCCGCGGTCTCGAGCATCGGCATATAGGCGTGCTCGGCGTGGCGCAGCACCTCGGCGTCCTTCTCCGCGTACACCCAGTCGTAGTACCGATCCTGGATCGCGGAGATGTTTTCCTGCCCGCCGGCCACGACGACGTCCATGCCGTCCACGACGATCTGCTTCGCGCCGGTCGCGATCGCCATCAGGCCCGACGCGCACTGGCGATCGATCGATTGCGCGGCGACGGTATGCGGAAGCCCGGCCGCAAACGACGCGTTCCGCGCGATATTCGAACCTGCCGTGCCCGCCGCCAGTACCGTGCCGACAATGACGTCCTCGATGCGCCCCGGCTCGACGCCGGCACGCGCCACCGCATGACGAATCGCATGCCCCATGAGACTCGGCGACTTCGTCGCGTTGAACGCCCCGCGATAGGCTCGACCGATGGGCGTCCTGGCCGTCGAGACGATGACTGCTTCTCTCATTGCATCCACTCCAATAAATAGGATTCCGTACTATATGACGGACTATTTCCAGATGATTCGAACGCGATTCGTCTATCGATAGGCGCCACTCAGCAGGGCGCCGGCATTCGGCACGACCGGTTCGAGCCCCAGGTGATCGAGCATCCGTCGCGTCGTGCAGATGGCGGTGGACGTCACCGGAACGCCAAGGGCATCCTCGACGAGCTGGATCGACGGCAGCGACTGCATCTGGACACAGGCCGACAGCACGACGACGTCGGCATTCGCGATGTTCAGCTTCTTCACGTCGTCGACCAGGCGTGCCGGATCGCGCCGTCCGACCTCGAGGTTGTCCGGAATCTCGAACGCGAGCGAATCGATGACTTCGATGCCCTCGTTTTCGACATATTCGACGACCCGATCGCACAGCGGGCGCATATACGGCGCCAGCAACGAGATCTTCTTTGCCCCCATGATCTTCAGCCCTTCCACCAACGCACCGGCCGACGTCATCACGGGCGAGTTGCAGTGATTCTCCCGGGCCACCGCCGTCAGTTCGCGCTCGACTTCGCGGTGGTAACCGTTGCCCATCGCCATGATCGCGACCAGACAGGCCGTGCTCATCACGTCGACCCGCGCATCGGCCAGTTCCGCCGCGCACCGCAGTCCTTCGCGGTTCATCGCCTCGAGTTCCTCGCGCGTCACCTTGTGCATCCGCATCCGGCTGCTGTGAAACGTGAAGCGTTCCGGGCGAATGCTTTCGCGCGCGCGCAGCATCGCGGGAATTTCGGTCTCCATCGTCGTATTCGAACTCGGCACGATCTGGCCGATTCGGTAGGTTCTTGCAGTCATGCTGGCTCCTTGGAGGTCAGATACGGTTCGAGCGCCGCCCGCAATGTGGGTGGGATCTCGATGCTCTCTCGAACGCCCTCGCGGATGGCAATCGGCGTGAACCGGCCTTCGAACGCGAGGCGCCCGTCCGGGAGAAAGGCGCGTGCAATCAGATCGAACGTACGCGTGCGGATCTCGCCCACTTCGACACGGATATCGACGACGTCTTCGGGGTAGAGCGACGCGTGAAACGTCAGGCTCATGTGCTTGCACGGCAAGCCGACCCCGCTCTCGCGCCCTGCTCGCCCGACGGCGCCGTAACCGATATGTCGATAGAAATGCATGACGGCGCCCAGGAGGTAGTCGGTAAAGCGGCCGGTGAACACGACGCCGGCCGGATCGCAGTCGGACCAGCGCGCGATGCGCCGCACCGTGAACGGCAGATCGGCCACCACGATTTCGGAGCTTTCGTTCACAGGACCCCCGCGCTGCCTGCGAGCCGTTGCACGAGTTCGGGAAACTCGCTGCGCAGGCGCGCATCGTCGATCCGCCCGGTTCGCGTCATGAACTGGTAGACGAATTCCTCGGGCGTGTAGTTGTCCATCCACGTCGCGACGTCCTCGTACCACATGTACGAACGTTCGGACGCATCGATCAGCTTGTTCTTCTGCGGCTTGTGATCCTGCTCGAACGCAGCGAGCCCGCGTGCCGCGTCGCCGTCGCAATCGAGCAGCGCCCGTGCCAGCGCGATCGCGTCCGTCATCGCGATGCGCGTGCCCGAGCCGATCGAGAAATGCGCGCTTGCGAGTGCGTCACCAATCAGCACGTGGCGGCCGTTTACCCACTTTTCGTTACGGATGACCGGGAACTGCCGCCACACGGATTTGTTCGAGATCAGCGGAAGGCCGCCGAGCTCGGGCGCGAAAATCTCCTCGAACAGGTGCTGGCGATCGTCGTCGGTCAACTCGTCGAGGTTGAGACGGTTCCACGTTGCGTCGTCGCACTCCGCGACGAACGTGCTCATGTTGTCGCTATATGCGTAGTAGTGCGCAACAAAATGGCCACCATTGAAATTGCGGAAGACGAGTGCCGGCGCCTCGAACACGCGCTTCGTGCCATACCACGCAAAGTGGTTGCTCAGCGATCGCTGCGTGGTACCGAAGGCGTCCGGATACTGCCGGCGCACCACGGAGTTGATGCCATCCGCGCCCACCACGACATCCGCATCGTCGAGGCCGAACGACGCGAGATCGAGGGTCGTCTCGATCCGGCGGCCGAAATGAATCCGAACGCCAGCCGCCTCCGCTTCGCGCTGAAGGACCTGCAGCAACGCGAGGCGCGGGATGGCGCCGCCCTTCACGTTCAGCTTGATCTCGATCGGCTCCTCGCGCTGGACGATGACCTGTCGATCGTTGTAGCGCATCGCGTCGCACAGTGCGGTGTAGGAACGCTCGTCGGCCTCCTGCAACTGCAGCATGCCGGTATCCGCGAGCACAACGCCGAACCCGAACGTGGCGTCGGCGACGTTCTGTTCGATCACGTCGACCTGCCAGTCAGGCGCCTTGCGCTTGAGCAGGAGCCCCAGATACAGCCCGGACGGGCCGCCCCCCACGATCGCGATTTTCATTGCTCCCCCCGCGGCGTGATTTCAAGCGTATAGCGGTCGAAGGTCTTGACGTTGCCGTCGAATCCCCCCGTCAGCGACGCGTTCCAGAGTGCCGGCACGAAACCCAGTGCCTTGCGGTCGAAGACGATCGCGTCGGGCGAGCAGATCTTCCAGTAGCCGTTGGTCGGACCGTCGACGTGGTAGCGCGGGTTGCTCTTGCTCGATTCGACGAGCGGTTCGAATTCGGGCACATCGAGCACATAGAGCACCGCTTCCGAGCCGTCGTTCTCGCCGTTCGATTCACCGATCCCGTGCGCCTTGTCGCGCCAGACCTGGTCGATCGACTTGAATTCGCCGGTGCCTGCGAACATCGCGTCCTCGGCCTTCATCGCTGCGTCGAGCGTTCGTTTCGCATCGTCCGCATCGAGCAGGTTCATCGGACGTTGCTGCAGCGTGATCTCGAGGTAGTACCCGTTCGGATCGCTGAAATAGATCGACTCGATCAGTTCGTGGCGAATCTGGTAGATCAGCGGAATGCCATTTGCCTCGAGCCGGTCGCGCCACGCGATCAATTCCTCGTACGTGTCCACTGCCCACGCAGTATGCGTCGCCTCGAAACGATAGTCGGCAACGGCGCGCGTGTAATCCGGCTGCTCCGTGTCGATGTAGTAGAAGAACGCGATGGTGCTCCCCTTGCCGCTTTCGAAGAAAAAGTGGAGGAAGTCCGGATGGTTCGCCGGCCCCCAGCCGCGCGCCGAAATCGCATGAACGAGCGGCAGCCCGAGCTTGTCTCGGTAGAACTCGACGGTTTCCCGAAGTTTCCAGGTAGGCCGGGCGGTATGGTGCACGCCCTTCAGCACCGGTTGCGTGGAATTCACTGTGTTCTCCAGTAATGGGTCAATCAGATTCACGAGCTTTTTTCGGAACCGACGACTTGTCGCGCGACCATTTCGCGCAGCGACTGACGGCTGAGCTTGCCCGATGCGGTCAACGGAAACGAGTCGACCACCTCGATGCGCTCCGGCCACTTGAATTTCGCGAGGCCGTACTCTTTCAGAAAGGCACCAAGTTCCGGGAGGCTGGGCGCGGCATGCCCGTCACGCAGGATGAGCACGGCACACAGCCGTTCGTCGAATACCGGATCGGGATACGGCACCGCGACGACCTGCGCGATCGACGGATGTCCGGCAACGGCCATCTCCACCTCTTCGCAGTTGATCTTTTCGCCGCCACGGCTCACGAGGTCCTTGAAACGGCCGCGGAACACGAAGTAGGTCTTGCCGTCGATCTCACGCGCCTCCATCAGATCACCCGAGCGGTAATAGCCATCGCTCGTGAAGGTTTCCTTGTTGCGCTCTTCGGCCCGGAAATAGCCGTGGATCGTGTAAGGCCCCTTGAACGCCGGTTCGCCGATTTCACCGGCGCGAACCGGCTCTTCCGTGCCGGGGCCGAGGAGACGGATACGGTCCCACGCGCTGACAGGGCGGCCATTGGTCGTATCGAGCGCCTCCTGCGAATCGTCCGGGTGCGTGAACATGATCACGCCCTCGGTGATGCCGAAGATGTGAAACACGGGCACGCCGAGCAGCGCGCGCAGCTTCGGCGCGCTGTTTGCCGCGATGACACCGCGCGCATTCGACAGATCGATGCGCCCGGACTGAATGGCCGTCTCGATCCGTGCGATGATCGGCCCGCCGAGCATCAGCCAGGTCGGTCGCGTCGTCTCGATCAACGAGATCAACGTCTCCGGTGCCAGATCCGGCGGCACGGTCACCGTGCCGCCCGTCATCAGGAACGGTCCGAAGCAGCACCCCATGTTCAGGTTGTGCACCATCGGCTGCGGCATGAACAGCACGTCGCTCGGCTGGAAACCGAGCCATTCCGCGACCGCGCGCATGTTGTAGAGATATTCGTTGTTGAAGCGCGGAATGATCTTCGGCACGCCCGTCGTGCCGCCGGAAAGCTGGAATACGGCCACCTGGAACGGATCAAGCCGGACTTCCGCCAGCCGCGCCGCGGCCGCTTCATCGTCGATCAATTCGATCAGATGCTCGAGATGGAGCACGCCGTCACGCGGCTCGCCGCGTGCCTGCAGGATCAGTTTCATCGTCGGCGCGCGAGACTGGATGTCTCGTGCAAACGCGATATCGTCGAACTTCGGATCGTCACCCTGGACGAAATGAATCTTCGCTTCAGCCAGGTTCGCGAGATATCCGATCTCGTGCTCCCGGTGCGCCGCCAACGTACAGATCGGGATCAGGCCAGCCTTCACGCAGGCGAGGAACATCACGACGAGCTGGGCGCTGTTCCCGAGCTGGAATACCACACGGTCAAGCGGTTCGAGGCCTTGCGCCAGCAGCGCCGCGCCGAGCCTGTTCGACTTCGAGTCGAGTTCGGCGTAAGTCATGCTCAATGCCGGCCCGACGAGCGCCAGGTTGTCGGGATGGCGTGCCGCCGCCGCACGAAACCCGTCCGCGAGTGTTTCGAATCCGAGCACGCCTTCCGCAACATAGCGGTCAAGATCGGCCTGATCCGGATACACAACGCCCGGAATCGGGTTGAGCACGTGCGCCGCACGGGCGGCCGACGTCGGTGCGGCAGCGGCATCGACTGGCGAGGCACCCGCTTCATGAGGATTACGTACCGAGTCCATCCTTACCGTCTCCATGGTTTTGTAATGTCTTGTCAGAACTTCGCGTTGAGCCAGGCCTGCAGATGCTGGCCTGCCAGCACCTGACCGGAAACCTCGCCATCGTCCAGCGGCAATCCGTGGTGATTGCCGCGTACACGGTGACGCGCCTTGTCGGCAGTCGCGAATGACGCGAACATGGCATCGATGTCACCCGGGAACGCGCTGTTGTCACCCGTGTATTCGATCAACAAGGTCGGCTGCACGATCGACGACGCGCACTTGGCAAACGATGCGTTCGACGACAGGCCGGACCAGGTCGACAGCCACGATTCCGGCGTCACCAGCCGGCCAAAGCCCACGCTTCCCAGGTTGGACACCGACGGGTCGGCGCCCCATAGCGAGCCGACCAGGCGTTCGGACGGATCGAGCGACGTGTCCCAGCAGCGCAGATCGGCGTCGGTTCGCCACACCGTCAGGATCGGGCCATGACTCGCGAGTTGCTTGTCGGTACGCGTGGGCGCCTCTTTCAGTCGCGCGCGCGCCGATTGCCTGCGCTCGACCAGTTCCCGAGCGCGCTGGTCGAGCCGGGCAACGCGCTCGCGTTGCGCACGACGGTAACGCTCGATGAATTCAGGCGCATAGCTGGATGATTCCGGTGGACGGCGAAAGCCGTTTGCCGCGCTGAACGGATCGAGCTCCGCAGCACTCGAGAACGGGTCGCTCTCGTCCGTGACCGACGGATCCAGTGCATTCATCAGCAACACGCCTTGTCCCGGGTGAGGCGAGACGAACGCGATGCCGTCCGCGACCGGCATGACCGCGGTGTCGAGGCCCGTCGGGCGACCCGCCGGCGTGCGGCGGATCCGCTCCTCGGCAGGGAGCCGCGATTGCTGGTTGTAGAACGCGAACAGCCCGGCGCCGCCCGAATTCCCTGCCAGCACGATCGTCTCGAACCCCAGTTCGCGAAGCTGACGCATGCCCGCTGCGACATCGTGCAGCGCAATCTCGTGTTCAAGGCGCAGGTCGCTGCCGATCGAACGCGGCGCCTGCACCCAGCAGGCCCATCCGGCATCCAGCGCTTCAGGCACCAGATAGTGCGTCATCACGAATTCGCGGGGGTGCATGATGAATACGACCTTCCGTACGGGCGCTCGTGAGAAGAGCACGCCCAGCGTCGCCTGCCCATCCTGCGTCGTCAACGGGAAGGGTGTCGTGGTGTAGGGAACCTGCATGCGGGCAGGCGTCCACGACGCCCCCCGCAACCCGGCGGTCACGGCGACTCTTCCGTTCGAACCCTGCTGTTTCATGAGTGCTCCGTCTTCCCGTCTCGTTGATCCGACATTATTTGAGACAGTCTCAATTTAAGATTAATTGAGACCGCCTCAAATGCGCATGAGCAAAGAATAGTGCTAGAGTTGAGACGGTGTCAATTTAAAGCGTGCAGCCTCGACGCTATCGTTTACCCTGCTCTATGAAATCAACCAAAATCGCGCCAGAAGAAGCCGTTCCGTCCACACCCCGGCGCTCCGGCAGACGCCCGAAAAGCGACACGCCGGGTTCCGGGCTGTCGCGCGACGCCGTCATCCGCAGTGCGGTCGAACTCGCGCAGAAGGAATCGATCTTCGACGTGTCGATGGTTCGCGTGGCTCGCGAGATGGGCGTTGCGCCGGGACTCGTTCACTACTACGTCGGCAGCAAGGACGACTTGCTCAGTGCCGTGCTGAACACGGCTTTCCGCGAGCGGGTGCTGGCACTTCCGGCCGTGACGGGAGACTGGCGCGTCGATCTGGAAGGGGTGTGCCGATCGTCGCTGGACGTCCTCGCACGCTGGCCAGGCATCGCGAACTATATCGCGACGCAAAACCGGTTCAGGCTGTTTCAGCGCGTCCAGCCGGGCGAGACGGATTACGGCCTTGCCTACTTCGATCATCTCGGGCGCATTCTCGAGCACGCCGGTTTTACACCTGCGCAAGCGGCACTCGCGTACGACTTGACGATGATGTTCGTGACGAGCATCAGCGTCGAATTCGCCAACCGGCAGGCGCCTGGCGAGCACAAGGAATTCATCGTCCGCCACGTCTCCCAGTTCGACCGCGAAGCCATTCCGGGTGCGGCCTTCCTCGTCGAGCCTTTCGCGAATATCGACAGCGAGAAACGGCTCGGCGCCGGCCTGCAGCTCATGCTCGACGGATTCGAGACGTGGCTGTCGAAACCGGCGGTCGATTCCCCGGCGCCCCGCAAGGCGCGTCGGTAACGACGAGACCCCGGGCCGATCGACGCGGCCCCGGTGTCTGCTCCCGCACCGTCGATCGAGGCCGGGAGTCGACGCGGCGTGTCAGAACTTGTGCGTATAGCCGATCGTGTATCCCTGATAACTTGCCCGGATGTTCGTACCCTGGCTCGGCCCTGTGCCGATGATCGTCGTCGGGATGTCGTACTCGAAAGCGGCAGTCACCAGGTTGTTCTTGTCGATTGCGTAGGTCGCGCCGAGCGTTACCGCTCGCGAACTGATGCCCGGGCCATACATGTTCGCGATCGTATGGTCGGAGTCCACGTTGTTGTTGGCGAAGCTATATCCGGCCCGCACGGTCCATTTCGGGTTGATATCGTAGGAGACGCCGATACGGCCGACGTTCTGGCTTCGATATCCCCATGTGCCCGTGCTGTTGTAGCCCGCGGCACCCGCCCATTCGATCCGGAGATAGTCCATCGCCAGCGTCAGCCCCGGAAGCGGCCGGATCGCCACGCCGGCGCCGTATCGCGCCGGGCTGTCGATATGCCCTCGGCTGGAGGCCAGCACATCGTCCTTGTAGCCCTGCAACGACGTAAACCACGTCTTCGTGAAATAGGATGCGCCGACTGACACCATCGGTACGGGTGTCCAGAGCACGCCGACACCTGCACCGATACCCAGTGCATTGGCATTGCCGTGACTGGGCACGGGTTGCAGCGCGCCGTCTGCGCCGGGCGCGACGATGCCGTTCAGGCGCAACTGCTCGACACCCAGCACCAGCGACGCACCGATCGACAGGTCGGACCGCGGCTTGTACGTAATCGTCGGGCTGGTATTGACGATGACGAGACTCGCTTTCGCATCGCCGGCGCCGGGAACCGGCAGGACGGGCCGGCCATAGTTCGACGCTGCCCCCGCGCCCGTCATGGCCACGCCGAACGTCCACTGCGGCGCAATCTGATAGTTGAAGCCGAAGCCCGGCGACACGACGATCTTGCGGGAAAACAGGTGATTGTCCGGCGAACCAAACGTCGAGTTCGCGGAAACCGGCAGCGCCACCATGTAGAAATCGACTCGCGAGCCCAGTTCCGCGAGCCCCGCAGGGTTGTCCACCGCCGACGCGACATCCTGCGGGAACGCAATCGCGGCTCCGCCCATGCCTGACGACGACGCGCCATTCCCGGTGAAATAGGTGCCGTCGGTCGCAAACGCGCTGGTTGCCGCAGCAAGTGCGGTAGCGGACAACGCCAGACCTACATTCCGTCGTGCAAGACTGCTCATCCTTGTCTCCATGCCTCGATAGGCTTCTGTTGTGGTTCGATCAAATAGAACGCACTACTAAATTGATGACCCATTGCGCAGCCCCGGGCCCGTCTCGATGTCATGCCTCCGCGGATCATGGACGCGACGAACCTCACGCCGTCACGATCAGGTCGCTCACCGTTGACTTCGAATTTGACTGGGTATCAATTTTCTGGAAATGTAGCAGAATTGATAGGGGTGTCAAATACTATCGAGGTCGGCACAAACCCTGACGTCGTGATGGATCAGTACCGGGAATCGACGTCGCCCGACCGCCAACCACCCGGTGCGCTCATGGCACGTTGTCCCGGGTGACTCGCCCTCTGGCGCACCGAAGCTCGTATGGCGCCGCATTCAAGCGAGGCTGAACCGATCACGCGACCTGATGCGGTACTTCGCTTCAGCTCAGGGCCTCGGCCGAAGGAAGACGAAATGGGCTGGGGTTCGGAAATCCTGACATGCACGCCGGCTGCCCCGTGGTTGTGCCACTTCCGGCAGCCGGCAAGGGAATCCAGACATGGGAGGACAAAATTTTTGCGGATGGCGTCATGGCGGACATCTGTCGAATGCCTGATTCGCAATATTAACGAGTCTGTTCCAGCGATATTCCGGAGGGATAGACAGGAGCAAACCCACTGCTCCGCAAGACACTTCACGCGGTTGAACCCCATTAAAAGCAACAAAACCGCGCTCAATCCCTATGCAATTAAAATCCCCATATAAATTATATAGATATAATAAAATCCATATAACAAACCACCCCGCCCCACCCCCTTCCTTTAATAAACATCTCTATAATTCAGCAAGCGAAAATACGACATCGAGGGCCACAAGATGAGCGGCGCGGCAAATCCACCTTTCCGTTTTTCCTTACAGGATTATTCACCTGCCGACCGGCTCGACGCATGGCAGACACAGTATTCGACTGCAGCGTTTTCTTTAACCACCCCGATTGACCCGATCATTGACTACCAATTTATCGGATACACGCTTGGCAA
>NZ_CAJNKE010000009.1 GCF_905232215.1 Burkholderia sp. LMG 13014
CGCCGCCGCGAGCTTCCCGCACGCGGCCTTCAGCTGGTCGACGTCGGTGGGCACCGTCGCGATGCCCGCACGCTTGAACAGGTCGAGGTTCGCGAACAGGCCGATGCCGACCAGCTCCATCGGCAGCATGTAGGTCTTCCCGCCGATCTGCGTGTGGTTACGCACGCCGCGCCAGATCGTCGGCACCCACTTCTCGCCGCTCAGGTCCAGCAGCTGATGCGCACCCTGCCACTGCCGCATCAGCTCGCGATCGACCATCAGCACGTCGGGCCCGTTGCCGCCCTGCAGCCGCGACGACACGACCGTCGTCGTGTCGTTGCGCGACATGTATTCGAACTTGACCTTGATGTCGGGGTTTTCCTTCTCGAACTTTGCGATCAGCGCCGCCATGTTGGCGGGCTCGGCACCGCCGCCCTTCCAGCCCGTCACGTCGAGCGTGACCGGCGCGGCGCACACCTGCGCCGCCAGCACTGAAAGGACTGCGAAAGTTGCCGCCCGAAGTCTGTTGAACATCTGCTGTCTCCATGTTTGTTGTTGAATCGTGGGCACGGCCAGTGGCGTGCGGCGATCAGGGCATGCGGCACGCGATGCGGCCGCGATCCGTCGCACAGGAATCCCGCGTTTCCCCGTCGTCCGATTCATTTGGGAAAGCGCTTTCCCTATTGTGTCGCACAACCTGCCCGGCTTGCAAGCGCCGGGGCGAACCGATCGTCTAGGGGATATCCCGGGGGCCTGTCGCGGCAGTTCCGAGCCGCCCATGCGCAACCGGATCAAGCGGTCATCGTGCCGAAGGCGCTATCATCGGATGTGCGACTTTCGTCCGGCCCTTATTTGCCGGCCCACTTTCAACTCGCTCAACCGACATGACAACGACTACCGAACGCGTGGACGGCGCCGCCCAGCATCTCGTCGCCGCCCGCCATGCCGGCTCGCCCGGCCCGCTGCTGCCCGATGCGCTGCGTCCCGAGAACGTCGAGACCGCGCTCGCGATCCAGCAGCGCGTGGCCGACCTGCTCGGCGAACCCGTCGGCGGCTGGAAATGCGCGCTGCCGCCGCCCGACCGCGTAATCCTCGCGCCGATCTTCGCGTCGACGATCCGCGAGGCCGATGCGCCCTACCGCGTGGTCGGCGGGCCGATCGTGCGGATCGAACCGGAAATCGCGTTCGTGCTCGATCGCGACCTGCCAGCACGCGAACAGCCGTATGACGAACAGGACGTGCGCGACGCGATCCGCGAAGTGCGCATCGTGCTCGAAGTGCTCGGCTGCCGCTACGCGGAGCCCGCGCGTGCGTCGAAGTTCGAACTACTGGCCGACGGGCAATTCAACCAGGGGCTGTGCGTCGGTCCGGTCGTGCCCGACGGGCTGAACGTGCCGCTCGAGACGCTGGCGCTGTCGTTCGAAGGCGCGCTGAACCGCGCGATCGACGGCCGTCATCCGGACGGCGATCCGCTGAAGCCGCTGGCGTGGCTCGTCAATTTCCTCGCCTCGCGCGGCGACGCCGTGCGCGCCGGGCAGATCGTGACGACCGGTTCGTACGCGGGCGCGATCGACGTGCCGCTCGGCGATGCGCTGACGGTGCGCTTCGGCGAACTCGGCAGCCTGTCGGTGACGTTGACGGCGTGATGCACGCGGCACGCGGGCACGGTTGACCGGGCCGGCCGCTAGCCCCAGCGCGATGGCCGCGATCCATGCGCGGCCTGCTTCGTGGCCGGTATCAGGAACGTGGCTGCCCGCGCTGGCGTGACGGCAGCGTCATGGCGGCCACGCCCGCGACGACGCATCCGAGCCCCAGCCACGCCGATGGCGACAACGACTCCCCAAGCAGCGCCATGCTGATGCCGACGCCGATCGGCACGCGCAGATAGGCCTGCGCCGTCGTGCCGACCGACCCGAGCGTCTGGACGAGCCGGAAGTAGATGACGAACGCGAGTGCGGTCGAGAAGACCGCGAGCGCTGCCAGCGCGATCAGCGATGGCACCGACGGATGAAGCGTCCACGGGCGATCGACGACGATGCTGGCCGGTACCAGCACGGCCGCCCCGACGATGAGCGAGCCGGCAGCCGGCGCCGCGGGCGACAGTCCGCTGAAGCCCCGCCCGTAGATCGCGGCGCCCGCGTAGCAGACGGTCGCCGCGACGATCGCCAGTTGCGGCACGAGTTGCCGCCCGAGTCCGTCGAATGCGCTGACGCCGACCACCAGCGAGATGCCGATGAGCCCCGCGACGACACCGAACAGCTTCCGCGGCGTCAGCGGTTCATGGCGCGTGATCAGCCAGGTGCCGACGAACGCGAGCACGGGCGATGCGGAATTGAGGATCGTCGCGAGCCCCGCTTCGACTGAACGTTCGGCCCATGCGATCAGCGTGAACGGCACGACGCTGTTCAGCAGCGCCTGCACGAAGAAGCGCCGCCAGACCGCGGGATCGCGCGGCATCGGAATGCGCCGGATGCGCGTCCACAGCAGCAGCACCGAGCCTGCGATCACGGTCCGCGCGGCGATCAGCGTCAGCGGCGGAATCGTCTCGACGCCGATCCGGATGAACGTGTAGGACGCGCCCCACAACGTCGAGAGCGTGACGAGCAGGAGCAGATCCGCGACGGCGGGCGGGTGGCGGGGCATGGCTGGCTGCATGTCGGGGTGTTCGCGTTCGCGGTCCGTGACGGGTCGGGATCGACTCGTCGGGCGCGGATCGCGTGAGCGAATGATGCGATTGGCCGACACGCAAACGCTTCAGTGTGATGCGAAATATGGATGGCGCCCGACCAGCCTACGCCAACGACACTACCCCACACCCCGCATCCAGCATCAACGCGCCGCCATCGCCTCCGTGACCGCAAGAAACCGCTCGATCTCTTCACCCGTCTGGCAGTGAAGCGGCGACACGCGCACCGCGCCGTCGAGATTGAACGATTTCAGCATCCGCCCTGAATACAGGCTCGACGCGACCCGCTCGTAGACAATCACGCCGCGCCGCTCGTACTCGCGTACCGCCTGCGTCGCGTCGAGATTCTCGAACCCGATGCCGACGATCAAATCGCGAGTCTCGAACGCGTCGTGGTCCCAGAACACGCGAACCCCTTCCATCGCCCTGAGCCCCCGCCGGCCGCCGTGACCATCGAGCAGCGCCGCCAGCAATGCCCGTTCGTGCAGTTCGATCCGGTGCATGCCTTCGGCGAACAGCGTGCGCCGATCATCCGAGTCGCTGAAGTACGCGCCGATCCACGTGACGTAATCGACAATCGCCGTGACGACCGCGAATTGCGCGGGCGCCGGGCTGCCGAGTTCCCACACGCCCGACGCTTTCGCCGCGAGCCGGTGATGCGGCAGCGACGCCGCGCGCGGCGACAGCCACGAGATCCCGGAGCCGCGGCAGCCGAAGAACTTGTAAGGGGCGAAATTGATGCCGTCGAGCGGCGTTTTCTGCAGGTCGATCACGCCGTGCGGCGCATGCTGGACGGCATCGACGACGATGAACAGATCCGGCTTCTTCTCGCGTGCCCGTGCAACGATCGCTTCGATATCGAGTTTCGCACCGGAAATGTTCGACGCAGCCATCACGCTGAGCAGCGCCGTATCCGCGTCGACGAGCGACACGATCGCGTCGACGTCCACGCCGCCGGTTCGCGGATTGCTCGGCGCGATGCGCAACGTCTTGCCGGTGCGTTCCGCGTAGTACGTCATCGCGTCATGGGACGACGGATGCTCGAGCACGGTCGTGACCGCGTTCGTGCCCGGCACGTTCTCCATGATCGCCCGCACCATGTCGAAGATCGCGCCGGATGCCGTCAGCGATGCGTAGATCGAGCCGCCCTGCGCGTTGAAGATCGTACGAACGTCGTCCTCGCCGCGCGCCTGGATCGCCTGCAGGTCGAGCGCGCGTTCGTGAATGCGCTCCGGGCAGTCGGGCAGCGCATCGACACGCGCATACGCATCGAGTGCCGCCTTCAGCCGGAACGACCCGCCGGCATTGTCGAAAAACAGGCGTTCACGCCCGTCGATGTCACGGTCGAGGTGATGAAAGCGCGACCGGATTTCGCGCATCAGCGCGTCGGGAAAAAAGGCTCCACGGATACTGCTCATCTGCGATGCTCCTGTTTGGTTCTTGAAGTTGTCGGTCGGTGTCGTGCAGCCAGGGTCACGCGTCGAGCGACGCGAGATACGCGCGGCCCTTTTCCGCGTCGTACCGGCCTTCCCACTTCGCGATGACGAGCGGCGCAAGCGCATTGCCGATCACGTTCAGCGCGGTACGCCCCATGTCCATCACGCGGTCGACCCCGGCGATGAAGGCCAGCCCCTCGAGCGGCAGCCCCGCGCTCGCCAGCGTGGCGAGCAGGATCACGAACATGAAACCCGGTACGCCTGCCGCGCCTTTCGACGTGACGACCATCGTCAGCGTCAGCACGACCTGCTCCTGCCAGCCCAGATGCACGCCGTACAGCTGCGCGACGAACAGCGTGCCGATCCCGAGATAGATCGACGCACCGTCGAGATTGAACGTGTAACCCGTCGGCACCACGAACGTCGTGATGCTCTTCGGCACACCGTAGTCCTCCATCTTCTTCATCAGCTGCGGCAGCACGGTCGCCGAGCTGCAGGTCGAGAACGCGATGATCAGCTCGTCCTTGATCACGCGCAGCAGCGTGAAGATCCGGAACCCGCACATCCGCGCGACGGCGCCGAGCACGCCGAGCGCGAACAGCAGGATCGCGAGGTAGGTCACGGCGACCAGCTTCAGCAGCGGCAACAGCGAACCGAAGCCGAAGCTCGCGACCGTCACCGCGATCAATGCACACACCCCGATCGGCGCGTAGTGCATGACCATGTTCGTGACCTTGAACATCGCATCGGCAATCCCCTTCAGCGTCGCGAGGACCGGCGCCCGGTATTCGTCCGGCACCGATTGCAGCCCGAGCCCGAACAGCAGCGAAAAGAAGATCACCGGCAGCAGGTCGCCCTTCGCCATCGACGCGACGATGTTGTCGGGAATCACGCCGAGCACGAGCGCCATCAGCCCGTGATGGGCCTGCGCCTGCTGCGCCGCCTGCTGGTAGTGCGACAGGTCCGCATGCCCGAGCTGCGACAGGTCGGTGCCGACACCGGGCTGCAGCACGTTGCCGATCACGAGACCGAGCACGATCGCGACGGTCGTCACTGCCTCGAAGTAGAGCAGCGTCTTCAAGCCGATACGGCCGAGCGACTTGCCGTCGCCGACGCCCGCGATGCCGATCACCATGCTCGTGAACACGATCGGCACGACGATCATCCGGATCAGCTTGATGAAGATGTCGCCGGCCGGCTGCAGGAACCCGGACACCGCCGCGTCGCGCAGCTGCGGGAAGCGGTTCAGTACGAGTCCGGCCGCGATGCCCGCGACGAGGCCGATGACGATCTGCCACGCCAGCCCGACGCGCGGCTTGCGCGCGGCGGGCTCGGCAGGCGGGTGTTCAATGACGGTATCCATGTCTGTCTCCATAACCGGGGGCCATGCGATTGATCGTGGCGCACCGTGCGGCGCGCATGCCGGCCGCGGGATTTCCGGCCGGTTCGGGCCGCGCAGGACACGCCGGGCGACACGACATCGACACCTTAAGCAGCCTAAATAAGCGAAAAAAGCGATTTTTTTATATGTCAAACTATCGCTTTTATTCATGAATTGGCGGACGCGATGCTGACCTTCAAGCAGATGGAGGCGTTGTACTGGATCGTGCAGCTCGGCTCGTTCGAAGCAGCGGCGAACCGGCTGAATACGACGCAGTCGGCGGTATCGAAGCGCATCCAGGAACTCGAGCGCGCGTTCGACCTGACCGTGTTCGACCGCGCGCATCGCAGCGCGAGGCTCACCGACAAGGGAGCCGAGCTCTTCGACCATGCGAAGGAATTGCTCGAACGCCGCGACCAGATCGTCGAGCGCATCAGTTCGAAGGAAGTGCTGGTGCGGCAGATCCGGATCGGCGTGACGGAGCTCACCGCGCTCACGTGGCTGCCGCGCCTGATCGCGGCCATTCAGGTCGCCTATCCGAAAGTGCACGTGGAAGCCGAAGTGGACCTGAACGCGACGCTGCGCGAGCGCCTGGCGGCCGATACGATCGACCTGATCGTCGTGCCGCAGATCCATGCCACCGAGCCGTTCGAGTCGACACCTGTCGGCGAGGTCGACAACGCGTGGATGTGCGCGGCCGGATTCGCACCGAAGCGGAAAACGGCCATCCCGCTTGCGGACATCGCGCAGTTCCCGCTGATCCTGCAAGGCGGCCTGTCGGGCACCGGCCATCTGTACACGCGCTTTCTCCAGGAGCACGGGGTCGGCATGCAGCGCACGCTGGCCAGCAACAGCCTGATCGCGCAGATCGGGCTCGCGCTGTCGGGGCTGGGTGTCACCTACCTGCCGACGGCCTGCCTGTCGCGCATGATCGCGTGCGGCGCGCTCGACATCATGCAGACGCGCCCCGCGCTGCCCCCCGTTCGCTACGTCGCGTTACACCGCGCCAACCGGCCGCATTCGCTCAATGCCGAGATCGCACGGCTCGCCGCGCAGTCGTGCAACTTCAACGCGAACCTGCTGGATCCCGGCGAGCATCCGGCGCCGGGCACACGCAAGTCGTAGGCGACGATCGGCATCCGGATGTCCCGAACCCCGTGGCACCGTCAACCGCTCGCCCCATCCCGCAAGCCCCGGCGTGATAACGTTGCACATCACCGCGCGCATCGGCCCGTTCCGTCGCGCACGCGCACCGCATTCACGCCGATACCGACCATGTCGCTGACACCGCTTCCCGCCCTGCTCGACGAAACCCTGCGCACCGTCGCACGCCGCTACCGGCTGCCGCCGCTCGACAGCGCGCTGTCGCCGGCCGACGCCGCGAACCCGGCCGCCACGCTCGCGATCGCGATCGAGGAAGCGCGCCGGATGCGAAGCGACGGACGGACGCCCGACGCGGCACTGCGGCAGCGCTTCATCGACGCGCTCGCACAGATGATCCGCGATGCGATCGATACGCACTCCGGCGATCCCGCCTTCCAGGCCGCGGTGCTGCGGCACGACGCGCCGAGCGTGCGCGAATACGCGTCGTTGTCCGCGCACGCCGAGCAGGACCGTCGCGCGCTGCACTCGGCCGTCAATGCGATCGCGCACCCGGCCAAGCTCGAGCGCAGCGCCCGGCCGTGGCAACGCGACGGGCTCGCGCGGCTGCATGCGGCCGCCACCGCCACGTCGTGGGCCGACCTGCACGACACCTTGCGGCAACTGCTCGCGCTGCCCGACATGGCGACCGACACCGCATTCGAGCAGGACATCGTCAAGCTGAAAGACAGCCCCGCGCTCGAACGCATGCTGCGCGTCGACGCACTGGCATCGGACGAGCACGTCCGTCGCTACCGTGCGCTCTGGGTCCGCCAGGGTCCGCTCGAAGGCAGCACGGTCGCCGTCGCGCAGGGCGTCGCGTCGCAGCAGCGCGGCGCGGCCGTCGAAGCGCTGGCCGCGCAGGCGCTCGATGCACTGGCCCGCAGGCTCGACGCCGTCGACGCACGCCGCACGTACCGGGTGGTGACATCGATGCGCGTGCCGTCGTCGATACCGGGCCGGCACGATCGCGCGAAAACCGAATGGGATGCGATCCTGCTCGAACGCACGCGCGGCGACGATCCGGCGCCCGTGTGGAACGTGCGCTTCCTCGTCGAAGCGAAAGCGTCCGCGGATGCCGCGACGACCGATCTGCCGCGGCTGCTGCGCGGCCTGAACCTGCTCGCGCAGGCCGATCCGGATTCGATCTATTCGTTCGAGACGCACCAGGGCACGGTGCGCGTGCACGGCGCGTCGCTGCGGGCGCTGACGATCGACGAAGCAGCGCTGCCACGGGAAGTGCTCTATTGCTGCGATGCGTCCGCCGATGCGACGCCGCGCCTGCTGGGCGCCGCAAGCCGGATGCAGTTGCTGTCGGCGCAGGCCAGCCTCGAATACGCGAGTGCGCTCGCGCAGCGGCCGGATACCGACCCGGGCGGCCTCGGCGTCGTCTGGCACGCGCTGCTGACGCTGCCGCAATGGCATGCCGTGCTGCACCAGTACCCGTCGTTGCGGCAGGTCCGCGAGCTGATGGTGGCGATCGACGACTTGCGGGCCGCGATCGACGATGTCGATGAAGACGGGGTAGCGAGCAGCGTATACGCGTGACGCTCGAAACGAGCCGCCGTGCGGTGGCCTGAAAGCACCGCCCGCTCAGTTGGTGAGCACGCCGAACGGCAACGTCCACCCTGTCAACCGGCCGCCATCCGCCCATCGATCCTCGGCCGCATCGCATGGCAGCAGAACCGGCGCGGTCGCGCATTCGAGGGTTTCCTTCGGCGTATGACCGAACTCCGCCTTGAACAGCCGGTGGAAATACTTCTCGTCGGGAAAGCCGTGCGCCCACGCGATCTCCGCGATGCGCTGATGCCGGCGCTGCGGGTCGCCCAGCACGTGGTATGCGTGGCGCAGCCGCCGCCGCGTGATCTGCCTCATCACGCCGCCGTCTTCCTTGAACAGTTGATAGAGCCGCGCTCTCGACACGCCGATGTCGCGGCAGATCCGGCGGGGATCGAGATCGGGCTCCAGCAGATGCACGTCGATGTAGCGCCGCACCCGCTCGGCCAGCGCCCCGTCGATCGGGCCACGTGCGTCGTGCAACGCCTGCGCGGTCGGTGAAACGGCCGCGGCCAGCAGCATCAGCATCGATTGCACGATGCTCGGGATCTCGTGCGTGCGCAGATTCGGCAGGTTGCGGAACAGCGACAGCATGTGGTCGCCGAGCAGCCGTCCCACGCCGCTCGTCAGCGTCTGGCCGTGCGCCTGCGCCGCATGGCTCGGCAGCAGGTACCTCGGCACGACGAGACTGATCACGTCGCCGGCCTCGACCCTGCAGTCGTTGACCTGCGCGACGTCGTAGACGAACAGGTCGCCGGCGCCCTTGATCAGTTCTGGCCCGCCGGTGTGGCTGGCCAGCCGCCCGCCGAGCAGCAGCGTGAAACGGATCGAATCCTGGCCGTCGAGCCGGATCCGCCGTGTGGTCCGGTTGACCCGATAGGCCGGCGCGCGCGAGCGCCAGTGCCGGCCCGACAGGATCAGCGGGCCGAGCGCCGCGCCACTCGCTTCCGCGTCGAACGCACCATGGCCACCGTCGTCATCGAGACGGTAGTCGCACAGCATGTCTTTGACCCAGACATGGAACCGGTCCTGCTCGGGGTAGTCGATCGTGCGAAACTTGAAAACAGGGACGAATGCCGCTTGATCCATGACAGTTTTTTTATCGAGCCGACACGAGAGGATAGATCGGTTCGTCGATTATCGGACCAAATTGCGCCGGCGCAAGGCCGGCGCGGCATATCGTCCACCAAAGCGGCCGACCGGCGCCCCGCGACGGGCGCCGTCGATCTCGCGACCATCAGCGTTGCGGATGGCATTCCCAGTTGTTGTACGTCGGCCGATCGATCGGCGTGAGCCCCGGAATCATGAACACCGTACAGCCGAAACGCCGCCCCTTGCCGGTCGTCGCGTCGTAACTCACCTTCTGGCCGTCCAGGCCGTCCTTCTTCCCGTACTGCACGTTGGCGACCGTGATCTCGTCCGACGACGCCAGCCCGAGCGTCTTCACGGTCGACGCCTGCACGTCGATCATGTTCATCTGCGTCGAACCGCACGCGGACAACACGAGGCCGGCGGCGGCCGCGCCCAGCGCGGTCCGCAAGGTGACGGTGCGCTGCAAGACTTTCTTCACGGCTTCTCCTTCGAATGCCCGACGCGACACGATTACGGGCCCGGCGTATAAAAACTGGACTGGATCTGGCTGCCGATGTTCGCGGCAAACCCCTGCCAGACGAGCGCCATCGCCCCCGTCGCGTTGACCGCCAGCGCCGGCCACGACCCATCCTGCGGATCCAGCGTCGACGTGCTCCACGCACCGTTCCGGTAGCCGGCCACGAGGAGGACCGACGCGTTCGGCGTGCCCGTGTCCTCCCATGCAACCGTCACGTTGCCCGTCGAGTCGACCACCAGCGGCGGGTACTGGAGCGCCGCCCCGTTCAGGTGTTCCGTCAGCTTCTGCAGCGGCCCCCAGTTTCCGCTGGCATCCGACACGCTCGCCTGCAGGACCGCGCCGCCTTCCGCCCACATCGCGGCGGCCACGCCGTTTTCGTTGACGGTCAGCATCGGCGTCGCGATGAAGCCCGTGGGCACCACGATCGCCGGGGCGACGGGCTGCGCGGGCTGCCATCCGGTTCCGGATACATAGCGCTGCGACATCGTGGCGTTGTAGAGCTTCCCGCCCGTCACGTCGAGCTGCCCCCAGACCAGCGTGATGTTGCCCTTCGCATCCATGCCAGCGACCGGCGAGATGATCGTCGTGAACAGGCTCGAGTTCGATACGACCTGGTTGGCGTTGGTCCAGCCGTTGGTCGCGTCGTACGTGGCCGTCCACAGCGCCGACTTCGTATGGTTGGTCTGCCGCCACGCAAGCACCGCGCGGCCGGACGACAGGACCGACAGCATCGGCCTCACGTTGTCGGTATCGCCGGTCACCGCGCCCGGCCCGCTCTGCACCGGCATCTGGACCAGCGCCGTCGGCGACCACTGTCCGGCCTGCGTATAGCGCGTCCACGCGATGCGCGTATCGAGCAGGCTGATCGACTGCGTCCAGGTGACGAGCGCGTTGCCCTGGCTGTCCATGCCGGCCGAATAGGACGAACCGGCCATGTCCGGCGCCACGGTGACGGGCGTGCCCCATCCGCTACCCGGGCTGTACGGGCGCGCCCACAGCGCGTACGTGTTGGGGCCCGGCGTCCATTCGGTCCAGAACGCGACCGCCTGCCCGCTCGCGTTGCCGACCAGTCGCGGCTGCACCCCGGTCAGCGCGTTCATCGCATGCGAACCGTCGCTCGTGTCGAGCCGCGTCGCGCTTCCCCAGCCCGAGCCCGCCACATGGCGCGCGCCCCACATTTCGTTGCCGTTCGTGCCGGCCGGGCCATTGGTCATCCAGGTGGCGAGCGCGTTGCCGCTCGCGTCGATGGTCACGCTGGGCTGGCCTTCCGGCCCCTTGCCGTCCACCGCGGCGGCCTTCGACCAGCCGGCCTGCGGCTGCGTGGTCCCGCCGCCCGTCGGTCCGCCATTGGAACCGCCACCGGGCGAGGTCGGACCGGAAGGTGAACCGGGATTGTTCGGCGACGACAACGACGCGCCGCCGTTCGTGGCAACGTCGTCGCCGCCGCATGCAGACAGCGCGAGCGCGGCTGCCATGACCATCCATGTAATGGGTTTCATCGGAATCCTCTTCTTTTCGTGTTCCGGCTCACTCTCGTCTGCCGTTCGCCGCACGATGCACCGCATCGATCGGCATATTGATAAGCAATACTATTGAACAGGCATGGAAACCGGCATCCGTTCGCCTTCGGTCATGATCGACTCCGTCGTTCGGATCGATGCGAACACCGCTTTCGGCAGACCGCCCCCGTCGGGCAGCGACGACGACGACAGGTCGTCTATCGCCGGATGTCCGTCACTGCCGGCTGCATCTTAATTCAGGCCGTCCGGATTCAAGGTGGCGTTGCGTCTACACTGAGTGGACTTCCATTTCACCGGCCCGCATTCGACGCGGCTACTGGCCGGCCAGCGCGCGCTCGCGGCCAAAGCGGCCGGTGCGGTACGATACGCGCCGGGGCGACACGCCTCACCTGAGAGACCCGGCCGCTGCGGCCCTACACCCGGCACAAGAAAAAAATGCCCAACACTCCATCGCTGCACCGAAACCTGTTCGCCGCGCTGGCGGCCAGCCTGCTCTGGATTCCGGCTGCCCATGCCAGCGGCGACGACGGCTGCTATGCGCCCGCCACGCTCCGGCAAACCACCTACTCGTGCGGCAACCTGCCGATGCTGAGCCCCGCGAACGACACGCGCATCAACGCGATGCTGATGATGGTCGACAGCGCCAAGGTCGCGCAGGCGTTTCCGGACCCGAAGACGATCCCGGTGAAAGACCGGATCAACCAGATCATCGTGCCGTTCCCGATGGACTTTTCCGGGTGGATCTACATCGGGCAGAAGGAGCCCGACAAGACCGGCAACGCAGCGGATAGCGAAGCACCGTCGAACCAGTACGCCGACGGCGAAGGCAGCATCTGCCGCAGCATGAGCTCGGGCGCCGACGCATTCAACGACGCACTGGGCGGTGCCGGCGGCCTCCCCGCCGACGAAGCCGCGCGCCTGCGCGCGGCGCGCGCCGACATCGCGCAGAAGACCTGCGCCGCGGGCGGCGCGAGCACCGCCGCCTGGACGAAACCGCCGGTCAAGTCGCCGCTCGGCCAGCAGTTCGCCGCGTACCTCGACGGCACGAACGCGTTCTACCGCGCCGACTTCCTCACCGCGACCCGGGCGTTCGCGAGCGCTTCGCACAGCGCGAACCCGTGGCTGAAGGAAACTGGCCTCTATATGGCCGGGCGCGCGCAGCTGAACGCCGCGCAGGCCAATGTGTTCGACAACGACAACCCCACGCCGTCGCGCGGCCGCGTGACGAAGGTGTCGCTCGACGCGGCCAATACGGTGTTTCGCACCTACCTGAAGGTGTATCCGCAGGGACGCTATGCGACCTCCGCGACGGGGCTGCTGCGGCGTGTCGCATGGCTCGGCGGGAACGTCACGCAGCAGGCCGACCTGTACGGCCACGCGCTCGCGCGCTGGTCGCCGGCGACGTCGAACGTGCCGCTGATCCAGCTGGCGAACGAACTCGACAGCAAGCTGCTGTTCGGGTCGGACTTCGACGCGAGCCAGATCCAGTCGCCGACCGTGCTCGCGACCGTCGACCTGCTGCGCATGCGCACGTCGGACAGCAGCGATTCGAGCCGCGACAAGCCGCTGACGCTGGACGACCTGCAGGCGCAGAAGCCGCGCTTCGCGAACGCACCCGCACTCTACGACTACCTGCTCGCGACCTGGTATGTCCAGATCGGGCACAAGCCGGACGCCGCGCTCGCGTTGCTGCCGCAGACGCCCGCCGAGCCGCTCGACTACTTCGGCATGAGCCAGCAGGCGCTGCGCGGGTTCGCGCTGGAGGACAGCGGCCAGACCGACAAGGCGCGCCAGCTGTGGCGCGACCTGATCCCGCTCGCGAAATTCCGCTTCCAGCGCGAGGCGCTGGAACTCGCGCTCGCGATCAACCTGGAGCAGGCCGGGCTCGTCAACGACGCGTTCGCCGACGATTCGCCGGTGCAGAACGCTGCGATCCGTGCGGTGCTGCTGCAACGTTCGGCCAATGCGGACCTGCTGCGCGCGCAGGCGCAAAACCAGGCGACCGGCGGCGCGCTGCGCGACACCGCACTGTACACGCTGCTGTACAAGGAGCTCACGCGCTCGCATTACGCCGAGTTCATTGCGGATGCCGCGCTGGTGTCCGGCAAGCCTGCCGACCCGTTGAAGCCGTTCATCGCAGCCGGCGCCAAAAACGAAGAAGGTTATACGTGCCCGTCCGCGCACGACATCGCCACGGCGCTCCAACAGAATCCTGCCGATGCGAAAGGGCTGAACTGCCTCGCCGATTTCGTGCGCCTGCACCCGCCCGTGCCCGGCCTCGAATACGATCCGGTGCCGATGTGGGTACGCAACGCATCGACGACGGCCGCCACGCGCATCCCGCCGACGCTCGGCGCCGGGCCGTCGCAGTTCGCCGGCAAGCCGTACGAGCGGATGTCGAGCTACGTGACGGTGATGGCCGATGCACAGGCGAACCCGAACGACCGCGCGTACGCGTACTACCGTGCGATCAAGTGCTATGCGCCGGGCGGCTCCAACGAATGCGGCGGCAAGGACGTGCCGAAGAACGTGCGCAAGCGCTGGTTCGATACGCTGAAGGCCAGCTACGCGGGCACCCCGTGGGCGCAGAAGCTCCGCTACTACTGGTAAGCGCCGCGTGAAGCGTATCGCGTGCCTGGCGTGTATCGCGCTGCTGCTGGCCGGACGCGTCGCCCTGGCCGGCACCGTCGATGCCGCGCGGTACGACGCGTTCTGGCTGTGGGCGGGCGTAAAGCCGCAGGCGGTCGTGCGCGACGCACGCGCCGTCTACGTGCTGCAAGGGCAGATCGAGGCATCACCGCAGGACGAATCGCAGGTCCGCGTGATCGCGCAGGGCGTCGCGCTGCCGCCCGCGCCGCAGGCGCGCGTGTGGCTCGTCTATCGTGCGCATACGCTGCGCTGGACACCACGCGTCACGCAGATCATGCTCGCGCAGCTCACGCGCTGGCGCGCGTCGGGCCGCACGATCACCGGCATCCAGATCGACTTCGATGCGCGCACGCGCCACCTGCAGGATTACCTCGAGTTCCTGCGGTCGCTGCGCGAGACGCTGCCCGCCGATTGCCGGCTGAGCATCACCGGGCTGCTCGACTGGAGCAGCCGCATCGATACCGACCAGGTCAACCAGCTCAGGGGGATCGTCGACGAAGTGGTCGTGCAGACCTACCAGGGCCGCCGCACGATCCCCGACTATGCGGACTACCTGCCGCGCGTCGCGCGGCTGCAGTTGCCGTTTCGCATCGGCATCATCCAGGGCGGCGAATGGGACGCGCCGCCGTACCTCGCGACGAACCCGTGGTTCCGCGGCTACGTCGTGTTCCTGCGCAACGGCTAGCGGGCAAAGGCGCGGAGCGGCGGCGCGCCGTTCCGCGCGCCGGATTCATTCCGGTCGCGGCGAAGTCGCGTCCACGTACACCCACGCGGCGACACCCGACTCGAGCACCACGCGATCGCGGCGATACGCGTCGACTTCGTAGTCGTCCGCGTGCTGCAGTTCTTCCTGCGTGATCGCAAACACGGTGCCCGTTACGCGATCGCCCGCCTGGCCGGTGTAGGCCACCACCGGATGATGCGTCTTCCCGCTCGTCGCGACCACTTCCGGATCGTCGATCTTCAGCATCGTCATCGCGTAACCGGGCATCGCATCCTCACGGCCGTCGAGCTTGCGGCCGAAGGTCGCGAGCTGCACCGGTTCGAGTTGCAGCGTGCCATAGGAAAAGAGGTGCTCGGAGAAAGTGGGCGTGGTGCTGGACATGATTGAACTCGATAAAAAGGTCAGGGCAAACGAAGCGTAACGCAGATCGCCGACAGGCTTACGCGGCACCCGCGATCGCACTGCCGAGCCCGGCAAGCGCAATCACGAGCAGCGCGCCCGCCGACGAGGCCGTGATCCAGCGCTGCTTGCGATGAATCAGCGGATGGTTGATCGCGGCCATGTAGCTGGTCAGGATCGTGAAATCGACCGCGATCCACAGCGCGGCCAGGATGGCCAGGCTCACGCGCGAATCCGGCGTGATGCCGACGAACTGCGGAAAGAAGGCGACGAAGAACAGCAGGTCCTTCGGATTCGCGATGCCGACGAGAAAGCCGCGCACGACGCCCGGCAAGCGCCGCGCCTGCGATGCCGGGTTGCCTTCCCGCGAGTCGTTGCCGTCGCGCATCCGGCTGGCGCGCCATTCGCCGAGCAGCGTCCGGATGGCCAGCACCGCGATGAAGATGCAACCGGCCACGTGCAGCCCCGTGAGCAGGCGATCGCTGACGAGCACGACGCCGAACACCATCAGCATCGCCCCCGCGATCATCACGAGGCTCGCGGCATTCGCGCCCACCGCGGTCAGCATGCCCTGGCGAAAGCCGCGCCGCGCGACGGTGCCGACCACGAGCATGACGACGGGGCCGGGTGTCGCGATGAGCAGCACGATCGCGGCGAGATAGGCGAACAGCAGCGGGTAATGGAGTGTCATGACAAAAAGTTGCTGGATGGATTGACGCGCGCGCCCGCCACGGTGGCATCATCGGGATTCAGCGCGGCGGATTGCACGGTTTTGTGAAGTATTGCGTGCCCGGCCGGCTGCTGAAAAACGGAAAATCCTGTCGGATGACATGAGTTTTATTCATATTCAAAACCCGTGAAGGCCAAACCGCTCCCCCCTGTCTACGCGTTGCGCGCGTTCGAATGCGCCGCGCGCACCGGCTCGTTTACGCTGGCCGCCGAGGAACTGAGCCTGACGCAAAGCGCAGTGAGCAAGCACGTCAGGACGCTCGAGGCCTACTTCGGCCGGAAGCTGTTCGTCCGGCGCGGCCCCAGGATGACCGTGACGGCGGAAGCGCACATCTTCGCGTCGGGCCTGCGGCGCGGCTTCAGGCAGATCGAGGAAGCCTGCGTGCTGTTCCAGTCGCAACGCGACGTGCTGCGCCTCAAGGCACCGTCCACCCTCACGATGCGCTGGCTGCTCGATGCACTGGCCGCGTTTCGCGACACGCGCCCCGCGTTCGAGGTGCAGATCGCGAGCGTGTGGATGGATGTCGATACCGTCGATTTTTTCAGCGAATCCTACGATTGCGCGATCCTGCTCGGCACCGGCAAGTTCGGCGAGGCCACGCAGTGCGTGAAGCTGTTCGACGAATGGCTGATTCCGGTGTGCTCGCGTGCGACCGCGACGGTCGCACGCACGAATCCGGCGGCGTGCGAGCTGATCCACCCGTCGCCCGACCGGCGCGACTGGCGCCGCTGGCTCAAGGGCAGCGGCCATGATCTCGAGGTGGACATCACGCGCGGGCAGGTGTTCGACATGCTCGAACAGGGGATCGCGGCGGCCATCGCCGGCCACGGCCTCTCGATTGGCGATCTCGCGCTGTGCGCGACGGCCATCGACGAGAAGCAGTTGGTGCTGCCGTTCAAGACGGCCGTCAATACCGGCGACGCGTACTACCTCGTGTGGCCGGAAGACTCCGCCAAGGCCGCGCAGGTGCGCGCCCTGCTCGCGTTCCTGGAAAGCCGGATGCCGCGTCTGACGTTTCCGGGCATCCGCTTCAACGGTCCGGGTTGAACCGCTGCGGCCGGTGATCCGGCCGCGTTACCGACGGCGCTACGGGCGCACCCTCGCGCCGCCGGCCCGCAATGACAACGCAGCCCGCCTAAGCGGGCCTGCGCCGACACCCGCCGACAGCATTACGCCTGCACGAAAGCCAGCAGGTCGGCGTTGAGCACGTCCGCGTTGACCGTCAGCATCCCGTGCGAGTAGCCCGGGTAGGTCTTCAGCGTGCCGTTCTTCAGCAGCTTGATCGACTTAAGCGCGGCATCCGCGATCGGCACGATCTGGTCGTCTTCGCCATGGAGCACGAGCGTCGGGACGGAGATCGACTTCAGGTCGTCGGTCTGGTCCGTTTCCGAAAACGCCTTGATGCCTTCGTAATGCGCCTTGGCGCTGCCTTCCATCCCCTGTCGCCACCAGTTGCGGATCACGCCCTGATGCACGGTTGCACCTTCGCGGTTGAACCCGTAGAACGGGCCGCTCGGCACATCGAGGAAGAATTGCGCGCGATTGTCGGCAAGCGCCTTCCGGAAGCCGTCGAACACCTCGATCGGCAGGCCTTCGGGGTTCGACTCGGTTTTCAGCATCAGCGGCGGCACCGCGCTGACCAGCACCGCCTTCGCGACGCGGCCAGCCGGCTCGCCATGCTTCGCGACGTAGCGGGCCACTTCGCCGCCACCGGTCGAGTGACCGATGTGCACCGCATTGCGCAGGTCGAGCGCTTCGACGACCGCGAACGCATCTGCCGCGTAATGATCCATGTCATGGCCGTCCGACACCTGCGCCGACCGGCCGTGGCCGCGCCGGTCGTGCGCCACCACGCGATAGCCCTTCTGGACGAAGAAGAGCATCTGCGCGTCCCAGTCGTCGCCGGACAACGGCCAGCCATGGTGGAACATGATGGGCTGTGCGTCCTTCGGGCCCCAGTCCTTGTAGAAAATCTCGACGTGATCCTTCGTTGTAACGGTTGGCATCGCGATGGACTCCTGTAAGGTGGATGAACTCGGCGCTCTGGCCGGAAGCCATTATCGGACAGTATTATTAAACGTCGATGCCGCAATGCGGGCGATCGTCGCCCGTCCGCTCAACCTGGACGAACCCTCGAAGGACCAACGATGGCGCTGCGCGCTGACCCGATTCACATCGAATCGGACCGACTGTCGATCAAGCCGTTTTCTGCCGGCGACGCCGATGCGACGTATCCATGCATCACGCCGACCCTGACGCGTTTCATGGCCTGGGAGCCGCCGCCCGACCGGGCCAGCTTCGAACGCATCTGGCGCGCGTGGCTGCCTTCGATCGCGGACGGCAGCGACTTCGTCTTCACCGTCCGCCAACGCGACGGCGGAACGTTCCTGGGGCTGGTCGGCCTTCATCACGTCACGAATGCCAGTGCGGAGCTCGGCGTCTGGATTCGCGAGGATCGCCATCGCGAAGGCACGGGCCGTGAAGCGGTCGGTCTCGTCGTCGAATGGGCATGCGCGACGCTCGGCATTCGACACTTTACCTATCCGGTTGCCGAAGCAAACGAACCCAGCCGCCGCATTGCGGAATCGCTGGGCGGCACGGTCGCGCAGCGTGGCGAAACGCCCAAGTACCGGTCGGTCACTTACGTGATATCGCGAGACGCGGGCTCTGCCAACCGCGACGACGCGGCGCGCGTCGGCAGTTGAAGATCCACGCGGGAGCGCCGTGGCGGCCCGACACGGCGCTCCCGCGCCAGTCGCGCCCGCGTCAACCGTCCGTCGACACCGTCACGGTCTCCCACGCCTGGATTTCCGCATCCAGCGCAGCCAGTTTTCCACGCACGAGCCGCAGCGCATCGCTGCCGAGCAGCAGATGCGCGGGCGGATGGTCCGACGCGATCGCCGCGAGCATCGCCCGTGCGGCCTTCGCGGGATCGCCCGGCTGCTTGCCGCTCTTCTCCTCGCGCGCCTGGCGGATCGGGTCGAAGATCGCGTCGTAATCCGCGATCGAGCGCGGCGTGCGCAACATCGAGCGGCCCGCCCAGTCGGTGCGGAACGACCCCGGCGCCACGGCCGTCACCGCGATGCCGAACGGCTCCAGCTCCTTGCCGACAGATTCGGAAATGCCTTCCAGCGCGAACTTGCTGCCGCAGTAGTAGGCGATTCCCGGCATCGTGATGTGGCCGCCCATCGACGTGATGTTCAGGATGTGGCCGCGCCGCCGTTCGCGCATGTAAGGCACGACCGCCTTCATCATCGCGACCGCGCCGAATACGTTCACGTCGAACTGCCGGCGCATTTCCGCGAGCGGCGCTTCTTCCATGATCCCCTCGTGCCCGTAGCCGGCGTTGTTCACCAGCACGTCGACGGGCCCGACGTTCGCCTCGATTTCAGCCACGACGCCGTCGATGCGATCGAAGTCGGTCACGTCGAGCACTCGCGCGAACGCCTGCGCGGACAGCGCTTCGAAATCCCGCGCCGCCTGCGCGCTTCTCACGGTGCCGACCACCGTGTGACCGGCCGTGAGCGCCTCCTGCGCGAGCGCGCGGCCGAAGCCGCTGCTGACGCCAGTAATGAGCATGAGCTTGCCGGATGCCATTTGCGCTTCTCCCGAATGTTGATTGAAGCATGCATACTAGTCTGACGAACTACGTAGAATAAGCCCGATTCCGCTAATTTTCTTGCACAAAACTATGAGCACCGAGCCCACCGCCCCCCGATCTCCGTCGCTGCCGCCGCGCGACCGGAAGCGCCTGGTGACACTGCTGCGCGCGCTGGCGCCCGACGAAGGCTACAACCTGACGGCCCTGCCGAGCGTGCGCATCCTGCGTTCGAACCGCGCGCTGTCGCGCACGCCGGTGCTGTACGACCCCGGCATCGTGATCGTGTGCCAGGGCTGCAAACGCGGCTACTTCGGCGGCGAGCGCTACGTGTACGACGAACACCACTACCTGGCGGTGTCCGTGCCCGTGCCGTTCAGCATGGAAACCGACGCCACGCCCGAGCGGCCGCTGCTCGCGCTGTACCTGCACCTCGATTTCACGATGGCCGCCGAACTCGCGGCACAGATCGACCGCGCGGGCCTCGCGGAGCCCGTGCAGGCGCCCCTGAGCATGATGTCGACGCCGATGGACGGCACGATGCACGCGTCGGTGCTGCGATTCGTCGAGGCGATGCACCGGCCGCTCGACGCCGCGGTGCTGGGCCCGGCGCTGCTGCGCGAGCTGTATTTCCGCGTGCTCACCGGCGCGCAGGGCAGCGCGATGCGCGGCGCGCTGGCGATGCGCGGACAGTTCGGCCGGATCGGCCGGTCACTGCGCGTGATCCACGCCGATTACGCGCAGCCGCTCGACGTGCCGCAACTGGCCGACGAAGCCGGCATGAGCGTGCCGAGCTTCCACAGCCACTTCAAGGCGATCACGCAGGTATCGCCGATGCAGTACCTGAAATCGACACGGCTGCATCAGGCCCGGTTGCTGATGGTGCGCGAGGACCTGACGGCGGAGGCGGCCGGCTACGCGGTCGGCTATGCGAGCCCGTCGCAGTTCAGCCGCGAATTCAAGCGCCTGTTCGGCCTGACGCCGGCGAAGGAAACGCAGCGGATGCGCGAAAGCTTCGCCATTCCGGCCGCGTTCGAGGATGCGGTGTTCGTGTCGTCGCATTGATGCGGACACCGCGACGGGCCCGTGTGTCGATTTCGGTCAACCGCACCTAGCCCCGCTGACGGTAGATGCGCGCGATGCTCGCGAAAAACGACAGCGCGGCGATCGCGCAGGCCAACGCGAACACATAGACCGGAAATTGCCGCTCGCCCCCTCCTCCGCCCGCGCCGCCGACGAGTGCAATCACCACGGCGACCAGTGCGGCGCCGATCGACTGGCCGGTCGTTCTCGCAGTCGACAGCACGCCGGACGCGGTGGCTGTCCGGTTCTTCGCCGCGTTCGCAAACATCTCCTTGTTGTTCGGCGGCAGGAAGAAGCCGTACCCCATGCCGCATAGCGCGACACGCCACAAGACATCCCCGACCGTTGGTTGCGCGGGCAACAGGGTCAGCGAACCGATCCCGAGACAGAACATCAGCACACCGACACTC
Organism: Burkholderia sp. LMG 13014; assembly: GCF_905232215.1. Classification (GTDB taxonomy): domain Bacteria; phylum Pseudomonadota; class Gammaproteobacteria; order Burkholderiales; family Burkholderiaceae; genus Burkholderia. The sequence goes on from NZ_CAJNKE010000009.1 coordinate 20,902, forward strand.
GACAGCAGCGTCGCATTGACGCGATTCGCCAGTCGCCCGGCAAACGGCGCGCACAGCGCGACCGCAATCGGCCAGGGTGTAAAGACCAGCGCCGATTTCAACACGCTGTACGCATACGTATGCTGCAGCACGAACGGCAACGCCACCAATGCCATGCCCTGCGACACGAACATCGTCACCGACGTCAGCACTGCGAACGTGTACCGGCGCGACCTGAAAATATCCAGCGGCAACAGCGGATGCCGTGCCCGAGTCTGCCCGATGCAGAAGGCCAGCATCAACGCCACCGCCGCCGCGGCAAGCACCAGCACGGTTCGATTGCTCCACTGCCCGATCTGGTCGATGGCCAGCGCAAACAGGCCGAATGCCGCGGCGGAAGTCACCGCGCCCGGCACGTCGAAGCCGCGCTCCCGATACGCGTCTTTCCCCAGCGCGACGAACGAGAACGCGATGGCGGCGATCCCGAACGGCAGGTTGATGTAGAACAGCCAGGGCCACGATGCCCAGGAGACGATCAGGCCGCCCAATGCCGGGCCGACGGCCGTCCCGACCGCAAATACCAGCGCATTGATGCCGAAGATCGTCCCCAGCGAACCGGGCGGAAAGATCACCCGGTAGAGACCGTAGCCGACGCTGATCAGGATGGCGTAGCTGATGCCCTGCAGGATCCGCATCGCCACCAGCGCACCGAAGGTGGGCGCCAGCCCGCAGCCGAGGGACGAGAGCGTAAACAACACCAGCCCGATCGTGTAAAAGCGTCGCTCGCCGATTCTCGAGCCGAGCGACGCGCACGTCAGCATCGTCGCCGCGCTCGCCACCTGATACCCGTTCGCGACCCAGATGACCGCCGCCGCACTCACGTGCAGGTCGGTCGAGATCGTCGGCAGCGCGATATTGACGATCGCGCTGTCCAGCGCGGACATGAATACGCCGACCAGAATCGCGACCGCTGCAAAATAGCGGCGAGGGATGTCGAACCCTTCGTCGCCGAACGTTTCTGCCATCTCCATGCGTCACCCTTGCCGGACGGAGGCCCGATTCATGAACTAGTCGCGACGTGCCTGCTCGCCGCGTGCGGCATCGCGCACCAGGCCCACGAGCGACTTCAGGATGAGCGCAGTCACGCCCCAGATGTCCTGCGTCTGCTCCGCCCAGTACCATGCGCCCGCGCGTTCGCCGTCCGTGTATTGCCGTAGCAGATCCGAATTCAGCAGCACGGAGAACGGAAACTCGAAGATCTCCGCGACTTCCGCGGGCGCCGCCTCCCATTGCGCCGTTTCCAGCACGATGCCGATCACGGGAAAGATCGCATGATTGCGTTTTCTGGTTTTATGGATCGGCAAGCTGCCGACCACGCGAACCGCGCCCGGCGCCAGGCGGATCTCCTCGAACGCCTCGCGCAATGCGGTCGCACCGATATCGCGGTCGGATTCCGCCGGGCGTCCACCCGGAAAACTCACATGCGACGAGTATTCGCTGAGATCCGATGAGCGCTTGGTCAGCAGGATCGTCGGCTCGCGCCGCGCGACGATCGCGACCAGCACCGCCGAGAATTTCCACTGTCTGTCGTTGTCGGCGAGGGATTGCTTCGCGGTCGGCCAGTCCATGCCGGCAGAAATGCCGTAGCTTTCCACGCCACGAACGATCGCGTCCAGGGCGGCCTGCGGCGAGCCGGTTCCTGCATGCGCGCCGGCCAACCCGCCGCCGGTATTCACCACGCTTCTGTCTGGTTCCATGTCTTCCTCCTGCGTGCGGCAACCGGCACGCGTCAAGCGACACTGAACCCGACACGTGTTGCATGGGCACGGCGTCGTTGTGGTCAATCCGATGAGCCCGTGTTCGCATGCGATCGCAAATGCCACGCACGGAAGCGCGACTGTCTGCTTCAGCGTAAAAATATCCGCCAGCGTTGCGGATGGTTGAATGCCAAAGCCCGATCGCCGTCAATCGACGGAGCAACCCGATCATGCACGAAAAATGAAATTCGGATCGACCGCGCGCACGCACGTCGCGCCTGCGCTCAAGCGGCGGAGGTCGGCTCGCTCCGCGCATCGACGCTCGCCGATGCGGTACCGATCAACCCGGCTGCCGCGATTGCCGCAGCCGCCACGATCATCATCGCGCCCCACCCGACCCGCGCGTTGAGCAGCCCTGCCGCCACGGCACCGCCGGCACCGGCCGCGTAGTAGAGCGTCAGGTACGCGGCGCTCAATGCTCCGGCCTGGGCCGGCTGAATCGCGACGACCCGCGTCTGGTTCGCGACCTGTGCGGCAAAGCAACCGGCATCGAACATGGCCAGCCCGACGCCCAGCCATCCGGGACGCCCGAGCGCAACGGCAAGCAGCAGGGTCGACACGGCCGCCACGCAGAGCCCTCCCCGGATGACCGCGCGATCGCCGAATCGATCGGCAAGTTTTCCGGCCACGCGCGTCACGCCAAGCCCCAGCACGCCCGCGAGACTGTACGCACCGATCGCCGCGGCACCCAGGCTATACGGTGGCTCGGCCAGGCGAAGCGCGAGCCCCACCCAGACCAGGTTGAACGCGAAGAACCAGAGCATGCCGGCGCAGGTGCGGCGTCTCAACTGAGCGCTGTCGCGCAGCAACCGCGCAATGGCACCGATCGCGTTCGCACGGCCGGGCAGCCCTTCCGGCCGGCCGCCGGGCAACAGCATGGCACCGCCGATGGCGGCCAGCGCAACGCATCCGGCCAGCGCGAGCAATGCGCCGCGCCATCCGAACCATTGCGACAGCACGCCGCCCACGAAACGGCTCAGCAGGATCCCGGCGGAAATGCCCGCCGACACGGCCCCGATCGCCACGCCGCGCCGTTGCGGATCCGCATGTTTTCCGGAAACTGCACTGCACTGCGCCGCTACCGTAGTTGCCGCGCCCACCAGAAAGAAGCCGGCGTCGAGCGCGAACGGCCCGGGCGACCACGACGCGCACACCAGCAACAACGCGAGCGCGCCCATCTGCGCCGAGATGAGGGCGCGCGGGCTGAACCGGTCAACCAGCGGCACCAGCAATACAAGGCCGACCAGATAGCCGAGCATCGTCACGGACGCGAGGGCCGCCATGCGCGACGCGGCCACGCCGAACTCGCTCGCGATCGCCGACAGCGACGGCTGCAACGCGTAGCCGTTGGCAATCGCCACGCCGGCCGCCAGTGCAAGCACCACCGTCGCGGTGCGGGACAGCGGCACGCGGTTGCCGGCGACGGTCATGCCGCGGTCCTGACCGCGATCGCCTCGACTTCGACCAGGATCTCCGGGTCGACGAACGGCAGCGCATGCACCAGCGAAAACGCCGGCCGGATATCGCCGTAGATCTCCCCATGCGCGCGCGCCGCGGCTTCCCAGTTGTCGAAGTCCGCCACCACCAGGCGGCTCTGGACAACGTCCGACAACGAGAACCCGGCGTCCGCCAGCACACGGTCGATCGTCGCCAGCGCATCGCGTGTCTGCGCGTACACGTCCACGCCTTTGCCGGCCGTCCCCGAAATGTAGATGGTGTTGTCGACGACCACCGCGCGCGAGTAGCCGACCTTGGGCTCCCACGGGGAGCCGGTGCTGATCCGTTTACGCATCTTGAAGATCCCTCCAGTCAGGTTTGGATGCATCACCTACTACTTGGGTAGTAAGTTCGAGCGATTGTATACTACTCCGGTAGTTAATCAAGAAGCCCCACGCAGGTCGTCGTGGGAGCAGGAGCCGATACGCATGAGCGAGAACACGGAGCTGATCACGTCGTTGATCCGGCTTGGATTCACCCAGTACGAGGCGCAGGCCTATGCTGCCCTCGTCGGTCAGGCCGCGCTGACGGGTGCGGAAGTCGGCCGGCGCGCCGGCATGCCGCCATCGAAAATCTACGAAACCCTCGGCCGCCTGGAAACGCGCGGTGCGGTGCTCGTCAACCGGTCGGAACCCGTACGCTATGCGGCCGTGCCCCACCGGTCGTTGCTCGAGGACTTGCGCACACGCTTCAATGCGGATCTCGAACTGGCCGCGGGCGCGCTCGACCGGCTGCCGGTTCAACAGGAGCCGGGGCTCGTCTGGTCGTTGAGCGGTCGGGAAGCAATCGCCAGCGCATTCGCGCGCGTCATCGTCAATGCGAAAACGCAGATCTTCGCGGGCGTCTGGGACGAAGAGATCGACGATCTCGGGCCGCTGCTCGAGGCTGCCGCGGCACGGGGCGTCGACACGCACGTGGCGATTTACGGCAATCGCACGCTCAACGGGCCGCGCCACTACGACATGGCCAAATGCGGCGCCAGCGCAAGGCTCAGGCTGTCCGGTCGCCGGCTCGCCGTCGCCGTGGCGGACAACACCGAGGCAGTCGTGGCGGAATTCGGCGATCATTCACCCGATCACGCCACCTTGACCACCAATCCGGTCATTGCGCTGCTCGCGGTCGAGTACATCAAGGCGGACGTGAGCGGGCGCGTGTTGATCGACGCAATGAGTCCGGCGGAGTACAGGAAAATCCTGAAGCATCCCGACATGCAGGCGATGCTTGCGCCGCTCGACAAGCCGAGCTGACCCATGCGACTCCGCGCGGCTGCCAGCGCATCGAGCAGCGTGCCCCCACAACCCAGGTACGGTAATCAACCCACTCACACGAGCGTCAAATGCCTTCCTACGCCTTCCGCCTGCTGAATGTATTCGCCGAATCGACGTTCGGCGGCAACCCGCTTTGCGTATTCGAGGATGCGCGCGGCATGGACGATGCGACCATGCGGGCACTCGCCGTGCAGTTCAACCTGTCCGAAACGACCTTCGTGCTGCCGTCGGAACGCGCGCATGCGCGGGTACGCATCTTCACGCCGGGCTACGAGATGGCCTTTGCGGGCCATCCGACGCTCGGCACCGCGCACGTCGTGCGCGACCTGCTGGGCGCGGGCAACGATCTCGCGCTCGAATTCAAGGCCGGCGTGGTCGACGTCAACGCGCACGACGACGTGTGGACGTTTACCGCGCCGCATTCCGGCATGCCGAAGACAGCAGCATGCGAGTTGCCCGACGCCCGGATCGCGGCTTTGCTGGGGCTCACGGAAGCCGATCTGCTCACACCGCCGATCTGGGTCGACACCGGTGCCGACCAGTTGCTGGTCGCACTCAAGGACCCCGCCGCCGTGCGCCGCGCGCAACCCGACAGCGCGTGCCTCGACATCTGGCCGACCAGCAGCCTCGGCCGCAAGACCGCGTATGTGTTCGCGTTCGATCCCGAGCGTCCGGGGACGGTGGTGTCGCGCTACTTCTTCGTGAAGCAAGGCAGCGTGTCGGAAGATCCGGGCACCGGGTCGGCCTGCGCGAATCTGGGCGGGTGGCTGCTTGCGATGAACCGCGACCTGCCTGCCGCGTATCAGGTCGAGCAGGGCGAAGCCGTCGGCCGGCCATGCCTGCTGCGGTTGTCGGTCAGTGCGAGCGGAGAAATCGGTGTCGGTGGGCGCGTGATCGAACTGGGACGCGGCGTCGTCAGCCTATAGACGCGCCCGACGGACAGGTCGTTGCCGTCTGCGGTATCGGGCGGTTCGCGGCCCACGCTGCGACGGCAGGTTCGTCAGCAATCTTCCGGGGACAGGGTTCGCGTCCGGGCGATGGCATACATGGCCGTCACTAGTGCGCGATCCGCCACCGGCCACGAAGCGGAATGACAGCGGTGACGCCGAGCGAGTTTCGCTTTGCAGTTGGCGTCCGAGGTCAAAAGCTGCTGCGCTGCAGCGTGCGCGTCGGCGAATCCATTCAGATCGACGGCAGCGATCATCGGTGGTTAGAGGAACGGGTGCTGGCTGCATGCTGCTGGTGGAGGTGAACGCCCCGACGCGCCGGCTGAGGACGCCGCATTTCACGCAAACCGAATCGATCTTCCTCTACGTCGAGCGCCGGGACTGTGCGGTCGCCAGTGCGTTTCCGAATTGTTCGACAGCTCCGTCAAAGCGGGACGCGCCGACATCGAAGACCCAATGGCGCAGTGACGGTAGCGCAGCGAGCCCCAGTTCCGCGATCCGGTATTGCGTGTCTATCGTGGCCAGCACGGCCGTCACCATCGCGTGCGGCATCCCGTCGGTAGCCGCGCTCGTCAACCCGCCGTCGAGTATGCTCGGTGCGAAGGCCACACTTTGCAAACCCTGCTGCATCGCCGTTCGGGCAGCCGTGGCGGCGGCATCCGCGGTGACATCAATGGTCCAGCTTGCGGGATCACCGAGCCCGATCAACAGCACGCGGCCCGCTTCGATGCCCGCGGGCGGGCGGCTGATCAACAGTGTTTCCATCGGCGCTGCCAGAAAGTGACCTTCGCGCCGCAACCCGGTGAGCGCCCCCGACAGCACGAGGTCGAGGTGGCGTAGTCCGCCCGCCGGCCCCCCACCTGCCGCCTCGCGGGCGAACATGCAACCACAGGAAAGATCAACCTGCGCACCGACGCCATCCCATGCGGCAACCTCGAAGGACACATCACGCCAACTGCCGATGATCTGCCGTAGAACCATATCGTCTCTCCCGTGAGGTCAGGACGCGGCGGGCCCGTCTTCGATCCTGACGATCAATGCAAAAGCCACCCGCGTGCAACGGACCAGTCATGCGTGTGCAATCCGGATCAACGGCTTTTGCCGATCGGGATTGCCCTCGATGGCTTCCTGTTCATGCGAAATCGCAGCGGCTACACGTCCTGTCAGCGTGACGCGTAGAGGCCGCTCGAGGCACGTCGACCACGCGTTTCGCGCGTGGCCTACACAACGTTGCCGATGAGCTTCAACAACGCGGTGTGGTCGACCGCGAGATCGGCCGAGTTGTCGAAGTGATACAGATAACGCGTCGCAAATGCGTCCGTGGACGCACGGTCCAGCTTGAGCAATTCCCGTGCTCTTGCCACGACTACCGTCGGCGTCAGCTCCAGTTCACCCTCTTGATCCAGCGCTTCGTCCAGCATGACGATCAGTCGGCTGAGCGGCTCCAGCCACTTCATCGAATCGTCGAAGGCCATCACCTGCAGAAAATCGCCGGCCGATTGGTGCCCATGGGTCTTCTCATACTCGCGACGCTCAAGTTCGACCAGTGTCCGGTGCAAATTGAGAAGCGCGGTCCGGATGCGGGTGCAATGTTCTGCTCCGTGGGAATGTGTTCCAGTATTCATATCGGTTCACCTGTTCAGCCGTGTTCCATTCGGTGGCGGCCCGTGCACCGTGTTTCGCAGGCCGCCAGTCACATTGCGACACGTCATCATAGAAGATTGTCTCGACAGATGGCATCGGTTGCCTGTCGGCTATTGAGATCACACGCCGCTCGCGTCCCGGGTACGGAACGGAACGCGCAGATGACGGTATCACTCCGACTATCGCCTTTCACGGCCCAAGGCGTCGTGCAGTTCATGACGTTGCGCCTACGACTTCGAAGTGTCAATCGCCGGCGCGAGACGCGGGGCATCGCCGCCGACTTCAGGCGCCGCGCCCCTGGCCCCGCCCGCGTTCACGACGCCACATGACATGTCGCGTCGGGCGCTCGCACTGCCCGACGCTCCGTGTCTCGAGGCGACGGACAAGGACTCATGTCTTGCCGCAGCGCTGATCAGCGCGCCGCATGCGAGGTCTTGATGCGATCGGCCACGATCTCGGCGACCGCCAGTACTGTCGGATTGGTCGCGACCGAAGGCACGCGCGGCATGATGGAAGCATCCCCGACATACAGGCCGCTGACACCCTTGACCCGACCACTGTCGTCGACCACTGCCCGAGGATCGTCCGCACCCCCCATCGGAGCCGATGACGTCATGTGTAAGTACGTCTGCACGTGTTCGCGGAGAAATGCCCTGATGTCGTCACGGGTTTTCACGTTGGGCCCCGGAGAAATCTCGGCATCCAGGTACTGCGAGAAGGGCTCCGTCGACGCGATGCGTCGTGCCGTTTCCACCGCATCCGCGAGTTTTTCGAGGTCCTTGCTGTTCCCCAGAATACCTGTCTCGATCCGGGGAGGCGTCCTGGGGTCACGCGAGACCAGTGTGAGCCGCCCGCGGGAATCGTCCTCGGGCGTCGCGACCGCGAGGCTCATGGAGAAAACCATGCCGCCGTCGTCCGACGACATCGCCTCCAGCATCGTGATGTGACTCGGGATGATGTGCAGGTCGGGAGCGCCTTCGGTTCGCGCCCCGCTTCGGGCGAACAGGAGCGCGGAGATCGGCGGCACGGTAGCGCCCATTTTCTTTGCCGTCGTGGCGAAAACCACACCACTGGCCGGCTGTTGCATGTAGTTTTTCCCGACCGGCAAATCGGCGACCGTGTCGATGCCAAGCGCGCCCAGCTCGTCAATCGGGCCGATTCCCGAACGCAACAGCACGGCGGCCGACCCGATCGTCCCGGCCGTCAGGACAACGTTCCTGGCTGCTATCTCTTCCCCGTCGGCAAGCCTTACCCCCGTTGCAACTTGCCCCGAGAACGTAACGACGTCGATCAGGACACCGCCACGAACGGTGAGATTCGGACGCTTCCACACCGCGTCGGTCAGATACGCGAGTGCCGCGCCGAACCGGATCCCCTCCCCGGTAATGTTCATCGGATAGCGGCCGACACCGAAGTGCGCTTTACCGTTGAAGTCGTCCACTTCCGGAAAGCCCTGGGTCTTCGCGGCTTCGATGAATGCCGCATGCGACGGGCTCAGTTCCTTCGCATCCCACCGTCGTACCGGAACCGGGCCATCGCGTCCATGGAGCGACGCGTCGCCCTGGTCGTCGGATTCGATCTTCCTGAAATAAGGCAGGACGTCGTCATAGGACCAGTTCTCGAGACCTCGGTCGACCCAGTGCTGGAAATCCGTGGGCAGGGCACGCACGAAGACGCCGGCGTTGATCGACGACCCGCCGCCGAGGACACGCGCGCGAATCTCGACCGGTTGCCCCTCGACATGCGATGCGCTGTCGTCCCGAAGGATCTCCGCGGTCCCGCCGACCGTGAACGCCTGGCTGACAGCGGCAGGCGCTTCCTTCGGGTGAAAAACGGCGCCGGCTTCGAGAAGCAGCACCGATATCGACGGATCTTCACTGAGCCGTGCGGCCATGACGCAGCCCGCGGCCCCACCGCCGGCAACGATAAAGTCGAATTGTTTTTCGTCACGCATCCATAACACTCCTGACTAATACCACGTGTGGTTCAACGCCCGTCGACGGAGTACCTTCCCGCACCCGTCACGCACAGCAGCATCAGCCCGCCAATGATGCTGATGTTCTTGTAGAAATGGATCATGTTGTCGTACTGCATGGCGCCGGTCATGTTCCAGTAGTGATGACCGACAATCGCCGTCCCGAATGTGTAGAGCGCGAGCAACAAGGCCAGCAGGCGCGTATGGAACCCAACCACCAGCGCGATGCCGACAACGAGCTCCATTACCACGGCGATGATCGTCGACAACTCGGGGGCAGGCACGCCACTCGATGCCATGAATGCAACGGTTCCGGAAAAGCCGGTCAGCTTCGACCAGCCGAACAGCACGAAGAGCACCATCAACAGAATGCGAGCGACGAGAATCAACTCGTCCTTGCGGTTTTCAAACAGTGTGTCACGCACGATTTTTCTCGATGAATTAAGTGTCGCCGCACATGGCGCCAGACGCGCACTTGGAAGTGCCTGTCAAGACCACAACACCGGCGTTTCAATGCCGCGCAAATCGAACACCAGCACTTCCGCACCGCGACCTCGCGTAAAGCTCAGTGTCCGTTCACCACGGACCCGTGCGCCGTCACCTTCGCCAAGTTCGACGCCGTTCACGGCAATCGCACCGCGCGCCACGTGCACATACGCGTAACGGTTGCCGGCAAGTTCGAGCTCGGCGCTTTCGTCGCCGTCGAACAGTCCGGCATAAACGCGAGCGTCCTGTTGCAGCGTCAGCGATTCGTTCGCGCCGTCGGGTGACAACACCAGTCGCAACACGCCACGCTTCTGCTCCTCGCCGAAGTGACGTTGCTGATAGCGTGGCGGCGTGCCGTTCGCGGCCGTTGCGATCCACACCTGCAGGAGGTGCACGGGCTCACGCTTCGAAGGGTTGTATTCGCTATGGGCGACGCCGGTGCCGGCGCTCATCACCTGAATGTCACCGGGTACGATCACCGACCCGGTGCCCATCGTGTCCTTGTGTTCCAGCGAGCCCTCCAGCACGTACGTGAATATCTCCATGTCGCGGTGCGGGTGCTTGCCGAATCCTTGCGCCGGCATGATCCGGTCGTCGTTGATCACCAGCAGATCTGAAAAGCCGCTTTGCTTCGGATCGTAATAGCTCGCGAATGAAAACGTGTGACGCGAGCTGAGCCAGCCGTGCTCTGCTCGTCCGCGCTGATCTGCATGTCTAACCTCGAGCATCGTGTTCCTCCTTGCGTGGACGGGATGGCTCGATCACTATGCCGGTTCGGCTCATGCGGCGGAAGCAACAAATCTGAAAACCGGCCTCTCAAATTCAAGAAGCAGGCAGGGATCTGGATTCGGGATTCGCTCGAGAAGCCATCGACCGAGCGCAGGAAGAGTGAACCCGCGTGCCCGATGTCTTGCGCCGGGTCGCGATATGCACCCGAGCATTCATTTGATGTAACACCCTGCGCGGTCACGGCAACGGAAACAGAAGAACTGGAATCGATCCTATTCCGCATTGCGCATCCCGTTCGGGATCAACGCCACGGTCCGTCGCGTCGTACCGAATCGCGATCAGATCGCCACGAAGCAAGCAGCGGGACGGGGCCGGGGCGATGCCCGGGATCACCGGATCAAGCGTGCGAATCCGGAGGCGTTGCCCCGCTCACGACATCACTCAACTTCGCGTCCCAGTACGCCTGGCAAAAGTCGAGATACGCCCTGACGATCGATGACGGATGTCGGTGTGACGGAAACAGCAGGTTCAGCTCGACGGCAGGAAACGGATAGTCGTCCAGAATCGAGACCAGCCGGCCTTTACGCAACTCGTCCGTGACAAGAAACGGCGGGAGTTCGGTCACGACATCTCCGACGAGCGCGCGGTTGCGCAGATGCGAGTAATCGTTCGTCGACAGCACCGGGCGCGGATGGAATTTCGTGTCGCCGAGATGCCAGACAGGCGGCGCGTACGCCCCGCGCCCCCAGGTTGCACACGGCAAACGATGCAGATCGTCCGGCGTCTCCGGTCGGCCGTAACGCTCGAGCAGCGCGGGGCTCGCGACGAGCCGATGCCGATAGATTGCGATCTTGCGCGCCACCATCGACTCCTGCTCGATCGCCCCGACCCGCAACGCCACATCGATGCCGTCGAGAATCAGGTCGACACGGCGCTCAGTGGTATGCACGAACAGGCGAATACCCGGATAACGCGCCTGAAACTCGCCGAGCAGATCCCACCACACTTCGAACGTCGGCGGCAACGACAAACGCAGGAATCCTTTCAGTTCATGCTGCGCGCCCACCACCGACTCCCGCGCCTCGGCCAGCGCTTCGATGCCGCGACTGGCGTGTTCGTAGAGCCGCACGCCGGCATCCGTCAAGCGCGTGCCACGCACTGAACGCTCGAGCAATTGCACGGCCAGTTCGCTTTCGAGGGCGCGGATCCGGCGACTCAGTGTCGGCAGCGGGATACCCGTGCGTACGGCCGCCGCCGACAGGCTGCCCGCCTGCACGACGATCACGAACATCTCGACAGCATTCAGATCCATATCAGCCTTTCGAATTTGAGAGGGAGGTTATCAGATTTGTCGATTCCACATCGCGATTCGAACAGGCACAGTGACCAGCCAAAACCGGCCGACATTCAAGCTGACCTGAACAACAACGGAGTTCACATGACTGCACGACGCGACGTACCGGGTATCCGGGCATACGATGGCCCGGCCGGCGGCTGGGGCGCCCTCCGTGCAACCGCGGAAGCAGTCCGCACGCAGATGGAATCGCTCAAGGCGCCGATCGTGCTGATGCGGACCAACCAGCCCGACGGCTTCGACTGCCCCGGCTGCGCATGGCCCGACAAGGAACACAAGTCGACGTTCCAGTTCTGCGAGAACGGCGCGAAGGCCGTCACGTGGGAAGCGACGACCAAGCGCGTGACGCCCGAGTTCTTCGCGGCGAACACCGTGTCGTCGCTGCTGCGCATGTCGGACTACGCGCTGGAGAACATGGGCCGGCTCACGCATCCGCTCGTCTACGATCGCGCAACCGACACGTTCCGCGCGATCGAATGGGACGACGCATTCGCGCGCATCGGCGAAGTGCTGCGCGCGCTGCCGCCCGAGCAGGTCGAGTTCTATACGTCGGGCCGCGCATCGAACGAGGCCGCGTATCTGTTCCAGCTATTCGCACGCGAATACGGGACGAACAACTTTCCCGACTGTTCGAACATGTGTCACGAGCCGACGAGTGTCGGCCTGCCGCAGTCGATCGGCATCGGCAAGGGAACGGTATCGCTGGAAGATTTCGACGTGTGCGACCTGATCATCTCGATCGGCCACAACCCGGGAACCAACCATCCACGCATGATGGGTACGTTGCACGAAGCCGCGCGCCGCAACGTGCCGATCATCGTGTTCAACCCGCTTCGCGAGCGTGCGCTCGAACGCTTCGCCGACCCTCAGAATCCCGTCGAGATGGCCACCTACGGGTCGACGCGCATTGCGTCGACCTACTTTCAGGTCAAGGCCGGCGGCGACGCGGCCGCGCTCAAGGGCATCATGAAGGCGCTGCTGGCCCTGGACGCCGCACAACGCAACGTGCTGGACCATACGTTCATCGCCGAGCACACCGAAGGCTTCGACACGTTCGCCGCCGATCTCGTCGCGACCGGCTGGGACGCAATCGAGCGGGAAAGCGGGCTCGCGCGCGCCGCACTCGAGCAAGTGGCGAACGCCTATGCAAAGGCGAATGCAACGATCGTCACCTACGGGATGGGCATCACCCAGCACAACACGGGCACGGCGAACGTTCGCCTGATTGCCGACCTGCTGCTGTTGCGCGGCAACATCGGCAAGCCCGGCGCAGGCATCTGCCCGCTGCGCGGTCACTCGAACGTGCAGGGAAACCGGACGGTGGGCATCACCGAAAAGCCGTCGGCCGAATTCCTGAAGAAGATCGAAGACGTATTCGGCTTCAAGCCGCCGCGTGCGCACGGCCACGATGCCGTCAAGGGCATGCAGGCGATGATCGATGGCACCGCCAAGGCGCTGATCTGCCTCGGCGGCAACTTCGCGGTCGCGCTGCCCGATTCGGAACAGTCGTTCCCGGCGATGGCGAAGCTCGACCTGAGCGTGCATCTCGCCACCAAGCTGAACCGCTCGCACCTGCTGGTCGCGAAGGAAACGTTCATCCTGCCGGTGCTCGGCCGCACCGAGCTCGACATGCAGGCAACCGGCCGGCAGTCGATCACCGTCGAGGATTCGATGTCGATGGTCCATGCGTCGTCGGGCAAGCTCACGCCGGCGTCCGACCATTTGCGCTCCGAGCCCGCAATCGTCGCCGGCATTGCGCACGCAACGCTGCCCGCGAGCAAGGTCGCCTGGCTGGACCTGATCGCCGACTACGACGAGATCCGCACATTGATCGAACGAACCATACCGGGTTTCGAGAATTTCAACGAACGGATCAGGGCGCCGGGCGGATTCCGGCTGCCGCTGCCGCCGACCGAACGCCAATGGCCGACGTCGACCGGCAAGGCGATGTTCTCGGTGTTCAGCGGCGTCGAGGAAGATGCCCCCGTTCACGGCGACGACATCCTGCGCCTCGTGACGCTGCGCAGCCACGACCAGTACAACACCACGATCTACGGGCTCGACGACCGCTATCGCGGCGTGTTCGGCCGACGCGACGTATTGTTCATGAACGAGGGCGATCTGGCCGCGTGCGGGCTCGAACACGGCGATCTGGTCGACATCGAGACCGCCGCACCCGGCGGCCGGCCGATGCGGCTCGAGAAGATCACGGCGATCGCCTACGACATCGCCGCGGGATCCGTCGGCGCGTATTACCCGGAAGCGAACGTACTCGTCCCGCTCGACTACATCGACAAGGAAAGCGGCACGCCGTCATACAAGTCGGTCCCGGTTCGCGTGGTCCGGTCGCAAACGATCTGAACCGGTCACGCGCCGGCCGACACGGCACGAAGCGCGGCCGGCCGCGGCTCTCCGTGCCGCCGCGCATCACCAGCCGGACGGAATCCGCCCGGTCATCCGGTTCAACTTTCTCGCCGAATATTTGCCCGAGCGCACATCTCCATCCAATGTCTTGAGCGGATGGATCGCCACGCGTCAATTCGATCCGGGAAAGCCCGTCGGGCCCGAACTCCCCGCACTTCATGTCGGCAAAACGCTGCCAAAACAAATTGATTCAAGTGCGGACCTCGCGCTACGTCTCATCCATCACCCACCACAGGATGGCAAACGATTTCCAACACCGGTTCGCTTGCCACCCGCGGCACTACAAAACAGACATCAGGTACTCGCTCAGTCGCGCGTTGAATTTCCTCGCTGTTTCGCTGGGAATGAAGTTGAATCCATGAACGGCCCCGGCCACCACCTCCAACGAAATCGGTACGCCGGCGCAGCTGAGCTTCCTGGCGTACTCGAGACTTTCATCAAGCAACAGATCGAGGCTGCCGACTGCAATGTACGTGCGAGGCAGATTCTCGAGACTCGGCGCGTACGACGGCGAGTAGTATTGAATCTCGATATCCTCCACCTTGTTTCCGCCAAGAAGATATTTCCATCCGAAGTCGTTCACATCGTGGGTCCACACATACTCGCCGGCATATTTGTTTTTGACCTCGGCGGGATTGGCAGACGTCTTGTAGTCCAGCATCGGAAACAGCATGACCTGGTTCCTGGGGGTGATCTTTGTCTTGTCCCTCAGATAGTGGCACAGCGAAGCAGTGAGACCGCCCCCTGCGCTTTCCCCCATCACCGTTATTCTCTCCCGGTCGATGCCAAGCTGCTCCGCGTTGTCGTGAGCCCACGTGATGCCGGAAACACAGTCGTTCAGCGGCGTCGGGTACGGGTTTTCAGGAGCCAGCCGGTAATCCACCGCGACGACGACGCAGTGCAGCTTTGCGGCCGCCTCGTGGTGCTCGTTGTCGTACAGATCAGCGGCCCCTGCTACATACCCACCGCCATGGATATAGAAAATGGCAGGCAACAGTTCGTTTTCTGCGCTTTGCGAAGGACCGTATACGAGGACGCTCACATCTTCGTTTACCTGGACTCTCTTCCCGAAAAAAGTGTCGTCCACTTTCGAGCTGAACATGCGCACGGCGGCTCGCGTCGCTTCAATATCATCCTTCGTCTTCAACTTCAAAACAGTGGACGATTCAGTGACGGCGCTTACCTGATCCTTCGCAATGAGATGACCTGAATTGCTCATATACCAATCCTGTGCTCAGATGGGAGCCCGGCCGTCGCGTTCACGTTCGACTGATGCGCTTGCCGGAACTTGAAAATAAAACGTTTCACCTACAACCGCCTTCCTGCAAGATATGGAATTCTTCATATCAAGCATTCCTTTCTCTCGCGCAATCGCGCGTATGCCGTGCCTCAATGTGCCGTCATACCACCGTCGGCAAGCCAAACCGCACCCGTGACGAACGACGCCGCGGAAGAACACAGGAACAGCACCACGCCAGCCATTTCCTCGGGCTCCGCTGCACGCCCCATCGGGCTGCTCGCCATCAGGGTCTGCGTCATTGCCGGATCGCTCAGCCAGCGGTCCGTCATCGGCGTACGGATCAGACCCGGCGCCAACGCATTCACACGGATTCCCTGGGTTGCGTAGTCGAGGGCCGCGGCCTTCGTCAAGCCGATCACCCCGTGTTTCGCTGCCGCATACGGCGCCATCCCGGGATCTGCGATCACCCCCGCGACCGAAGCCGTGTTCACGATCGCACCGCCGCCCGTTTTGAGCATCGCTTCGATCTCGTGCTTGACGCACAGGAACACGCCCTTGAGATCGACGGCGATCACCCGGTCAAAATCTTCTTCCGTCATTTCGGCGAAAGGTGCCGTTCGCGGCAAAATCCCCGCATTGTTGAATGCGGCGTCGATCTTCCCGTAAGTCTCCACCGCCGTTGCCACCAGCACTCGCACCGCTTCAGCGTTGCTGACGTCCGTCTTCACGAAGATTGCCTCGCCACCCGATGCGCGGATTTGCTCCACGGTTTCGTTGGCACCTTGCCCCACATCACCGATCACCAGCCGAGCGCCGCGTTCGGCAAACGCCAGCGCCGTGGCCCGACCGATACCCGATGCAGCTCCCGTGATCAGGACTGTCTTGCCGGAATAGTCGAACTGTTCGTTACCCATTTTTCATCTCCTGCGTTAATGCAGCACGCGCTGCCTATCAAGACTAGCGGAGGGTGACACCCTGCTTTCGGAATGTTCGCGCCCGGCTCAGATTCGCACCACCAGCTTCCCGTGTGCGCGATTGCTGTCGATCCACTCGTGTGCTTCGCGTACTTCATCGAAAGCGAACGTATGTTGAAGATGCGACGGCCAGCGAGCCACGGCGACGTCATTGACAATCGAGCGCAGTGGCGAATGTGTCAGCGGGAGCGCAGTCGAGCCGAGCAACTGCGCCGGGAAGAAGGCAAGCCGAACAGCCGGGGGCAGATCGGCCATCAGATCAAATTTTTCAAGGATGGGCGGACCACCCAGCATCCCGATCACGGTGACAGCGCCGAAGGGTCTCAACGTCCTTGCTGTGTCGCGCAGCGTTGACGCACCGACCACTTCGAGCGCGGCATCAATCCCCTTGGGATGGAGTCGAAGCACGTCGCTGGAAATGGTTCCGCTATCGATGATCACATCGTCTGCGCCGGCGATGTGAAGCTGTTCGACGCGATTTTTCGAGCGTGTCGTCGCGATCACGTGCAGATCTCGTGCTTTGGCGTAGGTAACAGCCGCCAGCCCGATTGTCGAGGTGGCACCGCGCACGAGAATCGTCTGTCCCGACTCGATTTCCAGGCTGCAACTCAGCGCGCCCCAGATCGTCAAATAGGCAAGCGGCAGTGCCGCGAGCGCTTCCCATGACAGTGCAGTACCGTCGAGATCGATCACGTTGGTACGCAACACCGTCACTTCTTCGGCATAGGTGCCCCGGCGACTGAACTGCAAGCCGCCCATTACGGTTGCGACGCGCTGGCCACTCCGGAACATACCGGAAGGATCCTCGAGGATTTCCCCGACTGCCTCGACGCCCGGTACGCGCATGCCGTCGACAGTCCCCATCTTGCCGGCACGTAAATAGGTCTCGACACGATTGAGGCCAAACGCACGGACCCGAATACGAACTTCATCCGCGTTCGGCGGAACGGACGGGATATCGCGGAGTTGCAGGACTTCCGGGCCGCCGATACGGTCGATCACATAAGCTTTCAAGGCGCTTCCTTCGTAATCAAGTATTCCTAACCGATCGTGCAGATATGCCGGTCAGATGGGTTGATGAAACACCTCCGCCGCCGCAGAGCCCCTACCGTCTTGCCCTTTCGATCAAGCCGCCAGCTCTGGCGGAACAGCGACGACGGCGCAGCTATAAAGTTGAATGCTGCTGACCACCGAGCGAGCGACTACGGTTGTATCGCCTGGCCACTGCCATTGATCTCGACAACCCAGCCGCGTGGTGCGCCCCCTGCTCATAGCCGATCCTGACGGCGTTACCACTATGCACGCTCGTATCTTGGTGGGGAACCGACAAAACTGACAACCGCCCTCTCATATTCGAGAGGGGAACGATTCCAGACGAAATTGAGATTCCGCACTCGTCGCCCAGGCTGATAGCCTGTCCGTCGCGGCGATGCCTGGCGTTCCCGGGACTCATCGCGCTCACAGCTGACGACAGATGTCATGTTGAGCAGGCAATGGCATCGGAAAGCAGACCGGGCCGACCAAGCAACAACCACATCCGGTCAAGATCCCCCTGCGCCCGGGCCGTTCGCACTGCAGTGCTAGAAATGCGATCGCCCAGCGCCCTTACATCGCGCTGGGTTTCAATTTCAAAGCCCAACGCACGACCGGCCTCGCTCAGCATCACAAGATCTCCCTGTCTCTTCGCACCGAAGCGAAAGTCCTCGCCGACCAGAAGCCACTGCACGCCCAGATTGCCCACGAGAACCTGTGATACGAACAGCTCAGCCGGCAAATTGGCCATGTGGCTATCGAAAGGGCAAACATAGAGTCGGTCGATGCCATATCGCTCCAGCAGGGCCGCCTTTTCGCTCAGCGTTGTGAGTCTTCGCGGAGCGATCTCGGGAAACAGATACTCGCGAGGGTGTGGCTCGAACGTCAGCACGCATGCAGGCAGGTCTCTCGATTTCGCCATGCATTTCAACCTGTCTATCATTGCCTGATGACCGAGATGAACGCCATCAAAGTTGCCAATCGTCAGTGCCACGGGTCCATCTGGACATGTCGGCAATGTGTCAACGATCTTCATAAGTTGCTCCAGGACCATCTTCAGGGAAAATTCGGCGTCGAAACCGCACCAGAGCCGCGTCAGCAATGCATGACGCCGTTGTTGCCGTGCGGCGAGGCGCCCCCCCAAAATTCAGTTCATCGCGCTACGAGAGCGGAAAACTCACTTCCATCCAAAGTTTCTCGCCCTGCGGACGATTGCGTACGGCGAATTCATGTTGGTACTTGAACACGATTCCAGCCGCCGGTGACCACATGTACCGCAGTTGCGGCCCTATGGCGACCGCCTGTCCGCGAAAACCACCGTCCTGAGCCGGGACGCCGTTCACGGTGTCGTCGGTGACCTGCTTCAGAAAGTATCCTTGCAAACCGAACTGAACCTTGTTGTTCAACGAATAGCCGACAAGATAATCCAGGGTTCCAACCACGCCCGAGTGATAGTGCGTGGCAGAATTTGGCGACTGTATTTCAACAAGTGTGGTCGTCGAGATTTCCCACGCGGGTGTGGGAAACCACGTCGTGCTGATATAAGGCATGAGCGCATACGTGTTCAATCCGGTATTGGCCATGCGGTTCACGGAGTACGCTCCACTGGGGACCGCCACATCAGTGGCAAGAAATGCAAAGAACGTGTGCGACGGATTCGCGTAGTTGATCAGCCAGGGTTCAAGAATGATGTCGCCGAGCGCGGTCCGATTGCCGGTTCCTCCAGGCGTGGTCAGGTGCAGATGGAATACCGGGGCAATCACGCCACTGGAGACACTGAACGGGCCGAAAGTTGTCCCCCATGTATGGACGACTCTCGGTGCATCGACAAACGCATCGAGATGAAATCCAGGAATCAGATTTTTTCCGTTTGATCCGGCAAACTTGTTGGCAACGTAATAGAGCGTGTAGTTATAGAATTGCGTGGCGCCAGGTGGAGGCAGTACGCCGTCGAGCACAGTATTGACTCCGACGGGGTAACTGATCAGGCCGTTCTCGGTCGCGTCCGCGTTTGTATTCATAAGCGCGAGAATCGCCATCGTTGCAGGCAGCAATCTTCTAATCAAATTGATCATCTCCTCACCTTCTTTAATAGTATTCCTAACTTGATAACCGGGTACGCGCACCACGTACCCTGGCGCCACAAGATTCGCCGTGCGATCGCTATTCGATGCGCACGAAATCGCTCACTGCCGCCACTGTTTCGGGAAGTTTCTCCACTTGCGGAATATGGCCGCAGCTATCGATGACAACGACTCTGGAATCCAGGAGTCGAGCCTGCCATTCGTCGACATATCCGACCGGAACCAGCCTGTCTTCCCGCCCCCAGACCAGCAGGACCGGTTGAGTGATCCGATGCAGCCTTGCGCTCAGGCCTCGATCAGGAATAGGCCAGGCGAACTTCCCGGTACAGCCGAAGGCCCAGACCCGCGCCGCGATGGCAGCGGCCGCCAAGCCGGGATCTTCGGGAAGCGCAAGCATGGACCGTGCAGCCGGACTCGCCGGATCGTGGAACAGAAGCGACGGAAGTTCCTCCGACCGAGCGGAGATCCAGTCCGCAACGGGCAAGTCTTCGCGCCACAGACCAATAGGATCCAGCAGCACGACCCGGGAGGCGAGATTGGGAAAAGCCGCCGCGAGTTCTGCCGCGAGCATGCCGCCGAATGATTGGCCAATCAGTATGGGTTTGACGAGCCCCAAGGTGCGGACAACCTCCTCGTACACGAGTACGACGTCGCCAAGCGCGTTGACCGAGTGAATCGCATAGGGATCACCAGCGCTCGTTCCGGGAAACTCGGGCGCGTAGACCGTGAAGTGTTCAGACAGCCAGGACAGAAATGGATCCCAGCCAAGTCCAGCTGACGGATGCAGGTAGACGACGGGTTGTCCGGCACCCGCGACCTTTACGCGCATGTTGATGCGACCACCCCATACTCGAAGTGTGCGTTCGGTGATGTCCGGGGTCGCGGCCCGGGTTGGCATATTCATTGAATAGTCTCCTTTTGACATGTGAGCACTCAGGCAAACTCGTGACCTCAACGGCCGGGTTTTTGCGTTTCGGAACCACCGAAGGTTGCGCGCGTGCCATTTGTAACCGGGCCTGGACGTCCGCCGAGCTTGGCCGGCCACCAATGATGTTCGTGATCCGAATCTTTCCAGATGTCACGCAAGTAAGGCGCGACTTCCTTTGCGAACAGTTCGACGTTCTTGATGGCGAGGTGCCGAGGGAGGGAGCCGAATGTCAACATGGCATGGAGATTCCCGATGCCGTAGAGCTTGATGTATTCGGCCAATTGTTCGCGTACGGTTGCCGGGCTGCCGGCAATCACGCAACCAGCATTGACGAGGTCACGATAAGAGGCATCGCGCAACTTTTCGACCATCCCGAAGTCACCCGGGTCCTTGATCAATGCCTCGACACCCTTGATATCGATGCCTCCCGGCAACCCCAGCTTTTCGATCGGGATGGCTCCCAGACCTTTTCGGAATCCATATTCCAGATGCCGCGCGTAGTCGATTTCTGCTTGCGCGTCGGTTTCTGCTACCGCGATGGTCTGCACGAATCCCATCCGGAACGGATTGCGAGCCACGCCGAGCTGGTCGGCGGTTTCCCAGAAACGGTCAAAGATTCGCTTGCCGGTCAGCTTCGCCCCAAACCAGCTCAGGTAATTGAACGCCATATTGCGTTCCAGGCACATCTGCATCGTTCGTGGATTGCCGGTGCCCGTGATATAGACAGGGATATTTTCCTGCAAGGGCCGCGGCCAGATGTTGACTGTCGGATGCTGGCTGAATCGTCCGTTGAACGGGAAGGGGTTTTTATCCCGCCAGGTCCGCAGAATCAGTTCGAGCCCTTCGTCGAAACGAGGCCGAATGTCGATTGGCGCGATGCCATTGTTGATCGCCGCATCGTAAGACAAGCCGATCGGGAACCCCGCCACAAGCCGACCGCCGCTCATGACGTCGATCATCGCGTATTCCTCGGCGACGCGAAGCGGTTCGCGGGCTTTACCGAGCGAGCGTCCCATCGGAATGATCGCGACCGGGATGTTCTCCGACTCGGTCATATAAGCCAGCGCACTGGCGATGAGGTCCGGATTGGGAATCATGTCGTACGCCGACTGGCTGTGCTCCGTTACGGCGAGCCCATCAAATCCGGCTCGAGCGGCAACCATCAGCACATCGAGGAAGTCTCGAACATCCGCGTAAATGCCATCCTGATTGGTAAGCGAGTACGGGGTGTCGCACACCGACTCGTATTGGTGTTCGAAGTCTGCTGGCAACCCCCGATACGCCGCTTGCGAAAATAGACTGATCTTCATCTCTGCTCCTGTGATTTTCTGAACTGTTTTGTCATGCTTATGATGGTCTGCCGATCTCGGCCCCGTGGCGGGCCCGACTGGCGACGGGCCGGCGCCAGTCGATCATCCTGATGAATTGCGGGTGGTCAACCGAGCAAAGGAAGACCCATGCTCATAAACTGCCCGTCACTGAATGCCAGTGGGTCTCCATCGCGCAAGATGCTCGATGTAACCTCGCCGACGACCAGGACGTGGTCTCCCCCGTCATACTGCCGCCATGGCTTACACTGAAAAACAGCAATAGCATTTGCAAGAGCCGGTGTTGTGTTGGCCGCGCCGTCGTCGCTCCAGACCAGCTCGATGCCCTCCTTGCTCCGACCTGCGAAGTGCGAAGCGACATCGACTTGATCGGATCCGAGAACATTGATGGCGAAAGGCTGCGCATCAATAGCTACGCACGTCCGGGACGACCGAGCAACCGAGATCAGCACAAGTGCTGGATCAAGGGATACCGAGGTAAACGAATTCATCGTCGCACCACGCGGGCCTTCAGAGGTGCGATAAGTCACCACGGTTACGCCCGTCAGAAAGCGTCCGAAGCATCTGCGCAGATTTTGCGTATGCGTCTGAGTGTTCATGTCCTTTCCCTGTCAAATTCCGCCGATCAAGCCGGTCATGCACACGGGAGCGAGGGGCAATGCGGAACGAGCACTGCGAGCACTACCCGCCTGAGAAAGGGCGATCGAGGTGAGAGGCACCTCCAATTGGCGTCTCATGGTCATGTCTGTGTCTCCATGTATTCCTTGCGCCACATCCAGGCTTCGGGAAGCGGCGCTTCTGAAGCGTCAATGTAGTAATCGACGGACGTTCACACACCTGCATAAAGGAAGGTGAGATGCAGTGTCCGATCTGACATGGGCATGCGTCGTTGACGCAGCGCCCGCCCGTCAAGGGTGACGGCTACTACTAGGTGTTTTCCCGCGGCGGCACCGTCGCACCGATTTCGGCTTCCGGGCGATAGGCATCCAAGGAAGGCGAACGCGACAAACCTATCTTTCGATAGGAACCTGGCCGCGGACACGCGTGTATGCTTTTGTGAGGAGACAAGAAACCAAATGACCGGAAGCCTGCTTGCGAGCGGCTATACGGCTGGAGGAGGACGACGAAGATGCTGCCCGTGATCGCGACCCGGTTACGCCCGCCAACAAGAGCAGGTGCCGCGGTACCGCGAGAGGTACTGCCAACGGCGCTGGAACACTTGCGTTCACGCCGATTGCTTCTTGTGCGCGCGCCAGCCGGCTATGGCAAGAGCCTGTTGATGGCACAGCTCCATGACGCGCTGCGGGCTGGAGGGGAAGCGGCCGTAGGGTGGATCAGTGTGGGGGAGATTGGCGCATCCCTTGCCGAAGTCGCGATGCATTGTGCATCGGCCCTTTCCCGGATCGTGCCTGGTCTCGACAGCGCCATGCAGACCCTGTTCGAAGCACAGCGCAATGTGTCGCCGGAAACGATCGGCGCGATGTTGTGTAACGAACTGGAGCGCGCTGACGGTAATGGTTTCCTCTTTGTCGATGACCTTCATGCCATTGCCGGCACACCCGGCGAACACCTGTATGAATGCTTGCTGCGCGATGCACCGGAACGGATGCACTTTGCCATAGCCAGTCGGACAGAACCGGGCTTCAGCGTCGCACGGTTAACTGCGCCAGCGCGGCTGGCATCGATCTTGTCCGTCTTGACGCGCGTATCGGTACGGTCGGCATCAGCAAGAGATCGCACGAGTAGAAAGCCTTATGAAATGAAGTCACCTTCGCTCGCCACCTCGCTCTCGCGTCAGCTTAAATTTAGAAATACTTATCAAATTACCTTATGCGATGACCGCTGCACTCCCCTGATTACGCTCAAGCCCACCTAACGTAGTGGCGTAGATAACACCGTCATATCAACCAGTTACATCGACTCATCGCATCGTGAGATGTGAGGTGCAACCTTTTTGGTTCATTCCCGCCCCCTTCTCCCAAGTGCGATCTTTTTTGTATGTCGACAGTTGCCTTCGAGAAAGCGCCGCATCCGTACCGATCGCCGAAAGTAACCTCCACAACATCATATGGTTGCATTTTCACATTTAATGTGATTTTATTGTCATATCTTGCACACCGCCGCCGACCACGCGCGCGGCGCACCCCATACCAAGGAAGAGACGCAGATGGAGACAATCGCCGTCATCGGCAGCAACATGGTCGACCTCGTGACCTATGTCGCCCGCATGCCCGCCCGGGGCGAAACGCTCGAAGCGCCGAATTTCGAGCTCGGCTGCGGCGGCAAGGGGGCGAACCAGGCCGTCGCGGCCGCCCGTCTCGGCGCGCGCGTCGTGATGGTCACGAAGGTCGGCGACGACGTCTTCGCCGACAACACGATCCGCAACTTCGAGCGCGAGGGCATCGACACCACGCACGTGCGCAAGGTCGCCGGCGTGCCGAGCGGCGTCGCGCCGATCTTCGTCGAACCCGATTCGAGCAACAGCATCCTGATCGTCAAGGGCGCGAACCGCCATCTGACGCCGGCCGACATCGACGCGGCCGCACCGCAGCTCGCCGAATGCGCATTGATCGTGCTGCAACTCGAGATCGAGCTCGGCACCGTCTATCACGCGATCGACTTCGGCGCGCGGCACGGCATCCCCGTACTGCTGAACCCCGCGCCCGCGGTGGCCGATCTCGATTTCGAGCGGATCCGCACCGTCGAATTCTTCGTGCCGAACGAAACCGAGCTCGCGATCGTGTCGGGCATGCCGGTCGATTCGCACGACACCGCGGCGCGCGCCGCCGAAGCGCTGGTCGCGCGCGGGCTGAAGCAGGTGCTCGTCACGCTCGGCAGCAACGGTTCGCTGCTGGTATCGCGCGACGGCGTGCGGCACGTGCCGGGCGTACCGGTCGACGCGCGCGACACGACGGGCGCCGGCGATGCGTATATCGGCTGCTTCGCACGCTGCTACGCGGCGTCGCGCGACGCGCTCGACGCGATGCGCTACGCGTCCGCGTACGCCGCGCATTCTGTCACGGGCCTCGGCACGCAGAAGTCTTACGCCGACACCGCGACGTTCGAACGCTTCCTCCGCGACGCCGGCATGTAAACGGCGCCTTCATCGACGAGACAATTGGGAAGGAGACACCCATGGGCCGAGCCAGAATCGAACACACCCCCGACGGCTATTACCTGAACCGCACGCCGCTCTTCGCGTTCACGCTGCTGTGCTGCCTGTTCGCGCTGTGGGGCACCGCCGCGAACCTGAACGACGTGCTGATCGCGCAGTTCAAGAAGTCGTTCTTCCTGTCCGATTTCGAATCGGCGTTCGTGCAGTCCGCGTTCTATCTCGGCTACTTCTTCCTCGCGATTCCCGCCGCGACCGTCGTGAAGAAGTTCAGCTACAAGACGACGATCCTCGTCGGCCTGCTGCTCTACACGACCGGCTGCCTGCTGTTCTTCCCGGCCGCGTCGATGGCGAAATACGGGATGTTCCTCGTCGCGCTGTTCGTGATCGCGGCCGGCCTGTCGTTCCTCGAAACCGCGTCGAACTCGTATTCGACGCTGATGGGCCCGCGCGAAACCAGCACGCGGCGGCTGAACATCTCGCAGACGTTCTATCCGTTCGGCGCAATGGCCGGCGTCTACATGGGCAGCTTCCTGATCTTCAAGGAAGGCGATGCGTCGCATGCGCAGCTCGCCGCGATGTCGGCGGCCGAAGCCCACGTGCACCAGCTCGCGATGATCCAGGCCACGCTCGAGCCGTACAAATGGCTGATCGTCGTGCTCGTCGCCGTGTTCATCGTGTTTGCGCTCACCCCCTACCCGGCCTGCAAGGGCAACGGCCCCGGCGTGGCCACGCACCGGATCGACGCACGCGGCACGCTGGCGCGCCTGTTCGGCAACCGGCGCTTCGTCGCGGGGATCGTCGCGCAGTTCCTGTATGTCGGCGCGCAGGTCGGCGTGTGGAGCTTCACGATCCGGCTTGCGATGCAGATCGGCGGCCTCACCGAGCGCGGCGCGTCGCACTACCTGCTCGCGACGTTCTTCGCGTTCTTCGTCGGCAAGCTGATCGCGACGCTCGTGATGAAGCGCGTCGGCCCGGCCAAGGTGCTGATCGTCTACGGCATCCTGTGCATCGTGCTGCTCGCGTACACGATCAGCGTGCACAACATCACGGCCGTCTATGCGGCCGTGGGCGTGAGCGTGTTCCTCGGCCCGTGCTGGCCGACGATCTACGGCCTCACGATCGACGGGCTCGGCAAGGACACCGAGTACGGCGGCTCGATCCTCGTGATGAGCATCGTCGGCGGCGCGGTCGTGCCGCTGATCCAGGGGCTGATCTCCGATCACACCGGCGGCAACATGCAGCTCGCGTTCGTCGTGCCGCTCGCGTGCTTCGTCGTGATCGTCTACTACGGCTTCTACTGCCTGCGCCACCTGCCGGCCGCGACGCCCGACGCAGCCGCCGACGGCAACGCGCCCGCGCGCTACGCCGCCACGCGCAACACGTCGGGAGCGTAAGCATGCAAGGCGAAATCGAACTGCGCCGCGACGACTTCCGCGACACGCCGCGCACGCTGTACCGCACCGACGGCCTGACCGTCACCGCGTTCGCGTATCCGTCAGGCGTCGAGGCGCTGACGCTCGAGAACCGCCGCGGCCATGTCGTGGTGCTGCCGTATCTCGGCCAGATGATCTGGGCCGCCGCGTTCGACGGCCGCGACCTGACGATGAAGCACATGTTCCGCCAGCCGAAGCGCGTGGCATCGATCATCGATACCTACGGCTGCTTCATGTTCCACAGCGGGCTGCTGCGCAACGGCTGCCCGGGGCCGGACGACACGCATGCGCTGCACGGCGAGATGCCGTGCGCGCCGATGGATCGCGCAAGCCTGATCGTCGGCACGGATGCACGCGGCGCGTTCGTCGAGGTGACCGGCGAATACGAATATGTGCAGGGTTTCGGCAGCCACTATGTGGCGCGCCCGTCGGTGCGACTCGCCGAGCACGACGCACAGATGACGATCGCGATGGACGTGACGAATCTCGGCGGCACGCCGATGGACCTGATGTACATGGCGCACCTGAACTACGCGTACGTGCCGGGCGGTCGCTTCGTGCAAGCGTTGTCTAAAGGCGGGTTACGGCTGCGTGACAGCGTGCCCGCTCACGTGAAGCCGACCGCCGCGTGGCGCGACTACACGGCCACGCTCGCGCGCGAACCGGAACGGCTTCACACGCTCGATGCGCCCGCGCTGTACGACCCGGAGATCGTGTTCTTCATGAACGACGTGGCAACGGATGCAAGCGGCGTCGCGCATTTCCTGCTCGAGCACCCGGATGGCGGTGCATTCCACACCGCCTACCGCCCCGAGCAATTCCCGCACGCGACGCGCTGGATCCTGCACAACGCGGACCAGCAGGTCGCCGCGTTCGCGCTGCCGTCGACCTGCGAGCCGGAAGGGTATGAAGCCGAACGCCGCAAGGGCCATGTCGCGGCACTCGCGCCGGGCGCGACGCGCCGCTTCGAAGTCGTCACCGGCTACCTGAGCGCGGCGGAAGCACGCAATGCGTGAAGCGATGCGCGGCCGCGCGGCGTCAGGTCACGAGCGCGATCCCGTGTTCGCGGATCGCCGTTTCGTAGCGGCGGCTCAGTTGCCCGTCCGAGATCACGTAGTTGAAGTCGGTCAGCTCGGCGAAATAGGCCGCGCGCACTTCGTCGAACTTCGTGTGGTCGACGAGCAGGAAGCGGTTCTGCGCGCGCTCCATCACCTTCTTCTTCGCGTCGACCTCGTGGAAGTTGAAGCAGGTCACGCCGCAGCGGTCGCTCACGCCGGCCGCCGAGATGAACGCCTTCGACACGCGCACCGTGTCGAGGATGCCCGTCTCGGCCACCGACTCGAACACCATGTTCTTGCGGTGGTACGCGCCGCCGCACAGGATCACGCTGCAATGCGGCTTCTGCTGCAGCTTCGCGAACACGTTCAGCGAATTGCAGACCGCGGTGAATTCGAGGTCGTCCGGAATGAAATCGACGACGAACGGCGTGGTCGAGCCGCAGTCGACGAAGATCGTATCGCCGGTCGTCACGAACTGCGCGGCCAGCTTGCCGATGCGGCGCTTCTCCTCGGTCTGCCGGTTGTTCTCGGCGCTGACCACGTACTCGCCGATGTCGCTGCGCTGCGCGGCGAAGTGGCGCGTCACGTAGCCGCCGATCAGGCTCAAGCCGTGCGGGTTGTCCGCGAGATCGCGGCGGATCGTCATCTCGGATACGCCGAACAGCTCGGCCACTTCCTTCAGATGAATCGCGTTCTGCCCTTGCAGCACGTTCATCAGTGTCTTGATCCGTTCGCCCTTCTTCGTTTCCATGCCAGTATCCTGCGTACCCGTCGCATCCGTCGCTTGTCGTGCCGGGCGCGCGGGCCCGGCTGGAATGTCGTATTTGTAACAAACCGATGTGAAAACATCAACTTTACGTGTGCCCTTCCGGCACACGCTCCGTGGAGTCCTGAAACATGCCGCTTTCCAACGCCCAACTCGCTCAAACCATCGATCACACGCTGCTCGCGCCCGACGCGAGCGACGCGCAGATCCGCGAACTCTGCCGCCAGGCGGCCGGGCATCGCTTTTACTCGGTCTGCGTGAATTCGGCGAACGTGCCGCTCGCCGCGCGCGAGCTGGCCGATACCGGCGTGCTCGTGTGCGCGGTGGTCGGTTTTCCGCTCGGCGCCGGGCTGTCGGCCGCGAAGGCCTTCGAGGCGTCGGCCGCGATCGCGGCGGGGGCCGGCGAGATCGACATGGTGATCAACATCGGCGCGCTGAAGAGCGGCCGCGCCGACGACGTGAAGGCCGATATCGAAGCCGTGCACCGCGCATGCGGCGCGGTGCCGCTCAAGGTGATCCTCGAAACAGGGCTGCTGACCGATGACGAGAAGGTGCGCGTGTGCGAGATGTGCCGCGATCTCGGCGTCGCATTCGTGAAGACGTCGACCGGGTTCGGCCACGGCGGCGCGACGCTCGCGGATGTCGCGCTGATG
Source organism: Burkholderia sp. LMG 13014 (assembly GCF_905232215.1). Lineage (GTDB taxonomy): Bacteria > Pseudomonadota > Gammaproteobacteria > Burkholderiales > Burkholderiaceae > Burkholderia. The sequence continues at coordinate 49,633 of NZ_CAJNKE010000009.1, forward strand.
CGCCGCACGGTCGGCCCCGTGCTCGGCGTGAAGGCATCGGGCGGCGTGGGCGCCCCTGGGGCCCCGCGGGGGCTGTACAAGGCCGGCGGGCAGG
>NZ_CAJNKE010000010.1 GCF_905232215.1 Burkholderia sp. LMG 13014
ATTCAGGTTGCTCATGTTCGAATTCCCGTGGTGTAAGGATTGACTGGGAGAAAGGACTGCGGACGTGTTACTGAGCCAGGTAATCGTAGACGACTTCGCCGAGGCCGAGTGTCAAATCCGCGACGATGTGGCGGGCTTCGACGATCTCGAGCACCGGCAGGTCGGCCACCGGCGCAAGGGCGTGCGGCGCCAGCTCGAGCGATGCGGGGCCTGTCCACGCGCCCTTCATCTTGATGTCCTGCATGTAGTAGCGCACCAGTTCGCAGACGCGCGCGGTGCCGTCGACGTGCGGAATGATCTTCAGCAGGAAATTGGGACCGGCGAGACGCTTGGTCTGCTCGTCGATGTCGAGTTCCTTGTGCTTGTAGCCCATCGTGCCGGTGGCGACGCGCACCTTGCCGTAGTCGAGCGTGCCGAGGAGGTGGTCGGTGTTCACATGCAGCGTGGGCGACGCGAGCTTCTTCGGGAAGCCCCACAGCTCGCGGCCGCCGGCGATCGGCGGGTGATCGTCGAGATACATCGCGAGCGTGTAGCCGCCCGGCTGGCCGTTGTATTCGACGGGAATCACCTGGCCGCTTTCGGTGTAGTCGCCGAAGCCGGTCGAATCGGCCATGCGAATGAATTCGTAATGCACGAGCGGCTCGGTGATCTGCAGCGGCTCAGGGACGATTTCGCGGAGACGGTCCGGATCGGTGCGATACGTGATGATCAGAAACTCACGATCGACGAAACGGTAAGGGCCCATCGGGAAGGCAGGGCTGGTCAACGGCATCGCAAACGCTTTCGATCGGACATCGCTGGGTTTCATGCGGACTCCTTGTTGTTGATCGCTTCGTGGATGAGTGCTCGTAAGCTCGTAATCCTATGCCTGTGCGTTGCCGTTGTGCGATGCCGCATTTGGAATTAATTGTTGCCGATTTCGAAGAATTCGCAGCGTAAATATTGAGATGAATGACGCAAACGGTCTGGACGACACCCGGCGTCCCGATATTCGCACGCGTCGATGACGCCACGATGTGAAAAAGGTGAGTCTTTACGGGATGCCGGGTGAGGCTTTCCGGGAGACGGTCGCGCGGAAATGTGACAAATGTGTGAACTTGTGCTGCAGTGCAGGCTCTAAGTGCGTTCGCCGCAGCGGGCTTCATCGCGTGCGGCTTCCGTATTAAGCATTGCTTAAGCGGGTGCGCCTTAGCATCGTTCGTATCAGGCCGGGAAACCGGCCGATTTTTTACGCCCCACGCAACCGGATTCATGCAGACCCTCAATCTCACCCTCTTTTCCGCCATCAACGCCGGGGTTGCGCCGCAGCCGGGCGTTGCCCGCCTCGCCATCTTCGCGGCCGACTGGCTTGTCTATGCGTTGCCCGCGATGCTGCTGCTGACCTGGATCTTCGGCGCGCGCCCGACGCGGCGCCAGGCGATCGAAGCCGGCGTCGGCGTGTGCGTGGCGCTCGCGCTTGCGCAGGTCATCGGGCATTTCTGGTTCTCGCCGCGCCCGTTCATGGCCGGTGTCGGCACGCAACTGATTCCGCACGCGCCGGACAGCTCGTTTCCGAGCGACCACATGACGTTCGCGTGGAGCATGGCGGCCGGGCTGATGCTCGGTGGCACGACCCGGCTCACCGGGTTCGTGATGGCCGCGATGGCCGCGGCGATTGCATGGGGACGTATCTATGCGGGCGTGCACTGGCCGTTCGACATGGCGGGTGGCGTGCTGGTCGGCACGGCCGGCGCGCTGGCTGCGCACCTGTACGGGCAACGCGTGACCGCGCTGCTCGAACGGCTCGGCGATTCGGTGCATGCAGTCGTGATGGGCCGCCGGCACGCGCCGTAAGCGGCAGGCGATCGGGCAGGACGCCGTCAGCCGGGTGTCTTGGCCAATTCGGCCGATGCGGACGGGCCACCGCCCGCATCGTGCAGTTCGGGGGTATCGGCCGGGTGTTGAGCGGCATCGCGGTCGAGTGCGCTTTCCTTCAGGATCGCGCACATCGCGACGAACAGCGCGAGTACCACCGCGGCAAGGCCGCAATAGCCGGCGATCTTCAGGTTGCGAAGGAACGGCGACGCGTGGCTTTCTTTTGTCATGACCGGGCGCTCCTGGGCGGGCTGCGGCGGCTGTCGCCCGACAGCGGCGTCGCACACACAGATATATACCAGCCGCGATAGCGGTGCCAAGCCCGCTGGTGCGCCGACGCCACGATTGTGACATCGGCCGGTCAGCTTCAATCGGGTACCCCTTTACCGGGTACCCGCATCCCGCCTCAGTCTTCCCGCGTTTCGTGCACGGCCGCCGCGCCGCGCTTCCAGTAGGCCGCCGCGCGGATGCGCGACTTGTCGACGCCGCGCTCGCCGGTCAGGTGCTGGCGTACCGCGCGCATCGACAACGCTTCGCCGGCCGCCCACACGTAGCCGTCGCCCGACGGCGGCAGCGGCAGTTCGCGCACGGCATTCAGCAGCAGGTCGCCGTCCGCTGCGTCGGTTTCAGCGCGGAAGCGCCAGATCTCATGCACGTCGGCGCGCGTGTCGAACGCGATCTGCGCGGTGCGATCCGCGACTTCCATCACGACGGCCACGCGCGCACCGGCCGGCAATTCCTCGAGACGCCGCGCGACTGCCGGCAGCGCCGTATCGTCGCCAATCAGCAGGTGCCAGTCGAAACCGGTCGGGACGACGAACGAACCGCGCGGGCCGCCGATGCCGAGCCATTGGCCGACGCGTGCCTGCGTGGCCCACTGCGACGCGGGGCCCGGATGGTTCAGCACGAATTCCAGATCGAGTTCGCCGGCGGCGCGGTCGAAGCGGCGCGGCGTGAAGTCGCGCGCGACCGGCTTCGGTTCGCCTTCCGGAAACTCGGGGCCGTTCGCGCCGAGCGTCGGCAGCGCGGGCCGCTCAGCACCGGGCGGCGGGAAAAATACTTTCACGTGATCGTCGAACGACGCGGATTCGAAATCCGCGAGATCGGGGCCGCCGAGCGTGACGCGCAGCAGGTGCGGCGTCACGGCGTGCACGCGCAGGACCTGCAGCAAGCGGAACTTGAGGGTGTGGCGCACGCGGGTCACGGTGCGGTCGGATGTGTTCTGCATCAATCCGTTCTCCTTAGGTTTTAACGGGGCGGCGCGGCTTACCCGCCGGTGCCGCCTTCGATTTCGGCCGTCGCGCGGCGCATGATGGCCGCGATGCGCCGCTGTTCGGTGGCATCGGCGGCGCTCTTGTGCAGCAGCGCGCGCTTGAGGGCGACGCGCGCCTCGACGAACTCCGGCAGCCAGCCTGCTTGCGCGTCGTCCTGCGTTTCGTTGCCCGCCGATTCCCCGGCGAACGCGCGGCGCATGAACTCCATCTTGCGTGCGAGGTGCGTGAGGCGTGCGAACAGCGTGTCGACCCGTTCGCGCTGGGCGTCGAGATGCGTGCGGCCGGCGTCGGTCAGCGCGTAGCGCTTGCGGTTGCCTTCCGCCTGCGACGCGACGAAGCCGACTTCTTCGAGATACGTGAGCGCCGGGTACACCATGCCGGGGCTCGGGCTGTAGAAACCGTTCGAACGCGTGTCGAGCGCCTTGATCAGCTCGTAGCCGTGGCTCGGTTGCTCGGCGACCAGCGCAAGCAGCAGCAGCTGGAGATCGTCGGAGCTGAACTGGCGGCCGCGCGGCATGCCGTCGTCGCCGAAATCGCCAAAGCCGCCGCGCCCGCCACGGCCACCGAACGGGCCGCCACCGAACGAATCGTGGCCGCGACGGTGGCGGCCGATCGCGTACCAGAGACCGGCGAACCAGTCAGGGCGGGCATGCGCACCATGACCGTCGCATCGGGCATGGCCGCGGGAAGGGTTGTGTCGCATGATCGTGTCCTATATATCGTAAAACATATCTAAAGATATATATCGAAAGATAGGTCGTCAAGGGGATTTATTGGGGTTGGATGGTGGGGCGGCAGCGCTTGTTTAGGTTTGCAGAAGAGGTGGTCTCTTTTGCGGAATTCCAATAAAGCTATTGATTTTGCACTTCCAATAGCAGTAAATGATGGCCGAGTTGCCGCGGATATTCGGACACGAGTGGGCGACATCGCGGTACTTGGGCAGGTTCGGTGGCCTTTCGCCGTGAACGGGATGGCAGCCAGAGGTTGCGATTGCCGCACGCATAGTCATGCGGCTGGGCGTTCGACCGTCTGAATACGGTGCCATTTCCACCTGCTCTCCGAGCGGGTTGGCTTCCTGGCGCCTGCGAAATGACAAGAACAACAACTGCACGGAAAGTGCTGCCCCGTTCTGCGAAACGCGTTCGATATTTGTATCCCCTCGGAAAGAACCGCGCGCGCGTGCAGTGTGAATCGCGCCTCGAGTTTGATGCGGCCATTCACTTCGAATTCTCGAAGGGCATCAGGCGCTACCGCGAGCAACCGACGCGTGTCACCTATCGTGATCGTGAATTCAGAAAAGGATTACTGAATTTGTGCGTCATGTCGACTCCATGTCGTCGCCACCGATTCTCCATCGAATCGCAAGGTTCGCTCCGTACGCTCCGTCCAGCTGAAAGGTCGACTGAAACAGCAGGACATCCCGTCCCGACGCTCAGGACCGCGACCAGGCATCGCTGGCCTCGTCCCTGAAGCTGAACCAGTCCATTGCGGCGTCACGGCTGTCACGACAGTGCACGATGTCCCCGATCAACCTCCCACCGTCGCTCGCTGCGCCCGGTCATTCTCATGGAGTTCTCATGTTCAGCAAACGCTACCTCGCGATGTGGTGCGCAGTCCTTCTTTTCGCCGCCGTTGCCATGCTCGTGGCCCGGCAGGCGATCTCGTGGCTATGGCTCATTCCCGTCACCGCACTGATCGTTCTCGGCCTGTCCGACATGCGGCAGCGCCGCCACGCGATCCTGCGCAATTATCCACTCGCGGGCCACTTGCGCTTCCTGTCCGAATTCATCCGTCCGGCCGTGCGTCAGTACTTCATTGAGGGCGACACCGACGAGAAACCGTTCTCGCACGTGCAGCGCAGCCTCGTCTACCAGCGAGCGAAGAACGTCGGGGACAAGCGGCCGTTCGGCACCAAGCTCGACGTGAAGATCGTCGCGCACCAGTGGATCGATCATTCGCTCATGCCTACGCAACTCGACGGGCACGATTTTCGGATCCGCGTCGGCGCGGCGCGCCGGCAGCCATACGACATGTCGATCTTCAATATCTCGGCGATGAGCTTCGGCGCGCTATCCGCGAACGCGATCCGCGCCCTCAATAGTGGCGCGAAGCAAGGCGGCTTCGCGCACGACACGGGTGAAGGGTCCATTTCGCCGTACCACCGCGAACACGGCGGCGACCTCATTTGGGAAATCGGCTCGGGCTACTTTGGTTGCAGAAGCGCAGATGGCGCATTCGACCCGGACCGGTTCGCGCAGCAAGCGCGCGATGTGCAGGTGAAAATGATCGAGGTGAAGTTGTCGCAGGGTGCGAAGCCTGGCCACGGAGGTATCTTGTCTGCGGCGAAAGTAACGCGCGAGATCGCCGAGACGCGCGGCATCCCGATGGGGCAGGACTGTATCTCGCCTTCTGCTCACTCGGCGTTCTCGACGCCACGTGAACTGCTCGCCTTCATCGAACAACTGCGCGATCTGTCGGGCGGCAAACCGACGGGCTTCAAGCTGTGTATCGGACATCCTTGGGAATTCTTCGGTATCGCGAAGGCCATGCTGGAAACCGGCATCGTGCCGGACTTCATCGTGGTCGACGGCGCGGAAGGCGGCACCGGTGCCGCGCCGCTCGAATTTACCGACCACGTTGGCATGCCGCTGCAGGAAGGCTTGCTGATCGTGCACAACACACTGGTCGGGATCGGCCTGCGCGATCAGGTGAAGCTCGGTGCGAGCGGCAAGATCATTACCGCGTTCGACATCGCACGCACGCTCGCGATCGGCGCAGACTGGGTCAACTCGGCGCGCGGCTTCATGTTCGCGGTCGGCTGCATCCAGGCGCAGCACTGCGATACCGGACGCTGCCCGACGGGCGTGGCGACTCAGGATCCCGCCCGCCAGCGTGCGCTCGTGGTGCCTGACAAGGCGGAGCGCGTCTATAACTTCCACCGCAATACACTGCACGCGTTGCAGGAGCTGGTGCAAGCCGCGGGACTTGAACATCCGTCTGAGCTGCGCGCGCATCATATTGTCCAGCGCGTCAAGCCGCACCAGATCGACCTTCTGTCGTCGCTGCTCGAGTATCTGAAGCCGGGTGTGTTGCTGGGCGACGCGCCCTACGGGTCCGCACTGTATGACGCGTGGTGGCCGGTTGCGCGCGGCGATTCGTTCTCGCCGGGAAAGATTGTCTACGAGTTGCTCGGATGATGTGCCGCACTGGAGTGGACGCTCACGGATCGCGGCCGAGCATGCGTTGCGTCGCTGGCGAACCTTTCTGGCAGGTGCGTCGCATGACGGAAGTGCGATCGGGCTGATTCTGGCAACGACGATCTTCCAGGCGATGTGGTCGATGCCACCTTCAACCGCTCGCAGGTCTTGATGAATTTTGTGGTGTCGTCGCCCTTGTTCGTGTCTGCGATGCTTTTCATTCGCGGAAGGCGGTTCTCCGAGGTCGCTCAGTTTGCAGACGAAGGGCGACGGCTCTGACGCCTTCCTTCGGCGATACCGAGTGTAAAGACGGCAAGCGCCCCGCTCGCGACTGCGAGCGGCCACATCAAGATGTCGTTTCCGAAAACCTTCATCAACGCGCCCGCAACGAACGGTCCGACGATCGAGCTGGCCGTGAACGTCAGGGACACGAGGCGCATGTTACGGATGAGTGCAGTCTTCGTGCTGCACGCTGCGGCATACATGCCGAGGGTAATGAAAGCGCTATTCATGCCTCCGACCAGGAGGCCGCTTGCCGGAAACAGCCACGTCATGGGCGTGGCCAGCGCGAAAGTGACGAGTGCCAGCATGCTCGCCGTCGCGCACACGATCACCGTCAATCCCAAGCCGACGCGGTCGGCCATCCAGCCGACTGGAAATTGCAGCGCCATCCCGCCTAGGCCGAGGCACGACAGCAGCAAGGTTGCCTGTGTGCCGCTCATCCCACGTGCACCGGCATACAGGGGGAACAGACCGTATAGCGCGCCGTCGATGATTCCGCCAACGGCCACCACGATCATGCCGAGGCATACAAGCGCGCTGACTGGCGTCGTCCGGGCGCTTGCGTGAACGGTCGCTTCATGTCGAGCTGGACTCGCCGAACGCTCCGATCGAGTCAACCAAAGCGGGATAGCTGCGGCGGATGTAAATAACAGGCCGGCGACAATCGTTACGGGCCCGTCCGGGCCGTACCACGCGGCGAGTGCCGGTGCGATTGTGCCAGCTGTCGCAATCAGCGTCTCATGCACGCCGACCACGCGGCCGCCCAGTTCCGCGGGTACAAGGCTATAAAGCCAGGACTCGTTGGCGATCCAGCGCAGGCCAATGCCCAACCCGGTCAGGACGCCCGGCGCGATCCAGAGTGGCCACGACAGGCCGTTTGTGGCCGAGAACGCAGCGATACTGGTCGCAAGGCCGAGCAATACGGTTTTCTTTGCACCGATTCGCGCAACTATTGCCGGGGCTGCCATCAGGCCCGCGAGCATGCCCGCCCACTGCGATGCGGCGAAGAGGCCGGCGCGTTGCGCGTCGAGGCCTTGATGAGCGAGCCAGACCGGCAGCACGATGAAGCCAATGCCGAACTGACCGATCTGCGCGAGTGTCGAGACAGCGGTCAGTGCGACGATGGCTGACCAGCGCACCGGTGCTGCCGGTTTCATGGTGCGCTCCGGGCCGGCATGGGGAGACCCTCTTCGCGGCATTCGATTGGGCAGCCGGCCTTGAGGCACGGGCCGTCGTCGCAAAAGCGACATAACTGCATTGCATGCGCAGGATCACGAGTTTCGTGCCAGAGCAGCTTGATCAGCAAATCTTCGAACACTTTGCGCTCGTCGCTGTCGAGGTGACCCACGATGCGCAAGAGGATATTTTCGCGCGCTTTCTGCAGGCGCTTGACTTCGCGTCGGCCGGCGGCAGTCAGCGCGAGTGCGACGGAGCGTTTGTCGACACCAGGCCGCTTCTCGACGAGGCCTACATCGACCAGGCCGGCTACGGCGCGCACAGCCGCCGGATGCGACAGCGCGACGGCATCGCGCAGTAGTTCGATAGAGGCATCCGGATATTGGCCGATGGCGTTTAGCATTGCCCGCGCTGTAGGGCCGGCAAGGGCTGGAACGGTGTTCAGCGCATACATTTCGTCCGTGACGAGCACGGCGAGCGCGCCGAGCAGATTTTCCGTACGCTGTGTCATAGGGCACCATAATATATGCATCATGCACATATGCATGATGCATATATTCGGCAGGAAACGCAAGATCGATAAGTTCAGGTGCACGCGACTGCGCGCTTACGCATCGAATGACGTTGACTGCTGCGGAACCGCCGTCCGGACTTCCGATGAGCGATGCTTGGGATCGGCAGGTTTTACCCGTAATCCAAGGTCCGTAATCGTGGCTCGTCGGGTATCACTTTCTTTTCCGCTGCCCAACTTGCTTCGCGCCGTGCTCGCTGACATGCGGCGGCGCGGTCCACGAGTGACGTGATGTCGTGGAGCAAATCGTCCGTACGCTGTTCCGACACTAGTTGTTCAGTGGTCCAAAAGACCGAACGCCAACGCTCGGCACTTTCCAGGAAATCCAGGCGGTTCACTGATCCCCATTTTGCGTCATACCGTTGCGACCGGCGTACCCGCTAGGCCGGCTTCAACGCATCGGCGATCTGTTCCTCGGTGAACTTGCTCTTCTTCACGGCATGACCTCCCGGTCTCGACGACCACGTCATGCCGGAATTCTCCACGTCCATGCGGGACAGTGTCGTGGGCCAGGGTCAAAGCTGGGCGCGAGCAAGCGAACTGGTGCGTGCGCGAATTGTTGAGATTGTGTGGCGTAGTTTTTTGGCGACTGTCAAGGGCTATGCATAAGAAAATCGAGGCAGAGATACCGTCTTGGTATCTTCGGAGTTGCGCATAAAAATCATTTGCTAACAGTGAGTTAGGTGTTTTTGATGGTTTTGTGTTGCGGAAATAGAAATACACAATTTCTATTTTGTGGCGAGGGTCGTTGCTTTCTCCGCTCTTACACTCGCGATTCCCAAACGGGCATCTATCCGGGCATGACCAACAGAACAAGGTCGTCCGGGTGGTTGCAGACCGTTTATGAACAAGGTCGCGAGACCTGCCTCTTTTTAGAAGGGAGCTCCACGAATGAACAAGACTCTGATCGTTGCGGCAGCTGCAGCATCGTTCGCTACCGTCGCTCACGCGCAAAGCAGCGTCACGCTGTACGGCGTGCTGGACGCAGGCATCACCTACCAAAGCAATGTCCAGACCGCATCCGGCCAAGGCAAGTCGCGCTTTTCGATGGGTTCGGGCATTGACCAGAGCCGTTTCGGCCTGCGTGGCTCGGAAGACCTCGGTGGCGGCCTGAAGGCAATCTTCACGTTGGAAAGCGGCTTCAACATCGGTAACGGCAAGTTTGCGAACGGCAACGGCGGCATGTTCAACCGCCAGGCTTTCGTCGGCCTGTCGAGCCAGTACGGCACCGTCACGCTGGGCAAGCAGTACGACGCGACGCAAGACTACCTGGCGCCGCTGACGGCAACGGGTTCGTGGGGCGGCACGTACTTCGCGCACCCGCTGAACAATGACCGTCTGAGCACGAACGGCGACGTCGCGCTGAACAATACGATCAAGTTCACGAGCGCGAACTACGCTGGCCTGCAATTCGGCGGCACGTACTCGTTCTCGAACAGCACGAACTTTGCCAACAACCGTGCATACAGCGCCGGCGTGTCGTACCAGTACCAAGGCCTGAAGCTGGGCGCGGCGTACTCGCAAGCGAACAACGCGGGCCTGTCCACGTCGGGTGCGGTGAACCCGTCCATCGATACGAGCGGCAACGCATTCGGCATTCAGGGCCGTACGCGTACGTATGGTGTTGCAGCAGCATATGCATTCGGTCCGGCACAAGTCGGTGCAGCATGGACGCAATCGCGCCTCGACAACCAGACGAACGGCCTTGGTACGCTGCGCGCTGACAACTATGAAATCAACGCGAAGTACAACCTGACGCCGGCTCTCGGCTTGGGTGCTGCCTATACGTACACGAATGCGAAACTGAACAGCAACAGCACGCACTGGAATCAGTTCGGCGTGCAAGCCGACTACTACCTGTCGAAGCGTACGGACGTCTACGCTCAGGCGGTGTACCAGCGTGGTACGAAGGGCGCCGGTCTGGGTTCATCGATCTACAACGGCGATATCAACGCGTTCCCGAGCTCGAAGGTCAGCCAAACCGCCGCAACGGTTGGCCTGCGTCATCGCTTCTAAGCATGACGGCTGGATAGCCAGTTTGGAGAAAAGCGCCCTCGGGCGCTTTTTTTTGATGTCTGCGTTCAAAGCCAGCGAATTATAAATATCAAGAAACTCTGGCGAATTGTCGATTTCGATAACTGACTGTCGTTTGAGCTGTTGGCGGCGTGCGCCCGGGTAAGTGCGAATTCTGTTGTTCGTAGTGACTCATGCGGGAATTGATGGGGCTTGAATTTGGCGCGTCGCTTTGAGCGATCTGTGCCGATACTTTTCGTGGCATAGCTGAAGCGCGAGTGTGAATGAGTCATCGTGCGCGGCGTTGGTGGCCATTGGAAAATATCGCGTATGAAATTCTGGAGAACAAATGATTTTTGATGGCGCCATGGTTTTGGGTGATCGAAAATTTCAGATGGATCTCTGGGAATTTAATGCTGAAAACTTGATCGCTGATCTGGCGGGAATGTGACGGCGAAGTGAGGGAAGATGCTTGAGAGGTTGCGACAGTGCGCTGCTAAATATGGTTGGCAATGTTTGTCGAGCGAGTGGATGGGTGTCAATTCACGTCATCAGTTCACTTGCGCTCGTGGGCACGTTTTTGAGCGCGTGGCATTGACTCTGCTTTATCGAAATAGCGGTGTGCCGGTATGCGTATTCTGTCAACAAGAAGATATTCGTGATAGATGGTTGGGGAAATTGGCAGAGCGAGGCGGGACGCTTCTGAGTGGCCCATTCACTGGATTATTCGAGCGTTACCAGATTCGTTGCGCAGAGGGGCACGAGTGGAGCGTGGCGGGACGGAAGATTAGCGAGGGGCGCTGGTGTCCGGTCTGCGCGCATGGCGACGCGACGCGGCGAAGCTGCCATTCGGATGGCTTGGCTCGGCTTCATGCGAGAGCACAAGCGAGAGGCGGAAAATGTCTTTCAACTCACTATACGATCGAAAGTCATCTATATAGATTTGAATGTGAGAAGGGACATCGTTGGGAGGCCCGGGCAAACGATATCTTCCGGGGAACTTGGTGTGGTCGTTGCGCAAAATTGACATCCTCCGGGCAGGTTGATCCCAATGGATTGGTACGTCTACAGGCGGCTGCCAGCGAAAAAGGAGGGGTTTGTTTGGCAGATGCCTATGTGGGTTCAGCCGAAAAATACCCTTTTCGTTGCGCGTTGGGCCACGAATGGCTGGCGATAGCCAGTCAAATTTGGCTCGGGCACTGGTGTCGGCAATGTGCGGGCCTTAAATTGCGTCAAACCATTGATAACATGCAAGCGCTTGCGGCAGCTCGTGGTGGATTGTGTCTGTCGACCGAGTATCTGGGAAGGCGGACCAAATTGACTTGGCAGTGCCATCGCGGTCACGTCTGGGAGTCTCGGCCGATAAATATAAGTGCGGGAACATGGTGCCCACAATGTGCGATTACTAACCGAACTCGCCGTAGAGATAGTTGAGCGCGATACTCGCCTTGAAGTCTCAGGATGGGCATATCCCGTTTGGAGATAGTACAGATCCCGTACCGCCAACCGTTGCGGTGAAGTTCAGCAGCGTCGACCGGAGGGTTCCCTGCGCGATGCTCATCCCCCTGCAAGAGACTAGTTGCCCGCGTAAAGGCCTCCGGGACCGAATTGCTAGTTTGTGACGTCCAGGTTGTTCGGTCGACGACTGGGCCGACCGGCGTGAAGCGCTTCTCGGCCCATCGCTTCATGTCCGTCGAAACGATGTCCATGCATCACTCGGCCCGAGCGGCAAAGTACCAGACTCGGTGGTCCCCACCAAACCAGGGCGCGATTCACTTTGCTTGAATGCGTTGCGTCCCCGGCGATGGAGATTTCCTCACGTCCTGGCGGAAATGACGCTGAGCTCCTCGAGATCGAGGTCGCGCGTCAGTTCGTGCAGCGTGTGCTCGTCGATGTCGCCGGCGCGGTAGAGGCGCATGAGCTCGGCCCGTCCCGCCGTGATCAATTCCAGCACGGTATCTGAACGCGCATCGAGGTGAGGCTTGTATTCGTCGGCGTGCCGCGCGTAGCGGGCCATGTCCTCGGCCTTGTGCTTGTGAATGTCCAGGAGCATGGGGTGAACGAGTTCGCCTGCGTCGTTGTATGCCAGTTTTGCCATCAACTCATACCGCACCTTGGCAATCACGGCCTCCGCCTCGCTCATGCTCAGGCGAGGTTTGTCGCTTTCCGGCGCCACGAGCCCCGTCCAGCGGATCACGGCGCCGAGCAATTGCCCCTGCACCAATACGGTGGCGAGGATGACGGCAATGGCGGTGACGAGGATGAAATCGCGCCCCGGAAAACTGTCCGGCAGGCTGGCGGCGAGCGCGAGGGTGATCACCCCTCGCATGCCGGACCAGCTCAATACGGTGGCATCGGCAAGCCCGAGCGGATGGAAGCGGGTCACGCCAAACTTCCGTAACAGGATGAGCGCGCCGTCCGACACATACACCCAGGCAAACCGCGCGAGGATGACGGAAAGCACGACGAACAGCACCGGTACGCCCATTTCCGCGAGCATCGTGTCGAGCCCGTCGCCCCGCTGGATCAACTCGTGCAGCGAGGATCCGATGATCAGGAAGACGAAGGCCTCGAGAATGAAGATCGTGACGGTCCAGAAGCCCGTGCCGTACAGGCGCGCCGACGCGCTGAGTACGCGGTGCTGGAACCAGGCACAGATGAGCCCCGTCGTCACTGTGGCGATCACCCCCGAGACGTGGAAGCGCTCGGCCAGGAGATAGGATCCCCACGCACATAGCGGGCCGGCGGCGATGACAAGGCTATCTTCGTCGAGATGGCGTGCCAGGATCACCCAGGCGCCACCAACCAAGGCACCGGTCAGTACGCCACCCACCGCCAGCAGTGCGAAGCTGCCAAGCGCTTCGGCCGGACTGAACACGCCCGTCACGCCCGCTGCCACCGCAAAGCGAAACAGCACGAGGCCCGTCGCATCGTTGAACAGGCTCTCCCCCTCCAAGAGGATCAGGAGGCGGCGCGGCAATTTCACTCGCTGCAGCGCGGCGCGGGCCGAAACCGCATCCGGCGGCGCGACCAGCGCGCCCAAGGCCGCGCAAGCTGCCAAAGGCCGCGCAAGCTGCCAAAGGCAAGGCGGGCACGAGCCAGTGGGTGACGAGGGCCACCACGACGGTGGTGAAGAGCACCGCACCAATCGCCAACGCCCCGACGCCCAGCATGTGTCGGCGCAGATGGTCGAGTGAAATTCCAAGGGCGCTGTCCATCAGCAAAGGCGGCAGAAAAATCACCAGCACCAGTTCTGGATCGATATGCACCTCGGGCAGGCCGGGCAGAAAGGCGATGAAACCGCCACCGATGATCAGTGCGACGGCGGGGGGGAGCCCGAGCTTGTGCCCGACATAGTGCAAGACAAGGATCGCGAGCAGAAGCGCGATCATCAATTCGAAAATAGCCATTGTGATGGTTTGGGTGTCAGCGCTTCGGCGGTGAGCTGCCCATGAGCGCTTCAGCCGGACGGAAGGCGCAATAAGGGGCCTGGTTTCCAGGAGCCAGACAGCTTCAGCGTCCAGCCGGGAGTTTGAAGGGAGCCGCTTCTATTTCGTGATCTGAGCAAAGTCAATGCGGGAGATGTGAATCGCGAGAATCATTGCCGACCAGTTCGTAGGTCGACCATTCCGCACGCTTGGCCGAAAAATCTCGTCGCCCAGGTTGATGGGCATTCCACTCACCGCGCATAGCCCTGGTCGTCTGGCACATCCTTTGTGCCAAAGTTGATAGCCGTAATGTCCGCCAGTTGAGTCCCGCCACGAAAGCACCGCCGTGCTGGGCGTCGGTTGATCAAGAATATCGATGGTCGCGCGGCACTTTGATCGGTCGCCTAAAGTGATTTTTCTACGTAAATCAACCGTGCAATCCTTGATCTGAATGTTGATGCTGGAGCCGTCGCTGCATGCGCTGAGTGATTGCGTAATGTGGCGCCAGCGTTCCTCTGGCTTGATTTCATCAACCCGAATCAAATTTCCACTAATCGATGAATCATCGCTTCTTGTTGGCTCACAAGAATAACTATCTATTGACGAAGAGGCGCTTACCTGCTTTCTCATTGAGTACCTCGCTGTGAGCATGCAGTCGATCAAGTCTTCGGCAAAACTATCTCAGAACCATTTGGTTCAGTCGCCAACTCGAGAATTTCATTTTAAAATCTCAGTGGAATCAATTTTTCAGTGAAAATAAAGATTTTGTGATGGCGGCGTCATCTGGAAAAGTGGCTCGGTCTCTAAAAAATTGCAAATTGGCGGAAATTTTTTAGAGAGACTGGTTCGCTGAGGGTGTGAATAAGAAATCTTCTGGAGTCAGATTCTTCATCCAATGCTGAGCTTACCTAAGAAATATCATACGCTGGCCGACAGCACCGCACAACCGATGCGCCATCGCAGAATGTCCCGGATGCTCAAATTAACAACGAAGAGTGTCGAATTAATTGGCATCAGGCACCGTCCGTCTAATTATCTCAACGCTATAGCCATAATGCCGCCACAATTTCTCCATGCTGACGGGCTTGTCCTCGGTGAGGGTCTATACCATTGCAAATCGATTTGATCTGGTGCCGGGAAAAAGCCAGATTAAAAGCATGGGGGATTCGGCATGGTGTGGCCGACCAGGCGCAACAATGGCAGTAAGAATGATTGGTGGTGGGAGGGCGATCGTGTCGATTCCAGGCGCCTTCCCGATCGGAGTACGGCCATATTCACGAGAAATTTGTAGGCTGTGGTACCGAACCGTGAGAATTTTCGACCGGGAAAATTCTCATGAACGTGCCTGATTCATTGATTTGAATAAGGACGGAAAAGCGGATTCGCTGAGACCTTGCAATTCCGTCGACGCATGCCATCGAGCTTGCTGGCGAGTCGGTCACGACGATCCGACAGCCGGCGTCCCGCGCGCGGCGATCGACGCGATACTCGCGCATGCCGATCGCGGCGCCGGCACACCCGCGTTCGGCGCCGACGAACACGCCGAGCGCATGTGCATGTGAATCCTGCATTCGGTGCACGGATGTCCCAGCGCCGCCAGAACCCGCGTCCTACAGTGGGCCAGATATGCCGATCCGCCTTTCAGCGCGGGATCGGCCTTTAATCTGGAGACAGCCACATGACAGCCGAGTACACCCTTCAACACCGGATCGCGGGCGACGCGTGCGACGCCGTGCAGGGAGAGTGGTTCGAGAAATTCGAACCGTGCACCGGACACCTGCTTGCGCGCGTGGCGGCCGGCACCGGCGCCGACGTCGACCGGGCCGTACGCGCGGCCCGTGCGGAATTCGACGGCGGGCACTGGAGCCGGTTGTCCGGCGCGGAGCGGGCGAAGCTGCTGAACCGGCTGGCCGACCTGCTCGAACACGACACGGAACGCTTCGTCGAGCTGCTCGCGCGCGAACAGGGGCGCCCGGCCATGGAAGTGCGGATGATGGACCTGCCGATGTCGATCGACACGCTGCGCTACTTCGCCGGGTGGGCGGACAAGCTCGAAGGCCGCCAGATTCCGACCGGCGGCTTCATGGGGCGCCCGACCGTCAACTACACGGTGCGCGAGGCGGTCGGCGTCGCCGGCCTGATCGTGCCGTGGAATGCGCCGCTGATGATCGCGTGCTGGAAGCTCGCGCCCGCGCTCGCGGCCGGCTGCACGGTCGTGATCAAGCCGTCGGAAGACGCGCCGCTCGCGGTCGGCGCGCTGGCGGACTTGGCCGTGCAGGCGGGCTTTCCGCCGGGCGTCGTGAATCTCGTGCACGGCATCGGCGCATCGGTCGGCGCCGCGCTGGTCAATCACCCGGGCGTCGACAAGATCAGCTTCACCGGCAGCACCGAGGTCGGCCGCACGATCGCGCGCGAAGCCGGCGCGCAGTTCAAGCGGCTGACGCTGGAACTCGGCGGCAAGGCGCCGCAGATCATCTTCGACGACGCGAATCTCGAGCAGGCGATCGCCGGCGTCGCGATGGGATTGTTCGTCAACCAGGGGCAAACCTGCGCGGCCGGCTCGCGCGTGCTGGTGCAGCGCCGTCACTACGATGACGTGGTCGGCGCGCTCGCGCACGCGGCGCGGTCCGTCAGGGTCGGCACGCCGTTCGACCCGGCGACGCAGATGGGCGCGCTGATCAGTGCCCGCCATGCCGATCGCGTGAAGTCGCATATCGCAGCGGCGCTTCGCGACGGCGCGACGATGGTCGCGGGCGACGAGCCGGTGCCGTCGCAAGGCTTCTTCGTGCGCCCGACGGTGTTCGCGAACGTCGATCCGGCGATGCGCATCGCGCGCGACGAAGTGTTCGGGCCGGTCGGCACGATCATTCCGTTCGATACGGAAGACGAGGCCGTCGCGCTGGCGAACGACACCGTCTACGCGTTGTCCGCGTCGCTGTGGACCCGCGATCTCGCTACCGCGCACCGCACCGCCGCCCGTTTGCGGGTCGGCGCGGTCGCGGTGAACGCGTGGAGCCCGCTCGACGCGCGGCTGCCGTGGGGCGGCTTCAAGGACAGCGGTGTCGGGCGCGACCTGTCGCAAAGCGGGCTCGATGCGTACCTGGAGGAGAAGGTCGTCACGATCGCGATGTAGCCGCGCACGTTTCGGCACGGAGACACCACAACAACAAGATGGCGGGCATTGCGTTGCTTGCCCGCCTATCCCACTCGACAGACACATGACTACTCAAGACCTGACCTTCGATTACGTCGTCATCGGCGCGGGTTCCGCCGGTTGCGTCGTGGCCGCGCGGCTGATCCAGCAGAATGCCGGTTCGGTGTTGCTGCTGGAGGCCGGCACGCGCGACGACAATCCGTTTCACCGGATTCCGGGCGGCGTGATGCAGGTGTTCCAGAAGAAATCGTGGCCCTACATGACCGAGCCGCAGCCGAACGCGAACGGCCGCAGCATGATCATCGCGCAGGGCAAGGTGCTGGGCGGCGGCAGTTCCGTCAACGGCATGATCTATATCCGCGGGCAGCGCGAGGACTACGACGACTGGGCAACGCAGTGGGGATGCACGGACTGGCGCTACGACGACGTGCTGCCGTATTTCAGGAAGGCGGAAGCGAACGAAAGCCTGGGGCCCGCGTATCACGGCCAGACCGGCCCGCTGCCCGTCAGCGAGAACCGCTATCGCCATCCGTTGACGGCCGCGTTCATCCGGGCCGGGCAGGAAATGGGGTTGCCCTACGTCAACGATTTCAACGGCGAAGTGCAGCAGGGCATCGGCTATTACCAGACGACGACGCGCAACGGCGAACGCGCGAGCACCGCGCAGACCTATCTGGCATCGGTGCGCAACGATGCGAAGCTGAAGGTCGTGACCGGCGCGCTCGTGCACCGGATCCGGACCGATGCGGGGCGTGCGGTCGCGGTCGAATTCAGCGAGGGCGGCAATGCGCCCGCGTCGGTGCGTGTGCGCAACGAGGTCGTCGTGAGCGCGGGAGCGATCGGGAGTCCGAAGGTGCTGATGCTGTCCGGCATCGGGCCGGCGGAGCATCTCGCCGCGCTCGGGATCGATACGGTTGCCGCGTTGCCGGCCGGGCAGAATTTCCACGACCATCTGCACATGTCGGTACAGGCGTCGATTCGCACGCCGACGAGCCTCTACGGCGAGAACACGGGGCTTCGCGCGATGCGCCATTTCCTGCAATGGAAGTGCTTCAGGAGCGGCCTGCTGACCAGCAACATCCTCGAAGGCGGTGCCTTCATCGACACGCAGGGCACCGGGCGGCCCGATGTCCAGTTCCATTTCCTGCCGCTGCTCGACAATTTCGACAATACGCCGGGCGAGAAGCCGCCGGCGAGCGAGCACGGCATGTCGGTCAAGGTCGGCCATCTGCAACCGAAATCGCGCGGGCAGGTGCGGTTGCGCAGCAAGGATCCGGCGGACCTTCCGACGATCGATGCGAACTTCCTGAGCGACCCGGCCGACCTCGACGGCCAGATCCGGGCCGTTCAGGCCGGGCTCAGGATCCTGCAGGCGAAGGCGCTCCAGGCGCACGTGAAGGAAATCGTTGCGCCGGCCCGGATCGATCCGGACGATCTGCCGGCGCTCGAGCGATTCGTGCGGCAGGACATCAAGACCGTCTATCACCCGGCCGGCACCTGCAGGATGGGCACGGATCCGCGCACGTCGGTCGTCGACCAGAAGACGCTGCGCGTACACGGCTTCTCGAATCTGCGCGTGATCGATTGCTCGGTCTGCCCGCAGGTGCCGAGCGGCAATACCAATGCGCCGGCGATCATGATCGGCGAACGCGGCGCCGATCTGCTGCTCGGACGATGAAACGGGCGGCGCAGGGATGACCTGCGCCGCCTTCGCGTCGGGCGATGCCGACGCGAATCCGTTCGAATCAGAGCGGAAACACGGCCTTGAGCCAGAACGCCGCGCCTTCCGGGCGATTTCTCACATCGGTTTCCATCTGGTATTTGGCGGTCACGAACCAGCCCTTCCCGCTGTCGTACTTGATCGACGGGCCGATCGCGAACGAACGGCCGCGATTGCCGGCGATGGTGTGCCCAGCCTGCGAATCGTCCGTCATCTGCCGGTAGACATAGCCGCCCGCGCCGACCGTCAGCCCGTTGCCGAAACCCCAGCCCGCCGAATAGTCGACGATGAATTCCTGGCCGGACTGGTAGTCCGTCGCATGGTTGCGCTGGTTGAAGGTCCACATGAGCTTCGCGTCGAACACCGGCCCGGTACGGCCGCCGTACGAGATGCCGGCGATCGGCTGGATCGCCCAGTAGTTCCGGCCGATGTTGGCCAGGTCGCTTTTGTCGTAGCGGCCCGTCGGCGCGAAGAAATCGACGGCGAGCAGCGTGTGCAGCGTCGGCGTGACGTGCCAGCCGAGCGCCGGCCCGAACGTCATGTCGCCGACGCCGGTCCGCCGTTGCGATTGCCCGCCCGCGTGCACGTCGAGCGTGACGAGCGGAAGCAGCGCATGCATGGCCAGCGACGCGCCGGCAAACGTGTAAGGCGTCACCCACACGATCCGCGGCGTCACCGAATAAGCGGTGATGCTGAAGTCCGGCGGCGCGACGTTGCGGCCGTCGTTGTCGCGCAGTTCGCCGGCGTGATAGCGCTCCGCGTAGATCAGCGCATAGAGCCCCGGCGGCGGCAGTGCGCAGCACAGGTAGCCCTCCGCCCCGGTCGGGTAGACGGAGCCGCCGCCTTCGGTTGCGTGAGCGCCGTGCGCGACCGCGAGCGCGGACAGCATCACGGAAAGGGATCGTCGTTTCATCGTTTGTCTCCTCCTGCGGCGCGTGAGCGGCCGCCGTTTGTCTTTGGGCGGGGGGCGTGGCGGCATGGGCCGGTTGCGTGAAGCCCGGCCGAAAGCCGGTTTCCGCCCGTCAGCAGGGTGCCGCGCCAGTTTCCCGCTCGCATGTGTTTGCGTGCAGAGCCATCAGGAGTGCGGTGCATCTAGGTGAAATCTTTACTGCGTCAGGTAACGTTCCGGCTGCGCATGGGAGTTATGCGAATGTTTTTTTGCGTCGACGCGCCGTACGCTACGATCCGATCCCCTCTCATCGACGCTTGCCGAGCGTGTCGCCGCACACGAGCGGAAGTCGGGCGAGTCGATCGTCGTGCCCGCTGCATGCGCATGCAGGCGGCCAGGCAATGGACGTATTTGAAAGCCGGATATTTCTGGAGGCGAACGTCATGATCGATTCGGGATCGCATCCGCCGCTGCGGGAGGGCGCGCTATCGTGCTGGTCGGAGCAGATCCGGCATCGGTTCTTTCCGCTGGAGCTCAACGCCGGCGCGTCCGGCGAATTCGACGCAAACGTCGACGTGTTCGATCATGCGCGCTGCCGCGTGGCGCGCATTTCGGCAAGCGCGCATAGCGCCTCCATCGGACGCGACGCCTGCAAGACGCTGAAGCACCGCTACGTCAAGGTGATCTGGCAACTGAGCGGCGTGGCGAGACTCGAGCAGGGCGCGTGCGAAGTGGTCGTGCCGCCCGGGCATTTCATGCTGTACGAGGCGAGCAGCCCGTACTGGATTCAAAGCGACGCACACGGCGAATTCGTCACGATGCTGTGCGAAGTGGCCGATCATGACGCGCTGCTGACGTTGGCCCGGCACGCGATCGGCCGCGCGATGCCGACGACGGGCGGCGCGGCCGTGGCGCTCGCCAGCCTGCAGGCGATGATTGGCGAAGGTCGGCGCATGAATCCGCGCAGCCGCTTCGGCGTGCTGGAACTGGTGGCGACGTTGCTCGCCGAGGCGATCGATTTCACGGACGGCACGGCGCCCGCTTCGCGGCGCAAGATCCGCGAGACGTTGCTGCGCGACGCGCAGCAATACATTCATCGGCATCTGGATGACGGCGAACTGTCGCCCGATCGCATTGCGGCCGCATTGAAGGTATGCCGCCGCACGCTTTACCAGGCGTTCGAATCGATCGGCGAGCGGCCGCAGGCAATGATCCAGCGCCTGCGGCTCGAGAAGTGCCACGAAGTGCTGTCGCAGACCGGCGCCGACGGGGCGAGCATTACGCGTCTCGCGCTGCAGTCGGGGTTCTCCGATCCGGCATATTTCGCGCGCCTGTTTCGCAGGCGCTTCGGGGTCACGCCGTCGCAATGTCGGGATGCGGCGATGCAGGATGGCGGCGCCGAGGAATCGTTGGGGTAGCAGCGGTTACGTTCCTCCATGCTTCGCGATTGGGATCGGTGGGTGGCCGGCCGCGTGTAACGACAAGGGCGGCAGGGGGCTGGCACCGCCCCCGCGTTGTCAGGCGAGCCGGCCGCAGGATCGCCGACAGGACTCGCCGGAGCGACGGCCTAGAACCGCGTGCTGAACCCGATCCGCGCGATCGACTGCAGCGCGCCGCTCGACGCGCCGTTCGCATCCATCACGCCGTTGATCTGCGCGTTGCTGCCGTGGTTCGCGCGCTGATGCACGCCCGCCACGTACGCCATCGTGCGCTTCGACAGCCAGTACTGGACGGCGGCCAGGAACTGGTGCGCGTGCGCGTTGTCGAGCGTGTCGTTGCCCTTCATGTACGTGTAGCTCGCGCCGATCACCCATGCCGGCGACGGTCGCCATGCGGCGCCGGCTTCCGCCGACCACGCGCCCGCGCCGTTCTGCGCGTTGCGCACGGTCGTGAAGAGCGCTTTCCCCGTGACCGTGCCGAGCGTGTAGTGCACGCCCGCGCCCCAGTTGCGCACGCTGGTCGGCGGCAGCCCGTCCGTCGCGCCGTACTTCTGGTTCGTATAGGCCGCGCCGGCGCCGAACGGGCCGTTGTCGTAGCTCGCGCCGACGCTGACCGTGTTGTTCGCGCCGACCGACCCCGCGACGTTCCCGAAACCGTACAGCGCGCCGAAGGTCAGGCCCGACAGCGACGGGCTCGTGTACTTGACCGAATTGGCCACGCGATTGCTGCCCGCGACGCGATCCCAGTCGAATGCGCCGGTCGGGTTGTTCGGCAACGCGAGCTTGTCGAACGGGCCGTTGCGAAAGCCGTACAGGCCGACGAGATCCTGCGCGATCTCGTTGCCGCTCGCGGCCAGCGCGTCGACCATGAACTCGTACTGGTTGCCGAGCGTCAGCGTGCCGTACCGGTCGTTCTGCAGCCCGACATAGGCCTGGCGCGCGAACAGCCCGCCGCCGATGATCGAGCCGTTGCCGAGCGAATATTGGTTGACGAGCCGGAAGATCGCGCGCGTGCCCGCGCCGAGATCCTCCTTGCCTTCGAAACCGAGCAGGTTCGGGAAGAAGATGTTGTCGTCGAACTTCGCGGCGCCGTGGCCGCCTTGATTGCTGACATAGCTGATGCCGGCATCCATCAACCCGAACATCGTCACGCTGCTCTGCGCGAACGATGCGGCGGGAAGGGCGCATGCCGCAAGCGCCAGAAGGGTCTTTTTCGTCATCTCCAATGTGCTCCTCACATGTTTCCGATCGGGTCGGATATTTTTGATTGGACTACTGATTGATATGAATAAACCTGAACCGGAGAATCCCGGTTCAGCGGCAACCGAAAGAAACCGGTGCACGGCGGGCATCGTCAGCAATCGCCTGCCCGCCGATGCCCGTTGAACAGCGCGCTAGACCGTCGAATACCCGCCATCGACCGGCACGATCGCCCCGGTCACGAATGACGCACCGGGCGAGCACAGGAACAGGATCACGTCCGCGACTTCGTCGGCCGTGCCCCAGCGCCCGAGCGGCGTGCGCTCGAGGATGCGGCGCGACGCCTGCGTGTCGGCCATCAGGCCGCTGCTGAGCGGTGTGTCGATCCAGCCGGGTGCGACCGCGTTCACGCGAATGCCGCGATCTGCCCACGCCTGCGCAAGCGAGCGCGTGAGCTGCGCGATGCCGCCCTTGCTCGCGCTGTACGCGGGGCGGTCCTTGCTGCCGAAGTACGTGTACATCGACGCGACATTGACGATGCTGCCGCCGTGTGCCGACAGCGCCGGCCGTGCGGCGTCGGATGCCCGCATCACCGACGTCAGGTTCACGTTCAGCACGCGCTCGAACTGGTCCATCCGGTACTCGTCCGCGTGCCGGCTGATGCCGACGCCGTTGACGAGCACGTCGAGCCGCGGCAGCGCCGCGATCGTGCGCGTCAGCGCATCGCTGTCGGTCACGTCGAGTGCCACGCACCGGATGCCCGCATGCACGGGCGCATGCGGGCCGGCCGCATCGAGCCCGAGCGCGACGACCGACGCGCCGGCCTCCGCGAAGCGCAGCGCCGTGCGCGCACCGATGCCCGATGTGCCGCCCGTCACGACGACGGACTGTCCCTCATACGCCCACTGACGACTCATGCTCGACACTCCCGATGGTATGTGCGCGACGGGCCGGCCGTTGCGCGGGTGAAACGAGGATCTTGATCTGCGCGCGGTCGGCGAGCAGCGCGTCGAAGCCGTCGGCGACGGCTTCTTCGAGCGACACGGTGCGCGTGACGATCGACGTGAGGTCGAGTGCGCCCGACGCGACGATACGCAGCAGGTCTTCGTACGCATGCCGGTAGCCGACGCTCGCCGTGAACGTCAGCTCGTCGTTGACCGCGCGGAACGCGTCGAAGCCGGCGTGCGGCATCAGCCCGACCATCACGACGCGGCCGCCCTTGCGCAGCGCCTGCATCGCCGATTCGAACGTGGCCGGCAGCCCGGCCGCTTCGAAACTCGCGTCGACGCCGAGCCCGCCCGTGGCCGCGCGGATCGCGTCCTGCAGCGCGGGGGCACCGAGTGCCCGCGCATCGAACGTATGCGTCGCGCCGAAGCGCGCGGCTGCCGCAAGCCGTTCGGGCGACACGTCGACAGCCACGATCGTCGTCGCCCCCTGCAGCTTCGCGAGCATGATCAGCAGCAGGCCGATCGGGCCGAGCCCGAACACCGCGCAGGTCTCGCCGAGCCGCAGTTCGCCCCGCCGCAACGCGTGCAACGCGACGGCGGCCGGCTCCATCACGGCGGCCTGTTCGAGACTGACGCCGTCAGGCAGGCGATGCAGCATGTAGGCCGGCACGACCGCGAAGTCGGCCATCCCGCCGTCGCCCATCAGCCCGGCGAAGCCCATCGACACGCACAGGTTGTACGACCCCGAACGGCAGTACGCGCACTGATGGCAGCGATACTCGGGCTCGACCGCGACGCGATCGCCCGCGCGCAGTGCCGTCACACCGTCGCCGACTTCGACGACGGTGCCGCAGAACTCGTGGCCGAGCGTCAGCGGCGCGGTGCGGCGCGACAGCGGATGCGGCGTGTCGACCGGTATCGCATGCGGGCCGTCCGCATATTCGTGCAGGTCGCTGCCGCAGATCCCGCAATACGCGATCGCGATGCGCACGTCGCCGGGGCCGACGCGCGGCGTGTCGATTTCCACGAGACGGACGTCACGCGGGCCATGCCATTGAAGTGCCCGCATGTCAGCGCCCTCCGAGGTTCTGTGCATCGAGACGGCTCGCGGCCGTGCCGGCGAGCGCGCGCTTGCGCAGTACGGCGGGCGCGGTTTCGACGAGGCCGAACGACAGCACGCACGCGAGGATCGCGCCGGCAGCCGACGTCCACATCGCGAACTGCAGGCCGTACTTGTCCGCCGCGAAGCCGGCGACGGTCGGTGCAACGAAGCCGCCGATCAGCTCGCCCGCGCCCATGATCAGGCCGAGCGCGCTGGCGATCGCGCGCGGCGGCACCGTTTCGGCGGGAATCGTCGCCATGAACAGCGTGAAGCAGCCGAGGCCCGTGTACGTGGCGAACACGAGTGCGCCGAGCGCCCACAGCGAGCCGGCCTGCATCATCACGATCGGGCACACGGCCGCGATCAGCGCGAACGCGATCATCGTCGGCTTGCGGCCGATCCGGTCGGAGATCGCCGGCACCGCGAAGCCCCAGAACACCCACGCGGCGCCGAGGCAGGTCATCACGACGCCCATGTCGGCCGGCGACAGGTGGCGGCTTTCCACGAGGAACACCGGCGCGAACGAGATGATCACGATGAACCACGTGAGAAAGAAGCAGCTGATCAGCATGCAGAGCAGGATGTTGCGTTCCTTCAGCAGCGCCCAGCGGCTGACTGCCGCGCCGCTCGCGGCGGGCGCGCCGGTGGTATCGGCCTGCGCGTGCCGCACGCCGCCGGGCGGCACTTCGCGCACCCAGCGCCAGATGCAGAGCGCGATCAGGAAGCCCGGAACGCACGATACGTAGAACGCCTCGCGCCAGCCGTACGTGGTCGCGATGCCGATGACCACCGGCGGACCGATCATCGCGCCGAGCAGGCCGGCGGCGGAGCCTTGCAGCAGGCCCATGTTCAGCCCGCGGCGGCTCGGCGTCGAGCTTTCGACCATCAGCGATTGCGACAGCGGCAGCACGGGGCCTTCGGCGATGCCCATCAGCGCGCGGAACGCGATCAGGCTCGCGAAGCCGCCGACGAGCCCCGACAGCGCCGAACACACGGAAAAGCCGAGCACGGCCGCGATCAGCAGCGGCTTGCGCGTGCCGCGCGCGTCGGACCACGCGCCGGTCGCGGCACCGGACAATGCCCACGTGAGCGCGAGCGCGGACGACACCATGCCGAGCTGCGTGTTCGTCAGATGCAGCTCGGCCGACATGAACGGGAACAGGAACGACAGCGCGAGGCGGTCGAAGAACACGAAGCCGAACGTCATGAACAGGATCAGCAGCAGCCTGTTCTCGTACGTCCATGCGGAACGGGAGGAGGAAGGGGATGTCATGGTGAGCCTCGCCGCGCGTCAGCGGAACAGCTTCTCGATCGCTTGCGCGCCGAGGCCGACCTTCTCGTAATGCGCCTTGCACATCGCGATGTACGAGTGCACGTCGAAGTAGCCGTCAGGATTGCCTTCTTCGTCGAGCCAGATCAGCGGCCCCTTGACGATGAAGAACGCGCGCATCGGCTCCGGGTGATCGAAGGCCACGAGCGTGTGGCCCTCGCCCGGCGTCTCGTACACGAAATCGCCGCGCGTCGCGGTCCACTCGTGCTCCAGATAACCCCACTTGCCTGACAGCGTGTAAGCGAATACCTCGTGCGGGTGATAGTGCCGGTTCACGAGCCCGGCTTCCTTTGCCATCAGGATGTCGCACCATTTGTTCTGCGACGGCGAGATCCACAGCGGCCGCGACGAAACCGTTTCGGTGAACGGAACGTAATAGCGCTCGTCGTCGGTGGCCGCGTTCGGGATGTATGCTTCTGGCAGCGCATCGGGCTTGAACGGATTGGCAATCGGCGGGATGGTTTGCCAGAATTCGGCTACGGCTTGGTCGACCACGGTTCGTCTCCTTGTGTATGGGTGTCGTGGGCTCGACTTTAGCCAGCCGGTGCGCGCCGCTCTTGACTGGGCTGGACGAATTGCTTGATCGCGCCGGACATGGCGCCGCGCCAATATTCAGACGAATCATTCCCCCAACCGTGCCGCTCCGCACGACAGGCGCCAGCAGGAGGCGACGTGACGAATTCGACGGTTTTTTCCCGCACGCGAGGCTCGACGGCCGGCGTGCCGGCGTGCGACCGGATGGCGTACTGGGATGCCTTCAACGCGGCCACGCTGGTCGGCCTGCGCTGCTCGTCGCTGTCGCCGGGCGGGCTCGAGGTCGAGAAGACCGACCTCGCGCTGACCGACCTGCGCGTCGCCGATATCAGCGGCCAGGATCATGTGATCGAGCGCAGCCCGGTGCATGTGCGCCAGTTGCCGAAGGAGTCGCTGTTCGCATGCCAGCTCCTGAGCGGGCGCGCGTATTTCATCCAGCGCGACCGGTGCCTGCTCGCGGAAGCCGGCGATGTCGTCGTCTACGACACGCGCGTGCCTTATCTGTTCGGATTCCTGACGCCGATGCGGCAGCTTCTGATCGACATCCCGATCACGACGTTCGACCACCGGCTCGATGCGGAACTGGCGGCGCTGCCGCTGCGGATCGCACCGAAACCGGGCGCGGGCGCGATGCTCGGCGCGACGTTGCGCGCGAGCGTCGAGCGGTTCATGAAGGACCCGGTCGAGGGCGACGCCGCGCGGTTCGCCGAACACACACGCGCGCTGATCGCGGAACTCATCGATGCGGAAGTGAACGGCGCGGGCGCGTCACGCGCGTCGCTGTCGTATCTGCTGACCGCGAAGCAGTACATCGCGACGCACCTGGGTGACCCGGAACTCGGGCCGCAGGCCGTCGCCGACGCGGTCGGGCTGTCGCTGCGGCATCTGAGCCGGCTCTTCGCGGCCGAAGGCGAGTCGATCACGCAGCACATCTGGTCGGAGCGGCTGTCGCATGCGCATCGCGAGCTGACCGATGTGCGGCTGCGCAAGACGAGCGTCGGCGAAATCGCGTTTCGCTGGGGCTTCTCGAGCCAGGCGCACTTCAGCCGTGCGATTCGCGAGCGCTATGGTGCGTCGCCGATGGCGCTGCGCGAGGCGGCACGCGCGGCCGGGTCTTGATTCCGGCGATTGATGCAGATGGAGCGGCGGCGCGTGTCTCACGCGCCGTTTTTTTATTGTCGTGAACGAAAGCGCCAGCGCGCCGCGTTGCGTTACTCCGCCAGCATGAACTCGGCACAGCGCTCCGCGATCATGATCGTCGGCGCGTTCGTGTTGCCGGACACGATGCGTGGCATCACCGACGCATCGCAGATCCGCAATCCGTCGACGCCTTGCACCGACAGGCGCGGCGTGGCGACCGCATGCTCGTCGTTGCCCATGCGACAGGTGCCGGCCGGGTGATAGACGGTTTTCGCGCGGTGCCGCACGTAGTCGGCGAGTGCCGCGTCGGTCAGCGTCTCGGCTTCGCGCACGATGCGGGCAAGTGACGGTGCACGGATGATCTGCCGCGCGAGCGCGACGCCGCGCACGAGGCCGTCGACATCGGCCGGGTCGGACAGCGCGCCGCTGTCGAACAGGATCGGCGCGACCGGATCGTTGCCGCGCAGTTGCACCGAGCCGCGCGAGCGCGGCCTGAGCAGGCACGGGTTGATCGACAGGCCGTGGCCGGGCAGCGGCTCGCGATCGACGTCGCCGACGAGCGTCGGCAGCACGTGGAACTGGATGTCCGGGCGGCCGCTGCCGGTCGTGTCGACGAATGCGCCGGATTCGACGACGTTCGACGTCAGCAGGCCCGTGCGGCACAGCATCCACTGCAGCCCGTGCCGCAGCGCTTTCAGCCCGCGATCCTCGCCCAGCAGGCTGACGGGCGCGTGGCTGCGGCCGTAGATCGAGACTTCGAGATGATCCTGGTAGTTCGCGCCGACGTCGCGGCTGTCGTGCAGCACGTCGATGCCGTGCGCGTGCAGGTGCGCGCCGGGCCCGATACCCGACAGCATCAGCAGCTTCGGCGTGCTCAGCGCACCGGCTGCGAGCACGATGTCGGCGCGCGCGGTGGCCGAACCCGTCGCACCGTTTTCCGTCCGCCATTCGACGCCGGTCGCGCGCCGGCCGTCGAACCGGATGCGCGTGACGCGGCAGCCGGTCAGCACGCGCAGGTTCGGGTGGCCGAGCGCGTCGGCGAGATAGGTGGCCGCGGTACTGCCGCGCTGCCCATCGAAGATCGTCGTGTGGTAGAAGCCGACGCCATGCTGCGCGGCGCCGTTGAAGTCGTCGTTGTACGCGATGCCGGCTTCCTGCGCGGCTTTCACGAACGCGAGGCTCAACGGATGCCGGAAGCGTGTGTCGCCGACCTTCAGCGGCCCGTCGGTGCCGTGAAACGGCTCGGAGAGCCGCAGGTGGGATTCGGCGCGCTTGAACACGGGCAGCACGTCGTCCCAGCCCCAGCCCGTGCAGCCGAGCGCGGCCCAGTCGTCGTAGTCGTCGCGCGTGCCGCGTACGTACAACATCGCGTTGACCGAACTGCCACCGCCCAGCGTGCGGCCCTGCGGCACGTAGGTCTTGCGTCCCGCCGCACCGGGCTGCGGCTCGCTCTCGAACGTGACCGTGCGCCGCGTGCCGAGCACGCGGATGAACGTCGCCGGAATCCGGATGAACAGGCTGTCGTCCTTCGGGCCGTCCTCGAGCAGCAGCACGCGCCTGCCGGCCTTCACCAGCCGATGCGCGACCGTGCAGCCGGCCGAACCGCCGCCGACGACGATATGGTCGTACGTCTCCATCCCGCTTCTTCTCCTTGCTGTCGGGCGGCGAAACGAGTGCCGCCGCGCAGGAAGCCAGCTTAGCGACCGCTATGCGGCCCCATTTGACCGGGACGGACGCCGTGCTTGCCTCGCAGGGACACGGTGGCGGGTGGTGGGTGGCAGGTGGCGGATTAGCGCGCGTCGGCCGGCACCGGCGCGCGGGTATCGCTCGGCGTCTCGCCGAAGCGCGCGCGATAGCTGCGGCTGAAGTGCGCGCTGTTGTTGAAGCCCCAGCGGAACGCGATCTCGCTGACCGTCAGGTGCTTCAGCGACCGGTCGCGCAGGTCGGCGCGGCAGCGTTCGAGCCGCCGCGCAAGGATGTAGCGCGTGAGCGGCATCCCTTCGATCTCGAAGACGCGCGCGAGCTGGCGCGGCGACAGGTTGATCGCGCGGCTCACCGACTGGCTGTCGAGGTCGTCGTCGGCGAGATGGCTGTCGATGAACGCCTTGGCGCGCGACAGCGTGTGGACGGTCGACTTGGTCGGCGACGCGTCGCCGTCGCGCAGCCGCAGCATCGACTGCACGAGATCGAGGATCGCGGCGGCGCGTCGTTCGCGCGCATCGGGCGTCGGCTCCTGCGGCGCGGCGAGCAGCGCATAGACCTGCCGCACGGCCCACGATGCGACGCCGTCGTCGCGGTCGATCTTGACGAGGCTGCGGTAGCGCCACGGGCCGACGCGCGCCTCGAATACGTCGCGCGGCACGTCGAGCACGGTCATTGCCATGTCGGCGGGAAAGCCGTGGCCGTACGGCATCGACGTGTCGTAGAGGACGAGATCGCCGGGCCCGTGCTGCATGCAGTCGACGTCCTGGAACGTATAGCCTTGCCCTGCGTGCATCAGGCAGATGAACACGGCGTCGCGCTGGTCCGCATGGATGTTGTGCGACGTGCGCACGACCGCATGCCGGTTCGCGACGATGTCGCAGGCGGCGAACAGCCCGAGGTCGCGCTTGCGCAGCGTCGCGTCGATGCCTTCGGACGACTTGCCGCTGCATTCGATCCGCACGAGCGTGCGCGCGACATGGTCGACCCAGAAGTCGACGCGCTCGTGGCCGCGCACGGTGCGCGTCGAGATCGTGGCGATCTCCGTGCTGGTGTCCGGCATGACGTTCTCCCAATGACCGCCCGAGCGGCGCAGTCTCGGGCAGGTCGAATGGCGCGGTCAATCCGTGAAAGACCCGGGGCAGGCGTGTGACGCGCTTGCGGCGGGGCGTTGCGGCTGCGCGCACGATCGATGTCCGGCTGAGTCAACACAAGTGGCCGTGCCGGTCAAAACACGACGACGGTTTTCGTCTAGGTGGCGTGCATGTCGGTACGCACTGCAGACAGGTGTCGCCGGCTTATTTCGACGAAGACGACGTCAGCCCGAGCGAAACGTCCTGCTCGTAACCCATCCGGTTGTCGCGGAATTCGACGGTCACATGGCCGGGCCGTTGCGCGTCGGTGACGTTCGCGTAGATCGACGTCATCACCATCCCCGCGTCGCATGCGAGCGGGATCGTGCGCTCGGTGCGGCCCGTCGCGATGTTCACGGCCCGCAGCGACTGCATGGCAATGCCGCACCCGTCGGACAGCGCATAGACGCCGACCAGCATGTGTGTCTTCGTGTGATACCACATCGGAATATCGACGGTGCCGTCGAGCTGGAGGTGATCCTGATCGTGGTCGTTCAGTCGTCCGACTTCGTTCAGCGTGATCGGGAATGTCTTGCGGCCGTCGTCCCATGTACCGGTCGCCGCATGGCCGGCGATGTTCAGCGCAATCGGGCAAGGTTTTGGCCGCGACGGGGAGGCGGCCGGTACGACCGGCGATTCGGCGGTCGACGTGGGCGGCGACGCTTCGCACAGCGTCATGCGGCCGTCGGGCTCGCGGTGGCCCCGTAACGGGATCGGCTTGCGATGCGCGTCGTAGTAGTAGCTGCCGTCGACACGCCAGCGGCCCGCGTCGTTGCGGTTGATGGCGTCGTAGGTCTGCAGCGATACGTGGACGGGTGCATTGCCGATCGTGCCGGTGTAGTTCACGACTTCGTACCAGCCCGCGCGGGACACGGCTGGCACGCACGCGGACAGCACGGCGAGCAGGGCGGCGAACGGGTGGACGTAGCGGGTGCGACGGGCGTTCCTGGGCATGGGCGGTCGGTGTGCGTGGTGTGGGTCCGGGGCGTCACGGATATCGGTCCGGCCATGCCGGGCCGTGCGGCAGGCCGCCCGGGCGCACGCCATTGTATCCATCCGGCAGTCCCGGATTGCCCGCATCCGCCAATGCGGCGACACGGGCGCGCACATGACACCGGCCGGTCGCGGAACCGCACCGACGGCGCGATCCGATCGACCGGCCCGCCACCGACTTCAGCCTGCGCTCGCCTCGTCGATCCGGCGAATGTCGTCCTGATCGAGCGTGACGCGAATCGCTTCGCCGAGCGATTCCAGCTGCGCAAGCGACGTCGCGCTCGCGATCGGCGCGGTGATCGTCGGCCGCGCGATCTGCCACGCGAGCGCAATCGCGGCGGGCTGCGAGCCGTGCTTGTCGGCCGCCGCATCGAGCGCGGCGAGAATGCACAGCCCGCGTTCATTGAGATACCCGGCGACGCGATCGCCGCGCACGCTCTTCTTCAGGTCGGCCTCGCTGCGGTACTTGCCCGACAGGAAGCCGCTCGCGAGCGCGTAGTAGTTGACGACGCCGAGCTTCAGGTCGCGCACGACCGGTTCGAGATCGCGCTCGTAGTCGGCACGGTCGAGCAGGTTGTACTCCGGCTGGATGACCTGGTACGCGGGGAGGCCGTCGCGCTTGCTGATGTCGGCGGCTTCGCGCAGCCGTGCGCCGCTGTAGTTCGATGCGCCGATGATCCGCACCTTGCCCGCGTCGATCAGCGTTTGATAGGCGCCGAGCGTTTCTTCGAGCGGGGCCGAATCGGCGAGATCGCTGTGCGAGAAATACAGGTCGATGTAGTCGGTCTGCAGGCGGCGCAGCGAATCGTCGGCGGCTTTCAGGATGTTGTCCCGGGTCAGCCCCGCGCGCGCGGCCAGCAGGCCGACCTTGGTCGAGATCACGACCTGTTCGCGCTTGCCGGAACGCTTGAGCCACTTGCCGATGATCGTTTCCGATTCGCCGCCGCTGTTGCCGGGGGCCCAGGCCGAATAGACGTCGGCCGTGTCGATGAAGTTGATGCCGGTGTCGGCGAGCGCGTCGAGCAGCGCAAACGACGTGTTCTCGTCGACGGTCCAGCCGAAGACGTTGCCGCCGAACGCGAGCGGCGAAACCTGGATGTTCGACGTGCCGAGGGTGCGTAGTGCCATGTTCTGCTCCGATATCTGCGGGGTGACGGAATTGAACTGCGGGATGGGCCGAAACGATCGCGGCGAGACGACGGGGTACGCGGTGCGGTCACGCCGTTGTCGCGGGACGCCGGACATTCTCGCCGATCGCTTCGATTTGTGCAGGCGGTGCGCCGTCGCGATGACGGACGGTTTGACGCGGATGACGGACACCCCGTCCGCTGCGTGAGCGCTTCGTGTGGCTGCGTTCGATCGGGAACCGATTTTTTGTCGCGGCTGGCGCGACGGGGCGCGGAACCGCGCGTGGGCGGGAGCGGGTGGAAGGGCGGGAAGGGGGCTCCGGTGTAGCGCCGGAGCGGGCGGGACGACGGGCGGCAAGCGGCCGCCCGTGCGACGGTGAGCCGGTCAGCGCAACTGCACGGCCGCGAGAAACAGCACCATGCTGCCGATCGCGCCGTCCAGCACGCGCCACGCAACAGCCTTGCGGAACCACGGTGCCAGCAGTCGCGCACCGTAACCGAGCCCGAGGAACCACACGACGCTGACCGACATCGCGCCGATCGCGAACGCGAGCCGCGTGCCTTCCGGCTCGCGCGCACCGGCCGTGCCGATCAGCAGGAACGTGTCGAGATACACGTGCGGGTTCAGCCACGTGAACGCGAGCGTCATTAGCACGATCGCCAGGCCGCTTTGCGGCGGCGGCGCGACCGCGTCGCCGCGCACGTCGAGCGTTTCGTGGCCCGGCTTGAACGCGCGGCGCAGCGCGTTGATGCCGAACCATGCGAGATACGCGAGGCCGACGTACAGCACGACGTGGACGAAGGTCGGATAGCGTTCGACGAGCACTGATGCGCCGCCGACGCCGGCGCCGATCAGGATCATGTCGGACAGCGCGCACAGCAGCACGATCTTGCCGATATGCGAGTGCATGATGCCCTGCCGCAGCACGAAGGCGTTCTGCGCGCCGATGGTGACGATGAGCGATCCGCAGAGTGCGGCGCCGTGGGAAAAAGCGAGCCAGTTCATGGAGAGTGACAGCAGTAGAAGCAGTGGACGGATGAATCGGGTAGCGCTAGTCTGCGGTCAGCATGAAAATAAGAGAAGCTAATTCACCTAATGCAGATTAAGGAAATCTAATGCTCGACTACGCGTTGCTCGATGCCCTCGCGGCCGTGATCCGGCACGGCTCGTTCGAACGGGCGGCCAAGGAGCTGAATGTCACGGCGTCGGCGGTGTCGCAGCGCGTGAAGCTGCTGGAGGAACGGGTCGGCAGCGTGCTCGTCAAGCGCGGGCAGCCGTGCGTCGCGACGACGTCGGGGGCGCTGCTGTGCCGGCACACCGAGCGCGTGCAACTGCTCGAGGCCGAACTGGGGGGCCGGATGCCGGCGCTGCCGGGTCAGATCGCGAGCGCGTGGCCGACGTTGCGTGTGGCCGTCAACGACGACAGCGTCGCGACGTGGTTCATCGACGCGGTCGGACCGTTCTGCACGGAGCGCGAGACGTTGCTCGACCTCGTGATCGACGACCAGGATTACACGGCTTCGCGCATTCGCGACGGCAGTGTGCAGGGCGCCGTGACCGCGCAGGCCGAGCCGATCCAGGGTTGCCGCTCGGAGCGGCTCGGGCGCATCCGCTATCGCGCGGTGTGCTCGCCGGCGTTTTACGAACGCTACTTCGACGCGGGCATTACGCGCGATGCGCTGCGCCGCGCGCCGTGCGTGATGTTCAATCCGAAGGACGGGCTGCAGGCGCGTTTCATCCGGCGCGTGACGCGTGCGGATCTCGATCCGCCGCAGCACTGGATACCGCACGTCGCGGGCTACCTGCGTGCGTGCGAAACGGGATTGGGATGGGGAATGTGTCCGGACCGGATGGTCGACCGCCAGCTGGCGGCGGGCGAACTGGTCGACATGTCGCGCGGACGAACCGTCGACATCGATCTGTACTGGCAGAGCTGGCGCCTGTCGATCGGCTGGCTCGACGATTTCAGCGCGGCGCTGAAGGCACGTGCCGCGCTGTTTCTCGACTGATTGGTGACGCGAAGCGGGCGGCGCGCGAGGCGCGCGCCGTGCGGCATCAGACGTGATGCAGGCCGTCGAAATCGACGATCTGGACGTGGCGGCCCTGCATTTCGATCAGGCCGCGCTTCTGGAATTTCGACAGCGTGCGGCTGACCGTTTCGAGCGTCATGCCGAGGTAGCTGCCGATGTCTTCGCGCGTCATCCGCAGGTTGAACTCCGACGGCGAGTAACCGCGCTTCAGGTAGCGCGACGATACGTCGAGCAGGAACGCGGCGACGCGCTCTTCGGCATTGAGCGAACCGAGCAGCATCGTTTGCGACGTTTCGCGCACGATCTGTTCGCTCATCAGCTTGTGCATGCGCAACTGCATCGAGCCGGCTTCCGAGCACAGCGTCTTGAGCGCGCTATACGGGATCACGCAGACGGAGCTGTCTTCCAGCGCAACCGCGGTGCGCGGATGCGTGTCGTCGCAGATGCCGTCGAGGCCGAGCGCTTCGCCGGCGAGATGCAGGCCGGTGACCTGCTCGCGGCCGTCGTGGCGCGTCGCGACGGTTTTCAGCGAACCCGAGCGCACCGCGTACAGGTTGTCGAATGCGTCGCCTTCGCGGAACAGCGCTTCGCCGCGCTTGACGGGGCGCGCCGCGCAGATGACCGACTCGAGGCGACTGAGCGCTTCGGGCGCCAGGCCCTGCGGCATGCACAGGTGCCGCATGGCGCACGTCGAGCAGTGCGCGGCCTGGCGAGGAGCCCAGCTACCGGCATGAGGCGTGGCGGCGGGACGTGTGGCGACGGGCGTCAGCATGATCGTTTACTCCGGCGTTGAATCGACGGAATCATTGTCCCACCGCAACTTGCCGCTGTCGGGTGACAAAACGTCGCGACCGGCCGCGCATGCCGAACGCCGTTCATGCTGCCGGTTCGTCGACGTTGGCGGCCGCCGGAATCAGCAGCACGGGCAGCGTCGCGTGGCGCACGCATTGCTCGGCGATGCTGCCGAGT
The DNA here is from genome assembly GCF_905232215.1 of Burkholderia sp. LMG 13014. Classification (GTDB taxonomy): domain Bacteria; phylum Pseudomonadota; class Gammaproteobacteria; order Burkholderiales; family Burkholderiaceae; genus Burkholderia. Next base: position 35,205 of record NZ_CAJNKE010000010.1, read on the forward strand.
ACGAGGCGGCGGAACCCGCGGCGGCCATGCGTGCCGAGCACGACGAGATCGGCACCGAATGCTTTCGCACCGTCGAGGATCAGCGACGACACGTCGTTGAGCGACGTCGCTTCGCTCAGCTTCGTCTCGCCTTTCACGCCCGCTGCCTGCATCAGCGTCGCGAAATCCTTCGCGAGTGCATTGCCCTGCGCGACGAGCTGATCGCGCAGCACGGACGGATCGTAGCCGGGCACGTTGTAGTAGATCGCGGCGTTCTCGACGACGTAGAACGGTTGCAGCTCGGCGCCGTGCGATTTCGCGAGCGCCAGCGCGGCATCGAATGCATGGCGGGACGTGTCGCTGCCGTCGACGGCAACCAGAATACGCTTGTACATAGTGTCTCCGAGTGGCGGGTTGAAACGAAGTCGGCCGGATGGCCGATCGGGCTGGGCAATGCGCAATGTGCAATGCTGCGAGGCAGAGTAAACCAATGACCGGGACTTTGCAGTGAGGTGCCGGCCGTGCCGCGCGGCGGCACCGCTGCCGTTTCTGTGGCGCACGGCCATGCACGCGACGCATGCTCCGCCGCGCGCCGCGCGCCGCGCGCCGTGTGACGCGCGTCGTGCGGCGTGGTTGCCGCCGCCTTCCGCAGCGTCGACGGGATGGCATGCACAAGCATCGGTGTCGCGTGCGGCACGTGCACACGCATTGCCGCGCACGCCGGTCGCATCGACACGGCGCGGCGCGGCAGTCACGCGGACGCATCGCCCCCGTCGCCATTCAATCGCAACCGTGCCGTTTCGACATGACCTCGATCAACGCATGTGCGTCGGTGCGATTCACGGCAGGCATGAAACCGCCGGTGCCGCTGCGTGGAATCGTCCGCTTTTGCCGCGCGCAGTGATCCGTGCGCGGTCGGCGCACAGTCGCGCGCACCGATCCGCAGCCATCCGCCATCGACCGATGCCGGTTCGCAAACGAACGATCGATTCAAACGCCGCGCCGGCTACTTCGGTACGGCCGTCAGCTCGAATACGCGCTCCGGCCGCCGCTGGTGGCCGGGCCAGTACGCGCTGCCGTGCATCCGGTGGACGGGGCCGAACAGCGCATCGCTCATGGGTGGCGGCGCGTCGAAGCCTTTCTCGATCACCATGTAGCCGGCGCGCAGCGCGAACGCCGGATGATTGCCGCCGGGGCGGCTGTCGAAACCGGCGAAGCCGTCGCCGGCTTCCGGCATCGCATTGACGAGCGACGCGTTGCTGCGCGTGATCTCGTCGGGCGAGATCGGCCCGCCGCCGGCGAGGCGCGACGCCTCGCGGTTCTTGCCGTCGGTGTCGACCGTGCTGTCGTGCGTGTCGTCGTTGTCGAGCTCGATGCTGCGCGGGCGCAAACGATCGGTTTGACCGGATGTTTCCATCTCGGCTCTCCTCGCGGCGAAGCGTTCCGGATCGAAGCAAATCCCGTTCCGGGCGTGACGGGAAAAGGCGCGCGGGCGATCGCCGCGGTCGCGCGACGCGCACTGATTTGTCATGATTTATTTCAGCTAGAAGACCCGTTTTCTACAGAGTATGATTCTTTTCCTGCGAAGCGGCGACAGGGGATTCGGTCGCGCCGCCTCTGCCCGCGCCGGGGGCGCCGCAGCACCCTTAAAGACGGGTAGTGAACAACAAAGCAAGGGACTAGAGGTGGCCGATTCATGCAAGCGACTACTGCGTTCACGCACCGCGGTTATCTGTTGAATTGCGCGCCCGCGCGCGCCAGTGACGGTTCGTTCAAGCCCTACGTCGTGATCTCCCGATCGAGCGACGGGGAGCTCGTTGCGAACCGGTTTTTTCCGATCGAGCTCCAGTTCCACGACGAAGGCGCCGCGATCGCGCACGCGCGCGACTGGGCCGTGCGGTGGATCGACGCGAGCAGCATCACGATCTGACGCCGCCGCGATTCGGCGCCATCGGCCGTCCGGCCGATCCCCGGCGGGCCGCCGCCTGACAAAAAACGCGGTAATCTTGCGGAACCCGTCACTTTATTAGCGGCCGTGCGACCGAGCGCGGCCGCCTGCATTGGCATATGTCGACATCACCCGCCCGTCAGTGGGGCCTTGAAGAAATCGTTGCCGGCTTGCGCGAGTCGCGCGAGGAACTCCATCGCACGCGTCATCCGCGCGGCATCCGCGAACTGCCGTCGCGCGATGCGATCTGCAAGATTGTGACCGGCCTGCGCGCGTCGATGTTTCCGACGCATTACGGCGCACCGGATCTGACCGACGAAAGCGTCGACTTCTACGTCGGCCACACGCTCGAAAGCACGCTGCGCATTCTGTCCGAACAGATCCGCCGTGCGCTGCCGTTCCTGCCCGAGCATGCCGATACACCGTTCGCCGAGCTCGACGAACGCGCGTTCGAAATCGCGCGCGAATTCGGCCGGCAGTTGCCGGCGGTCCGTGCGCTGCTCGTCAGCGATATCCAGGCCGCGTATGCGGGCGATCCGGCCGCGCAGCACATCACCGAGATCCTGCTGTGCTACCCCGGCGTGTTGGCGATGATGCACCACCGGCTCGCGCACGCGCTGCACCGGCTTGGTGTGCCGCTGCTTGCGCGGTTCATCAATGAAATCGCCCACTCGGCTACCGGCATCGACATCCACCCGGGCGCGCAGATCGGCCCGAGCTTCTTCATCGACCACGGCACGGGCGTCGTGATCGGCGAGACCGCGATCATTGGCGAGCGCGTGCGCGTGTATCAGGCCGTCACGCTCGGCGCGAAGAGTTTCCCGGCCGATGGCGACGGTGCGCTGGTCAAGGGCAATGCGCGGCACCCGATCGTCGAGGACGACGTGGTGATCTATGCGGGCGCGACGATTCTCGGCCGCGTGACGATCGGGCGCGGCTCGGTGATCGGCGGCAACGTGTGGCTCACGCACAGCGTGCCGGCCGGCACGAGCGTCGCGCAAGGCAAGGTGCGCGAAGGCGGGAGCGCCGAGAAGCCGTAACGCGGCGCTCGGCCGCCGGCCGCCGCCGCGCCGTCGGTCAGTGCTTGCCGTCGGGCGCGCGGTGCTTGTACAGCACGTCCTGGTCGACGCGGATCAGGTTCTGCCCCGCATCGACGACGAAATCCACGCCGTTGTACGCGTTGCCCGTCAGCATCAGGATCGCGCTCGCGACATCGTCGGGGCCTGCGATGCGCGCGAGCGGCGTCGATGCGCGGCTCGCGTGTTCGAAGTCGGCCTGCGTCTGGTCGTCGCTCGGCAGCATCAGCCCGGGGAATACCGCGTTCACGCGCAGCACCGGCGCGGACGACAGCGCGAGCATCTGCGTGAGGTTGCCGAGCGCGGCTTTCGCGACCGTATAGCTGAAATGGTCGCGGTGAAAGTTTTCCTTGATCTTCTGGTCGACCACATTCACGACGACACCCTGCGTGCCGGCCGCGCGGGCTCGTTCGTAGAACGCGCGCGTGAGCAGGATCGGCGCGCGGCAGTTGACGGCCCACGCCTGGTCGAACGCCGCGAGATCGAAGCTCGGGAAATGGTCCTGCCAGAATACCGACGCATTGTTGACGAGTACGTCGAGGCGCCCGAAGCGCGCATACACCTGGTCGATCAGCGCGGTGATCTGCGCGGCATCCGACAGATCAGCCTGCAACGCCACCGATTCGTGCCCGCGTTCGGCGATCGCGCGGGCCGCCGCCTGCGCGGCATCGGCCGAACGGTCGTAATGCACCGCGGTGCGATAGCCGTGCGCGGCGAAATACTCGGCGAACGCGCGCCCGGCCCGGCGCGCGGCGCCGGTCACGAGCACGACGGGCGCGTGCGCCGCTTGCTTCGTCTGCGCCATTACGTATTCGTCAGGTTCACTGAAGAAGGATTCGCGACGATCGACAGGAATTCGCGCCGCGTCGACGGATCGGTGCGGAACGTGCCGAGCATGCGCGACGTGACCATCTCGACGCCGGGCTTGTGCACGCCGCGCGTCGAGATGCACTGGTGAGCGGCTTCGAGGATCACGCCGACGCCCTTCGGCTGCAGCACGTCGAACAGCGTGTCGGCGATCTGCACGGTCATCTTTTCCTGGATCTGCAGGCGCTTCGCGAACGCGTCGACGAGGCGCGCGAGCTTCGAGATGCCGACCACGCGATGATTCGGCAGATACGCGACGTGCGCGCGGCCGATGATCGGCACCATGTGGTGCTCGCAGTAGCTCTCGAAGCGGATGTCCTTCAGCACGATCATTTCGTCGTAGCCGTCGACTTCGCTGAACGTGCGCGCGAGGATGTCGCGCGGCTCCAGCGCATAGCCGGCGAAGAACTGCTCGTACGCGCGCACGACGCGTGCGGGCGTGTCGATCAGGCCTTCGCGTGCCGGGTCGTCGCCGGCCCAGCGCAACAGCACGCGAACTGCGTCTTCTGCTTCTTCACGGCTCGGGCGGGATGCGGCCGGCTCGGGCCGCGCGGACTTCTTTTTACCCATCTATCTGCTCCATCGAATGCCGCCGCCGGGGCGGCGCGGAATCCGGGCATTGTTTCATGCTTTCGCGGGTCGCGTGCGAGGGCTAGGGCCTGTTCCCGTTAATAGCGGGTTTGCGCTGGCCCCACGAATGAATTTCTTCAAACGGGGGAACGCGCACTATTCGCGGGAACAGGCCCTGGCTCACTTCGGCCATTCGTCCTGCTCGTCGTTGAACAGCGACGCGACGACGCCGCGCAGCCACGCGGTGCGTGGATCGTTGTGGTACTTGCGATGCCAGTGCTGTTTCAGGTCGAAGCGCGGCAGCGCGAGCGGCGGCTCGACGGGCACGATGAACGCGTGCTCGGCCGCATACGCATAGCCGATCGCGTGCGGCACCGTCGCGATCAGGTCGGTGCGGCTCAGGATGAACGGCAGGCTCATGAAGTGTGGCGTCTCGAGCACCGCGCGGCGCTGCATGCGCTGCTTCGCGAGGTACTTCTCGAGCACTTCCTGGCTGCGGCCTTCGGCGCGCACCACCGCGTGCCCGCACGTGAGGAACTGCTCGACCGTGAACGGCGGCGCCTGTTCGAAGGGATGGCCGCGCCGCATCAGGCACACGAACCGGTGCGTGAACAGCCGCTGCTGGAAGAAGTTGTTGCCGTCGAGATCGGGAAAGTAGCCGACCGCGAGATCGAGCGTCCCGGCTTCGAGGCCGCGACCGACCTCGTCGTGCGCGAGCGAGACCGAGCGCAGGTTCGCATGCGGCGCGCGCGTCGCGAACGCCTGCAGCAGCTTCGGCAGGAACACGATCTCGCCGACGTCCGACAGCGCGATCGAGAACGTATGCGTGCTCGCCGCCGGGTCGAAGTCGTGCGGCGCGACGAGGCCGCGTTCAATCTGCGCGAGCGCGTCGCGGGCGGCCGGCAGCAGCGCGAGCGCGCGCGGCGTCGGCTCCATCCCGCGCGAGGTGCGCACGAACAGCGGATCGCCGAAATACTCGCGCAGGCGGCCGAGCGCCGTGCTCACGCGCGGCTGGCTGACGCCGAGCAGGTCGCCCGCGCGGCTCACGTTGCGCGTGTCGTCGAGCGCGACGAGGTAGGGAATGAGGTTCAGATCGAGCGCATCCATCGCCAGGCCAGTATCGTCAAAACGTATACAACATATCTCCTGAATCGCGTTGCCGCATAGTCGGGAAAGCGCTCAAATGTGTTCGACGATTCGAATTAATGTTCAGGAGACGAACAATGCGCACCCAGGTCGCCATCATCGGCGCCGGTCCGTCCGGCCTTTTGCTTTCCCATCTGCTGCGCCTGCAAGGCGTCGATTCCATCCTCGTCGAAGCGCGTTCGCGCGAATACTGCGAGAACCGCATCCGCGCCGGCGTGCTGGAGCAGGGCACGGTCGACACGCTGAACGACGCCGGCCTCGGCGACCGGATGCGTCGCGAAGGGCTCGAACACCACGGCATCGAGCTGCTGTTCTCGGGCCAGCGCCATCGCATCGACCTGTCCGCGCTCACCGGCGGTCGCGCGATCACCGTCTACAGCCAGCATGAAGTCGTGCGCGACCTGATCGCAGCCGGCGTCGAGCATGGCCACGCGATGCATTTCGAAGTGAGCGACGTCGCGTTACACGACGTCGAAGGGGAGCACCCGTTCGTCACGTTCAAGCATGCCGACGGCCGCGAAGACCGCATCGACTGCGACTACATCGCCGGTTGCGACGGCTTTCACGGCATCGCGCGCCAGACGATTCCGGCCGAGCGGCTGAACACGTTCGAGCGTGTCTATCCGTTCGCGTGGCTCGGCATCCTCGCCGACGCGGCGCCGTCGCTCGACGAGCTCGTCTACGCGCATCACGACAACGGTTTCGCGCTGTTCTCGATGCGCTCGCCGACGGTCACGCGCCTGTACCTGCAATGCAAGCCTGACGAAGACCTCACCGAATGGTCCGACACGCGGATCTGGGACGAAATGCACACGCGCTTCTCGAACGACACGGGCTGGACGCCGACCGAGGGCCGGATCACGCAGAAGAGCGTGACGCCGATGCGCAGTTTCGTATCCGAGACGATGCAGCACGGTCGCCTGTTCCTCGCCGGTGACGCCGCGCACATCGTGCCGCCGACCGGCGCGAAGGGGATGAACCTGGCGGTGGCCGACGTCCGCGCGCTGTCCCGCGCGCTCGGCGCGCGCTACCGCAACGGCGACGCGACGCTGCTCGACACGTATTCGGCGACCTGCCTCGAGCGTGTGTGGCGCGCCGAGCACTTCTCGTACTTCATGACGAACATGCTGCACTCGTCGCCGGAGGACTCGCCGTTCGTCAATCGCCTGAAGTTTGCCGAGCTGAAATACGTGACGCGCTCGCGGGCCGCCGCGCAGGCACTCGCCGAAAACTACGTCGGGCTGCCGTTCGACGACGCAGCGGCCCCCGAGGGAACCCGCCTTGACAACGCGCTGTGCGCGACTCTATGATCGGCCCATCGTTCGCTAATCGAATCTAGGTTCGAATAGCGAACAAATACCGGAGTCGATATCGGCCCCGGCGCGGCACGCGGCACGCGCGTGTCCCCTCGACAGGCCGCGCATCGAGCCGCGGGTTCGTATCAGGAAGAGACATGGTCAACAAGATTTTCGAATCGCTTCAGTCGGCGGTGGCCGACATCCACGACGGCGCGACAATCATGATCGGCGGCTTCGGCACGGCCGGCATGCCGTCCGAGCTGATCGACGCGCTGATCGAACAGGGCGCGCGCGACCTGACGATCGTCAACAACAACGCGGGCAACGGCGAGACCGGCCTCGCGGCGCTGCTGAAGGCGAAGCAGGTGCGCAAGATCATCTGTTCGTTCCCGCGCCAGAGCGACTCGCAGGTGTTCGACGCGCTGTACCGCGCGGGCGAGATCGAGCTGGAGCTCGTGCCGCAGGGCAACCTCGCGGAGCGCATCCGCGCGGCGGGCGCCGGCATCGGCGGCTTCTTCACGCCGACGGGCTACGGCACCAAGCTCGCGGAAGGCAAGGAAACGCGCGTGATCGACGGCAAGCCGTATGTGTTCGAGACGCCGATCCACGCCGATTTCGCGCTCGTGAAGGCGTACAAGGGCGATCGCTGGGGCAATCTCGTGTATCGCAAGACCGCGCGCAACTTCGGGCCGATCATGGCCAGCGCCGCGAAGGTCGCGATCGTGCAGGTGTCGGAAGTCGTGCCGCTCGGCGCGCTGAACCCGGAACACATCGTGACGCCGGGCATTTTCGTCCAGCGCATCGTCGAGGTGCCGCAGGCCGCGCACGCGGCCGAACTGGCCGCCGAACACGCATCGAAAGCCGCCTAAGGAGATATCCAGATGAAACGACTGACCCGCGATGAAATGGCCAAGCGCGTCGCCCAGGACATCCCCGAAGGCGCGTACGTGAACCTCGGCATCGGCGTGCCGACGCTGGTGGCGAACCACCTCGACCCGAGCAAGGAAATCTTCCTGCACAGCGAGAACGGCCTGCTCGGCATGGGCCCGGCGCCCGCGCCCGGCGAGGAAGACGACGAACTGATCAACGCCGGCAAGCAGCACGTGACGCTGCTGACCGGCGGCGCGTATTTCCATCACGCGGATTCGTTCGCGATGATGCGCGGCGGCCACCTCGACTACTGCGTGCTCGGCGCGTTCCAGGTGTCGGCCAACGGCGACCTCGCGAACTGGCATACGGGTGCGCCCGATGCGATTCCGGCGGTCGGCGGTGCGATGGATCTCGCGATCGGCGCGAAACAGGTGTTCGTGATGATGGAGCACCTGACGAAGCAGGGCGAAAGCAAGATCGTCGCGCAGTGCTCGTATCCGGTCACCGGCGTGCAATGCGTGAGCCGCATCTATACGGATCTCGCGGTGCTCGACGTGACGGCCGATGGCCTTGCGGTGAGCGAGATCTTCACCGACCTGTCGTTCGACGAACTGCAGAAGCTGACCGGCGTGCCGCTGATCGACGCGACGCAAAAGGCTGCTGCCTGAACCGCGAGCGTGCCGGCGCGTGCGCTCGCGCGCATGCCGGCACGCTTGGGTGGACAATAGGCGCACGCCGTTTCCCCAATCTGATGCCATGCTCGAAGACAGCGCCCGCCTGACCTCCCTCATCTGCGGCACCGAGCCGCTCAACCGGATCTGGTCGCCCCGCGCGACGATCCAGCGGATGCTCGACGTCGAGGCCGCGCTTGCGCGTGCGCTCGCCGCGCAGCAGGTGATTCCCGCCGCCGCGGTTGCGCCGATCGAACGCGCGTGCGACGCCAGTCGGCTCGACGCCGACGCACTCGCGCACGGCGCGGCGCTCGGCGGCAATCTCGCGATTCCGCTCGTCAAGCAGCTCACCGCACAGGTGAAGGCCGATGACCCCGAGGCCGCGAAGTTCGTGCACTGGGGGGCGACGAGCCAGGACATCATCGATACCGCTACCGTGCTGCAGTTGCGCGACACGCTCGACGTGCTCGAACCGCAGCTCGATGAAGCGTGCGCGTCTCTCGCGACACTCGCGTGCACGCATCGCACGACGCCGATGATCGGCCGCACGTGGCTGCAGCAGGCGCTGCCGATCACGCTCGGCCTGAAATTCGCACAATGGCTCGACGCGTTGCTGCGCCATCGCGCGCGTTTCGCCGAATTGCGCGAGCGTGCGCTCGTATTGCAGTTCGGCGGCGCGGCCGGCACGCTCGCGAGCCTGCGCGAGCACGCGGCCGGCGTCACGGCCGCGCTTGCGGCGGACCTCAAGCTCGCGGTACCGGCCGTGCCGTGGCACACACAGCGCGACCGCATTGCGGAAGCCGCGTCCTGCTTCGGGATGCTGACGGGTACGCTCGGCAAGATCGCGCGCGACGTGTCGCTGCAGATGCAGACCGAAGTCGGCGAGCTCGGCGAACCGGCCGCCGCCGGCAAGGGCGGCTCGTCGACGATGCCGCACAAGCGCAACCCGGTCGGCTGCGCAGCCGTGCTGACGGCTGCCGTGCGTGCGCCGAACCTCGTCGCGACGGTGTTCGCGGGGATGGTTCAGGAACACGAACGCGCGCTCGGCGGCTGGCAGGCCGAATGGGACGCGTTGCCCGATCTCGCACGCCTGACCGGCGGCGCGCTCGTGCAGATCGCGCAGATCGTCGCGGGCCTCGACGTGAACACCGAGCGCCTGGCCGCGAACCTCGACCTGACGCGCGGGCTGATTCTCGGCGAAGCGGTGATGCTCGCGCTCGGCGACAAGATCGGCCGGCTCGACGCGCATCACGTCGTCGAACAGGCGTCGAAGGAAGCCGTGCGCACGGGCGCGACGCTGTTCGACGTGCTCGCCGCCGATGCGACCGTATCGGCGCACCTGTCGCGCGACGCACTCGCGCGGCTGCTCGATCCCGCTCATTACGTCGGCGAGGCACAGGCCTACGTCGACGCCGTGCTCGCGCTGCACGCGGGCGCGCAATCACCAGGAGAACATTGATGCCTTTCGCCACTGTCAACGGCGTGAAACTGCATTACCGGATCGACCGTGCCGCGCGCGACGACGCGCCGTGGCTCGTCTTCTCGAACTCGCTCGGCGCCGACCTGCAGATGTGGGCGCCGCAGATCCGTCCGCTCACGCAGCACTTCAACATCCTGCGCTATGACACGCGCGGCCACGGCCATTCGGAAGCGCCGGCCGGCTCATACACGGTCGACCAGCTCGCGGGCGACGTGATCGGCCTGCTCGACCACGTCGGCATTGAACGCGCGCATTTCTGCGGGATCTCGATGGGCGGGCTGACGGGCGCGGCGCTCGCCGCACGCTTCCCGTCGCGCATCGTTCGCGCGGTGCTGTCGAACACCGCCGCGAAGATCGGTTCGCCGGAAGTGTGGGCGCCGCGCGCGCAGAAGGCGCGTGCCGAAGGGATGGCCGCGCTCGCCGATGCCGTGCTGCCGCGCTGGTTCACGGACGCGTTCGTCGAGCGCGAGCCGCGCCTGTTCGATGCGATCCGCGACACCTTCGTGCATACCGACAAGGACGGCTATGCGGCGAACTGCGACGCGCTGAATGCAGCCGACCTGCGCGAAGAAGTGAAGGGTATCGCGCTGCCGGTGCTCGTCGTGACCGGCGCGAAGGACATGTCGACGCCGCCCGACCAGGGCCGCGCACTGGCCGCTGCGATTCCGGGCGCGCAGCACGTTGAATTCGACGCCGCGCATATTTCGAACATCGAGTGCACCGACGGCTTCAACCGCGCGCTGCTCGATTTCCTGACCGCGTGAGGCACCGGCGATGGATGACCAGGAACGTTACGAAGCAGGGATGAAGGTGCGCCGTGCGGTGCTCGGCGACGCGCACGTCGACCGTTCGCTCGAGAACCGCACCGAGGTGACCGAGGAATTCCAGAACCTGATCACGCGCTATGCGTGGGGCGAGATCTGGACGCGCGACGGCCTGCCGCGCCATACGCGCAGCCTGCTGACCATCGCGATGATGGTGGCGCTGAACCGCGGCGAGGAACTGGCGCTGCATCTGCGCGCGGCGCGCAACAACGGCGTGACGCGCGACGAGATCAAGGAAGTGCTGCTGCAGACCGCGATCTATTGCGGCGTGCCGGCCGCGAATTCCGCGTTCCATCTCGCGGACAGGATCTTCAAGGAACAGGATGCGGCCGGTTAAGTGCCGGCTGTAGTGCGAAGTTGCGTCGAGGCTCGCTGATAGGTTGGCGGGCCTCGACGATGAATGAACGCGCCGGCAGAGTATCGGCGCGCGGTGCACCGGGTGGCCGGTGCGCGAACAAAGGCAAGACGCGGTTCCGAGGCCGCGTCGCTTATAAACAAATTGGCTATGCATGGGACCAGAGCAAGCGCTGAAGCGCCAACACTGGTTGCCCGCGGAGCATGGGATTCAGGTAAGCGCTAAAGCACCAACTTGGATCGACCGCGTAGCATGGGATCCAGGTAAGCGCTAAAGCGCCAACTTGGATCGACCGCATAGCATGGGATCCAAGTAAGCGCTGAAGCGCTAACTTGGATCGACACAGGAGACAAGCGATGAATCGCACACCCGTGGTCGATGTCCAGACCTTCATCAACGAGCAGCCGTTCGGCGGTTTTCAATGGCTCGTATTCCTCATGTGTTTCGTGATCGTGCTGCTCGACGGCTTCGACACGGCCGCGATCGGCTTCATCGCGCCGTCGCTGCTCGGCGAATGGAACCTCACCAAACCTGATCTCGCACCGGTGCTGAGCGCCGCGCTGTTCGGCCTCGCGTGCGGCGCACTCGTGTCGGGCCCGCTGTCCGACAAGCTCGGGCGCCGCTCGCTGCTGCTTTGCTCGGTATTCCTGTTCGGCGTCGCGTGCCTGATGTCCGCCTTCTCGACGACGATCGGGCACCTGACGATCCTGCGCTTCATCACCGGCGTCGGGCTGGGCGCGGCGATGCCGAACGCGGTCACGATGATGGGCGAGTTCTGCCCGGACAAGCGCCGCGCGACCGTGATCAACCTGATGTTCTGCGGCTTCCCGCTCGGTGCCGCGTTCGGCGGTTTCCTGGCCGCGTGGATGATTCCGCATTTCGGCTGGCGCAGCGTGCTGATCCTCGGCGGCGTCACGCCGCTGCTGCTTGGCGTGCTGTTGCTGCTGAAGATGCCGGAGTCGGTGCGCTTCATGGTCGCCAACGGCCAAGCCGTCGACAAGATCCGCGCGACGCTCGCGCGCATCTCGCGCGATGCGCTGAACGCCGGCTCGTTCGCGATGACCGAAGCCGCGCCGCAGACCGGCAGCAAGGGCCTCGGCGTCGTGCTGTCGCGCTCGTACATCGTCGGCTCGGTGATGCTGTGGCTCGCGTACTTCATGGGGCTCGTGATCTTCTACGCGTCGATCAACTGGATGCCGATCCTGCTGAAGGATGCCGGCCTGACGCCGAAGAGCGCGACGCTGATCTCCGCGCTGTTCCCGCTCGGCGGCGTGGGCGCGGTGCTTTGCGGCGTGCTGATGGACCGCTTCAACGCGAACCGCGTGATTGCCGTGTGCTACGCGCTGACGGCGGTGAGCGTCTATGCAATCGGGCAGGCGGCCGGCAACGTCGGGCTGCTCGTGCTGGTCGTGTTCGTGGCCGGCGTGCTGATGAACACCGCGCAATCGTCGATGCCGGCGCTTGCGGCCGCGTTTTACCCGACCGAAGGGCGCGGCACGGGTGTCGCGTGGATGCTCGGCGTCGGCCGCTTCGGCGGGATTGCGGGATCGTTCCTCGTCGCCGAGCTGACGCGCCGGCATTTCTCGTTCGCGGGCGTGTTCGCGACGATCGCCGTCGCGGGCTTGCTCGCGTGTGTCGCGCTGCTGATCAAGCAGATGGCGCGGCCGCATGGCATGACGCAGCCGGCAGGCAAGATCGAATCGCTCGGGCATTGAGCGAAGCGCGGGCCGGTGCGATGCGCCGGCCCGTCGATACGGCGGCCGTCGGGCCGCCGGCTATTCTTCCGCGTCGTGTTTCTTCACGAAGTTGCGCAGATACGCGCGCAGCGCGGCCTCCCGGCTGCGATGATCGGCGAGGTTCGCGGCGCCCATCTCTTCCTCTTCGCCGAACATCGTCGGCGGCGCGCCGTAGATGCCGATCTCGATGTCTTCGCGCAGCACGCGAATCTCGTGCGTGAGCGGGTGATACTCGGCGATCCAGTGCATCCCCTCGATGTGTTCGCCCGCCCTCAGCAATGGCTTCATCAGCACTCTCCCGGCAGCAGCGGCGCAACCGGCCAAGCGGTTGCGCGCGCCCGTACCAAAAGGGTACGCCTGCATCGGGCGAATCTCAACGGGCGCGCGGTGAGCGCTCACTACGCCAACAGATGCGCGATGAGGGGGTACAGCGACAGGATCAGCAGCACGGCCATCGTCACGTTGAAGATGCGCAGCGCGCGGGTATTCGACAGGAAGCGGCGCAGGCCGAGCCCGAACGCGGCCCACAGGCTGATGCACGGGAAGCCGATCAGGATGAACACGACGGCCATCCACGCGGCGTTCATCCCATAGTCGGCGGACAGGCGGATCGTCGTTGCGGCGGTCAGCACCATCATCCAGGCCTTCGGATTGATCCACTGGAACGCGGCGGCTTCGATGAACGTCATCGGCCGCGGCTTGCCGCCATGCGCTTTCACTTCGCCCGACGTGCCGATGCGCCACGCGAGGTACAGCAGGTACGCGACGCTCGCGGCTTCGAGGATCGTGTAGAGCAGCGGGACGCGCTTGAATACCTCGCCGAGCCCGAAGCCGACGCAGAGCATCAGGATCGCGACGCCAATGCTGATGCCGAACAGGTGCGGCATCGTGCGGCGGAAACCGAAATTGACGCCGGACGCGAGCAGCATCGTGTTGTTCGGGCCGGGCGTGATCGTCGTGACGAGCGCGAACAGCATGCCGGCGGGCAGCGCGCTCAGGGTGAGGAATTCCATCGCGGATTCTCCATTCGGTTCTGGACTGGGATGGAGGTCAGTTTAGCGACGGTTTTCTGTACAGTACCGGTACAGTTGGTTTGACGAATACCGGTACGGGGGATGAGGGGCGGGATGGTTGCTGCGGGACGTTTTGTTGGTTCTCAGAAAAGATGTCCGTGGTCTCAATGTGTTGTCGTTGAATAAAAACTGACGTTTCCAAGATGATTGGCTCGATATGAGGCGTCTCGAGCGGGATGCTAAGTCAATGTTTGTGAAAAGACGATATTGGCGCAATTTTCCATCGATGACGTTGTGCCGCTGATGTCTCATTTGATAGCGAGCGCGGCAAGCCTCGCTTCTGACGTAGGTACAAGGTCAGATACTTCCTTTGCTTCGGGTGGCTGGTGAGGTAAGGAGAATTCGAGGGCGTGAGTCTGCGCTGACGGATATCCGTAGGGGAGAGCGCGTAGCGTGGTATTGAAAACTGTCACGTCGGACGTTATTGCCAATACAAGTTTGTGCGGCCGGTGCTAGTGG